>JBBQIR010000041.1:0-19473 GCA_038325105.1 Coriobacteriia bacterium
TTCCTTCGCGTCCGTGTACGCCACGAAGAGCCGCTTGAGCTCCTCGGCATCGTCCTTGCACCACGGGAACGCCGTTCGCAGCACGTCTTCGAGCGGCAACTGCGCGTTCACGCACCGCGAGTAGATGTCGAGACACGTGCCCTTCTGCGGGAACCGTCGACCCTTCTTGCCGAGGTCGAGGTCCGTTCGCGCCAGGTGCATAAGGTCCTCGGCATCGGAGCGATCGAGGATCGTGAAGTTCGGCTCGAGGCCGATGTCGCGTCCGTGCACCCGCAGCAGCCGCGCAGCCACCGAGTGGAACGTGCCGCCCCACACCTTCTTGCCTCGGGTCGCAGGCGCACCCGGTCCATCTCCCGCGCCGCGACGCAGCAGGCCGTCGACCCGCCGTACCATCTCCTGTGCCGCCCGGCGCGAGAACGTCAGCAGCAGGATGCGGCTGGGGTCAGTCCCGGAGTCGATGAGGTACGCCACCCGGTGCGCGAGCGTGTTCGTCTTACCGGTGCCCGCTCCGGCCACCACAAGGAGCGGCCCGTTGCCATGCGCAGCAGCTGCCCGCTGTCCGGAGTTGAGGGTGCCGAGGAGTGCCTCGGCGGATTCGACGGGGAGTGGTGCGCGCTGCATCGGGACCTCCGCTGAATGGGGGTGTCACGATGCGCAGTCTAGCAGTTCTTGCGCGCAAAAGCGAACACACGTTCGTAGTGCGGACGCGGTCAGCGCGAGCTGAGGAACGTGTCGATCTCGGCGAGACACGCGGCCTTCCGATCCTCGTCGGCGAACGAGGCCTCGAACGAGTTGCGCGCGAGCGTCACCATGTCGAGCGGCGACAGGTCGAGCGCCTCAGCGACCGCGAGATAGTTGTCGGCAAGGTACCCGCCGAAGTACGCGGGGTCGTCCGAGTTCACGGTCACGAGCAGCCCCGCATCCATCATGCGTTTGAGCGGGTGAGCGCTCATGGTGTCGAAGACGCGAAGCCTCACGTTCGAAAGCGGGCAGACTGTCAGCGGTACGCGCTCGCGCACGAGACGGTCGACGACCGCCGGGTCATCGAGGCATCGCACCCCGTGGTCGATCCGCTCAGCGCCGAGCAAATCGAGCGCGTCGGTGATGTACGATGCCGGGCCCTCTTCACCCGCATGCGCGACGCGTCGGAAACCGAGTGCCGCAGCCTCGTCGAACACCTTCGCGAAGAGCTCCGGCGGGTTGCCGACCTCGGCCGAGTCGAGGCCGACGCCTGCGATTCGCGAGTGGTAGAGGCGGGCGGTCTGGAGCGTGTGCTCTGCGGATGTCGCCGGCAGGTCACGCAGGAAGCACATGATCAGCTTCGACGTGACGCCGAAGTCCTCCTCGGCATCTTGAAGTGCGAGCAAGATGCCCGCGACAACCACGCCAAAGGGAATGCCGCGGGCGACGTGCGTCTGAGGGTCGAAGAACGGTTCGATGTGTCGGATGTTCTCCTGGGCCGCGCGAGAGGCGTACGCCCAGGTGAGGTCATAGAAGTCCTGTTCAGTCCGGAGTACGTTGGCGCCGGCGTAGTAGAGATCGAGGAACGACTGGAGATCGGCAAAGTCGTACGCGGCGCGCGCGGACTCGACATCCGGGTACGGGAGTGGCAGGTGGTTCCGCTCGGCGAGCGACAACATGAGCTCGGGCTCCAGTGTGCCCTCGAGATGCAGATGCAGCTCGGCCTTCGGAATCGCGCGGACGAACTCTCCGAACCCGGCGCGGTCCTGCATCGTGCCCCCTCCGTGTCGCTAACGGCGCTCGATGGGAATCATCCCCCAAGCACTGATTATGTACCTAACCCATGATGCCGAGGAGGTCTGAGATCGCGGCGGCACGTACACCACGGGGCGTTATCGGCGCGTATCTCACGACAAGCGCGCTCTTTGCGCTTGCCGCGTCGCTTATCTGGGGAGTGAACACGCTCTTCCTCATGGAGGCCGGGCTCGACATCTTCCAGGTGATGCTCGTGAACACCGCGTTCACCGTCGGACAAATCGTCTTCGAGGTGCCGACCGGGGTTGTTGCCGACACGATCGGGCGCAAGGCGTCTTTCATGATCGGCACCATCACTCTCGTGATCTCCACGCTCCTCTACGTGGCTTCATCGCAGTACCACTGGGGGATCTGGGCCTTCATCGGCGCTTCCATCATCCTCGGGCTCGGGTTCACCTTCCAGACGGGCGCCGTCGATGCGTGGCTCGTTGACGCGCTTGCGTTCACCGACTACGAAGGAACACGAGAGCGTGTCTTTGCATGGGGCGGGATGGTATTCGGGGGTTCGATGCTCGTGGGCACGCTTGCAGGCGGGTTCCTCGGCCAGGTCGACCTCTCGTGGCCGTACATTGTGCGCGCTGCGCTGCTAGTCGTGTGTTTCATCGCAGCGGGCGTGATGATGGAGGACCTCGGGTTCCAGAAGCGGCCGCTGCGGTTCTCAACGCTCGGGGCCGAGACCCGGAAGATACTCGACGCCGGAATTACCTACGGGTGGAATCACCGCGTCGTGCGCCCGCTCATGTTCGTCTCGGCCACCACCGGTGTGTTCTTCCTCTACGGCTTCTACTCCTGGCAACGCTACGCTCTCGACCTGCTCGGCCGAGAGTTCATCTGGGTCGTCGGCGTTCTCGCGGCGGTGTCGGCGCTAGCTGGAATCATCGGCAACACGCTTGTGAAGCGCATCATGCGTGAGGGCGAACGCAGGCGCGACCCGGCGAAGGTGCTCGCCGTCTCCATGGTGCTTCTCACCGTGCTCGTTGCGGCGATCGGCGTGGTGGGACTCGTTACCCGAACGCCCGGGCTCGTTCCCATGCTTGTGGCAGCAGCCCTGTGGACGTTGTGGGGCGTCGTGTTCGGCGTGGTCGGTCCCATCCGACAGGCATACCTGAACGAACAGGTGCCCTCCGCGCAGCGTGCAACGGTGCTGTCGCTCGACGCGTTCTTCAGCGATGTGGGTGGCGCCGGCGGCCAGCCGGTTCTCGGGTGGATTGCGAAGATGTGGTCGATCCCGGTCGGGTTCCTCGTGGGCGCGATCTTCGTCGGCATAAGCGCGCCGCTTTACCGCGCAGCGGGGCGGGGTGCCGAGGCGGTGCGAGCAGCCGGCGAGGATAGATGACTTAGAGCGCGATGCAGCTCTCATTTTGGCGAAGCCTCTTCCCATAGGTGTGGTGGCGGGAGCACAATCAAATGTGATGGCGCAATGCGTATCGCACCGTGTGCCGAGTGCATCTGGAGGAGTCATGCACCGCATCAAGCTGGGATCGCTGGGGGTCAGTGTCGCTCTTGTGTTGGTTTCCGCTGTGTTGATCGCGCTCGTGGTTCCGTCGACGGCCTTTGCGGCCAACGGCCATATCACTGGCAAGGTGGTGGACGATGCCTATAAGGCGCCTCTGGCGGGCATCACCGTGAGGGGTTATGTCTACGACCCGGGAGACCCAACCTTCATGGACTGGGTCGGCGATGCGTATACCGAACCCGACGGCACGTACGACCTCGAGGTGCCGCCCGGAAAGATCATCGTCGAGTTCACACAGAACCCGCCGAACATCTACCTTTCCGAGTTCTACAACAACACACGGAACTGGGCGGCAGCGGGGAAGCTCACCTTGGCTTCCGGGGCGACGCTGGTGAACATCAATGCCTCGCTGGGACTTGGTTCGCGCATCAGCGGGGTGGTGACGGACCAGGTCACCGGTGCGCCGCTCGAGGGTATTCGCGTCACTGCCAACTACGACGAAGACAACAACGGTGAGGCGTTCTCGCGCACCGACGGCACCTACGACATCACCGGTCTGCCGAGCAACACGTTCCAGGTTGCATTCCAGGACATCGGCTGGACCGATCCGTCCAACGAGCGCGTATACATCGATGAGTGGTACAACTCGACAACGCAGGCACTGGCGCTCAACATCTCGCTCACCGCACCGGCGACGCGCACGGGAATCAATGCGTCGATGGTAAAGGGCGCGTCCATCTCCGGCACGGTCACAGAATCCGGAAGCGGCCGCGTCATCTATGGCGAGGATGATTACGGCTACGCTACGTGCTATATCAATGCCTGGGTCACTGATGCAGCTGGAAACGAAGTCGCCTGGGACTACACCGATGCGAAGGGTAAGTACTACGTCGGCGGACTCCCTGCGGGAACCTACAAGGTAAGGTTCTTCGACTGGGGCTACGATGCCCTCGGCGACCCCGGCAACGTCTTCTACACGACGCAGTGGTACAACAACAAGGCGACGCTGGCTACCGCCAACGCCATCGTGCTGAGCGGGACCACCGCACAATCCGGGGTGAATGCCGCTCTGGTGAAGAAGACAACGTGGGGTTCCATTTCGGGTACCGCATTCGATGCCAACGATACGATGCGAACCGTTCCCGGAGCTGTTGTAGCGCTCTATACGACAGATGACGGCGGAGCTACCTGGATGCTGTCGTGGGACGTGCCGTCGACTAAGACAGACGCCCTCGGCAACTACCGCTTCGACTGGGTGCCAGCTGGCATGTACAGAGTGCTCGTCAACGGAAGCGAGGGCGATGGCACGGTCTATCCCGGCGTCCATGGCTACGACTACCTCTACTATGGCGGCACCCAGGACGTGCTGACGGCCACGAGCATCAACCTGGCCGGCGGCGGGAGTTCGACCGGCAAGAACGTGTATCTTCCTCGCATGGAGGGCTCGGTAATCATCGGAGGCACGCTGACGAACGCCACGACCGCCGCAGTCGTTGGAAGCGGTGTACCGGTCGGCGTCTACACGTATGACGCTATCGACGGTGCGATACAGGTTGCGACGGCAGTCACGGACTCCAACGGCCAGTGGCGCTGGCCTGTCTACTCCGGCGACTACAAACTCGCGTTCAACGAGACAGGGATCGACTCGCTGACGCCCTCTAAGAACTACGTGCCTTCTTGGTACAACAACGCTGCCGATAAGGCCGCCGCCACGGTGGTGTCGACGATCCTCGGGGGACCGACGCTCGTGAATGATGAGCTCACCCCCGCGTTCCACTTCGCGGGTACGGTCACCGGCCCGTCGGGAGCACTTGAAGGCGCGACGGTCACCGCTCTCAAGTATTCTTCCGGGTACTGGAACTGGGTTTCAAGCGCCGAAACCGGCGCAGACGGCAGCTACAATGTCGGTGGCCTACTCGCCGGGACATACAAGGTCGCGTTCGATCCGCCGTGGCCCAACCCGTTGCGCCTGGCATCCGAGTTCTACAACGACAAAGTGTCGCTTGACTTTGATGCCACAGAGATCGTCCTCAGCGGTGCTCCCGGCACCCAGACGCTCAATGCCAACCTGGCGCCCGGTGTTGAGTACAAGGGGCGCGTGTTCCTCGACGATTCCGCCGCGAATATCGACCAGAACATCATGGTGCACATCTGGTACAACGTGCCCGGCTACGGATGGAATCAGGTCCAGTCGACGTACGGCTACAACTCCTCGGACGGCCAATGGTGGATGCGCCCGATGCCTACCGGGTCCTACAAGTTCCAGTTCGATGATCCCGATTATGGCTACTACCAACCGCTGCACTACCTGAACCATGCGAGCTTCGGCGATCTCGATATCCTGTCGCCGGCCGGTGGTAGCGTGACGGTTCTCAAGCAGACCATGGACGGCCTGCCGCCCGTGACCTCATCCGACGCGGTTGGCGGCTACAAGGGCGATGCCACCATCAACTTCACGGCGACTGATGCGGTCGTTGGCGTTGCCTCGACGCACTACGCGGTCGATGGCGGCTCGTTCACGGCGGGAACGAGCGTGACCGTCACGGGTTTGGGCCCGCATTCCGTCAAGTACTACTCGGTCGACAACCTCGGCCAAGAGGAATCGGTCAGAAGCGTCGATTTCGAGATCCTGCCGGTCGATTCGTTCGAGCCGGTGCCGATCTCTGGCGCGACCAGAATCGACACTGCGATTGCGGCCGCCGAAACGGCGTTCCCCACAGGCGCAGACACGGTCGTCATTGCGACGGCCTACAACTGGCCGGATGCGCTTGGTGGAGCCGCTCTTGCCGGCGCGTACGATGGTCCGATACTGCTCACGAGTCCGAGCGATCTGCCTGCGACAGTCGCGCAGGCGATTACCGACCTTGGCGCGACCAAGGCAGTTATCCTTGGAGGACCGCCGGCGGTGGGTACCGCGGTGGAAACCGAGCTCGACACGCTGCTCGGTGCGGCGAATGTGACCCGCGTTGCAGGTCCTGATCGCTACAAGACGGCAGAGGCGATTGCTGCCAAGACGGTTGAGCTGCTCGGTGCCGAGTACGACGGCATGGCCTTCGTATCGACCGGCGCCAACTTCCCTGACGCTCTCGCTGCATCGCCGCTTGCTGCCGCCAAGGGTTGGCCGATCTACCTTGTCGATAAGAACAAGCCGTTGCAGACGACTACGCGCCAGGCAATGCAGGCGGCCGGAGTGACCGATGTTGCGGTCCTCGGGGGCCCCACGGTCGTGCCCACCACTATCGAGGACTCTCTGAAGTTCTACTTCGGAACGGCCCGCGTTGAGCGCCTCGCGGGCAGCAACCGCTACCAGACGGGCTGCATCGTTGCCGAGTACGGAGTGCAGAACGCGGGGCTGAGCTGGAATAGAGTAGCCCTCGCGACCGGGCAGAACTTCCCGGATGCATTGGCGGGCGGTGTGCTGCAGGGTCGGGATGGTTCGGTCATGCTTCTCACCCCGAGTGCGTCACTTGATCCATTCGTTGTCGCGAAGCTGACGGCCAAGAGAACGCAGATCGAGGAAGTGCGGTACCTTGGTGGTCTCAATGCCGTATCGCAGGCGGTTCGAAACTCCGTACGGAACATCATTCAATAGAGTCGATCACACGTGCTGACACCGCGGGGCCTCGCAGGTGCGGGGTCCCGCGGTCGCGAAGTGGACGGAGGACGGATGCCAAGACGCACGTGGCTGACTCTTGCGGCAATCGCGTCGGTCGCGGGACTGCTCGTTGTGGGCGCCGTGCTGACGCGAGGCACTGTTGAACAGGACGGAAAGCCACTGTCGTATGAAGGTTCAGCCGTCACCACCCAAACCGAGTCTGCGTCCGCAACCAGTTCGTCGGAGAGCGACGGATCGAGCGCCGCGACCACCGGCATCGGTGGTGACGTCCCGGGTACCGGACGTACGCAAGAGCCGCCCGGACCTGTTGACACAACCGCCGAGTATCGCGCGAAGTTGACCACTGTCACAGTTGTCCCGACACGAACGCTTGCTGTCATCGCGGGGGGGTCGGCCGAGGAGGGCGATCGCTTCACAGTGACGTTCAAGCCGTACGGCTGGAGTTCCCCTAGACCTGCCGGCAGGGCGCTGGTTATCCGGATCGATTCGGCGCGCCCGGCTCCCGGCAACGGATCCGACCTGAGATTTGAGGCCGGGCAGAACATGCTGGTGACCGTTCCCGATGTCGTTGCGCGTCGAATCGACAAGGGCGGACCGTACAGCGGTCTGCTTGTGCTGCATCAGAGTTTAGGGGCACTAGCTCTCTATCTGGAAGAGGCCAGTGCCCTCCGCTAGAGCGCAGATTGCCCGGGTCTCCTCGCGAGTCGGGCTGGTGGGAGCGGTGGCAGGCACACCCCTTGTGATGGCTCCGTGGGGGCTCAACCCGTTCGGCCCGGTCAAGCTGTTCGTCCTATGCCTGTCGGCGGCGCTGGTCGCGGTGGGTGTTGCGCTCGATAGACGCGCACTTGCCCGTGTTGCAGCCGCGTTCAATCGTCCGGCGGGGCTCGCATTGCTCACCATTGCGGGGCTGTTCGTGCTTTCAACCGGTCTCGCGGCCGATCCGCGCGCTGCACTGCTTGGCACCTACCCCGGGTATGAGTCAGGTCTCCTCGCGTTGGCATGCATGGTGGTCGCGGGCTTCGTTGGCGTCACCAGCTACGATGACTCGGGCCCCCTCATCGCGCGCTCCGTTAGCATCGCGCTGATCGTCGTCGGAGTGTACGCGCTGGCGCAGCGAGTGGGGCTCGCCGGATCAGGTGCAGGCGATGCCCTCCAGCTGGACAGGGCGCAATCGACCCTCGGTAATGCGTCGAATCTCGGGCTGTGGTGCGCCGTGGCGCTGCCGTGGGCCGTGTATGGCGTGCGCGATGCGGAACGGCGCCCTTGGCGTGTGATGTCGGGGATAGCGGTCGCCGCCGGATTGACGGGTCTCGTCGCCTCCGGTTCACGCGGTGCGGTGGTGGCGGTCGTAGTCGGACTCGTTGGCTGGCTCTTCATCTCGGCCACGCCTGCCCGGATCCGAGACCGCCGTGTGTGGCTCGGTGTAGGCGTTGGTGTTCTGCTCGCGGCGGTCGTTGTCGTGGCGGTCACACTCCCGTCGGTGAGCCGGATCCAACAGGGCGGAGTCGACACCGTGGAGGGTCGGCTTGACGTGTGGAAGGTCAGCGCACGGTTGATTGCGCAACGCCCGTTCCTGGGCTTCGGGTTGGGTGGCTTCGGGTCTGCCTTCGCCACAACGGGCTCGCTGCCCCTTGAAGACGCGGCGGGGCGAGACCGACCGCTTGAGGATCCGCACAACCTGCTGCTGTCCACCGGTATTTCGGCGGGCCCGGTCGCCATGGTCGCGCTGCTCGTGCTCATCGCGATGACCGGCCGGGAGGTCTGGCGGCTGAGGACACGTTCCCGCGTTGTGTTGGCCGGGGCCGCCGCGCTGACAGGTTGCGTCGGCCTGCAGTTCCACTTCGTGACACTCGATGTGGGTCCGCTGCTCCTGGCCTCTGTCGCGATGGTGGTATGCGAAGCGCAGGTCAGCGCAGGTGAATCCGAGAGCGTTCATGGTGCCCAGCGTGCGGTTCCTGAGCTGCCGACGAACGCGTGGGGTCTGCCGGTCGCATGGCTCTTGGTAGGCGTCTTCGTGTGCGGTGCGGTCGGCGCTCTGGGCCTGATGGGAGCCGATGCGGCGATGGGGGCCGGGTTCTCATCCGCTCAAACCGACTGGCCGCGCGCTCGTGCCTCGTTCGAGTCGGCGCACGAACGCGCTCCGTGGGATCCGGCGCCGCTCTGGGCGTTCGGGAGGGCGGCTCGCGAGGCCGCGCCGGGACCGGGTGCGCAGGGCGCGGTCGAATCGGGAGCGACGGCGTTGCGGGATGCCGCGCGCATGAGTCCAGGGAATCATCGGGTGTTGAGGGACCTTGGTGACTTATACGCTACTCGTGTCCTGACGTCGTCCGGAGACGGCCGGGCACTGTCTGATGCGTTGGCAGCCTACGACGGAGCGCTCGAGCTAGCACCGACAGATTCGCTGACGTGGCTCGGTAGGGGCGGTGTGCTGCTCGCAACCGGGAATCTCGTGGAAGCGCGCAAGAGCCTCGAGCGTTCCGTGGAACTCTCGCCCCGGCTTGCTGTTGCGTGGGCGAACCTGGCCCAGGTGCGGCGTGCGCTGGGCGACATGGCAGGCGCGAATCAGGCGCAGCAGCATGCGGATGCGCTTGAGCTGGAGCAACGCTCGGACTGAGGCCTCGGCGCGCGCGAAGGCAGCGTCCGCGCGAGAGTAAGTGTGGTGCCCGGGGCGGGGATCGAACCCGCACGACCTTTCGGCCACCGGTTTTTGAGACCGGCGCGTCTGCCTGTTCCGCCACCCGGGCACAAGAGCGAACGATTACGCTGCCTGCGGATTATAGCAGCGGAGCCGTACGATTTCAGATGAGGAATTGCGCCCCGAGGAGGTCTTGCATCCCGGAGAGCACTGAGTACAAGTTGAGTAGCATGAAGATCGTCGTAAGAACGAGCATCGCGGCACTCACGCCGAGGCGCATCCCGATGCGCTCAAGGATGGCATTCGAGTGCGCGGTAGTGCTGATGGGAACGCTTGGGGTTCCAAGTGCGTGGGACTCACGTGCGCCGAGAATGGTGAACGCTACCGATGCTCCGGTGGCGAGCACGGTGAGCGCGATCCAGCCGTAGTTGACGACGACGTGTCCCGAACCGCCAAGAATAAGCGAGCCCAGGAGCATGCTTCCGGCCACGTAGGCGAGGGGAAGCAGCGTGGCCAGCTGTGTGTAGTCGATGAGGCGTTGCGAGCGGGAGATGAAGGCGCCAATCTCCGGACCGGGCTCACGGGGGGCCTCTTCGGTTGCCAGAACGAGGTCGCGGGCCCGTGAGATGGCCGTGCTCACGCGGAATGCGTTGAAGATGGAGGCGAGGCTCGACGCCATATACACGACGGCGAATGCTACGTACAGGTAGATGTATGCGGACGACGAAGCGAACGCCATCGGCTACCCCTCTCTTGTTCGTCTTGGGCGCAGTGCGTCCACCCGCCTCTGCCCGAGACGATGATAGCGATAACCTGGGGGTGTTGCCAGTAGCGAGAAGCGTCAGCCGACCTGGCTCAGCATTGCTGCGGATTCCTCCGTGACCTGCACGTGGCCCGCCCGGGCGGCCACACCAGTGACGCGCTGCAGGGCTGCGACGACCTGCGCGTCGTAGATGCGCCCTGCGCCGGCGGACAGTTCGGATAGTGCAGTTTCAGGGGTCAGTGCCGGCCGGTGCGGACGCGCGTGGATCATCGCGTTGTACGCGTCGCAGACAGCCACGATTCGTGCCAGGAGCGGTATGCGGTCGCCTCGGATGCCGTTGGGATAGCCGGTCCCGTCGAGCCGCTCGTGGTGCGCGAGCACTGCCTGCTGGACCTGTTCGCCGAAGCGTGCGGTCCTCACGATACGTGCGCCAGAGACTGGGTGGTGCCGAACGATCATTGTCTCCTCGGCGGTCAGTGGTCGGTTTGCCGAGATGATCCCAAGTGGTACCTCAAGCATGCCCACATCGTGGAGTACGGCAGCAAGTCGCAGGTCGGCGATATCGCGCTGGGTCAGGCCGAGGGTGACTCCAACGTTGACCGCGTACTCCGCGACCTTGTTCGAGTGGTTCATGTAGTCGGGCTGCCGGAGTTCAACGAGGTTGGACAGCGCCATCAGGGTACCCTGGAGCTGCTCGCGCACCTCGTCGAGCAGCACCCGGTTCTCGATGCTCATCTCGAGAATGCGCGCGACCAGCTGGAGTCCTTCGAGGGATTCGTCGGTGAACGTGCCTGTCCGGCGCCACAGGCAAACGACGCGATCGAGCTTGCCCTTGACGCGGAGCGGAACGGCGAGCGCCGAGGATCCGTCGCCGGAGAATCCCGAGCTGAGCGGACTGCCGGCGCGAACGGCCTCGAGCGAGACCCGCATCACGGCCTGCTGAGCTTCTTCGTGAGAGACACCGTCCTGGGACACCATCTCGACATCGTCGCCAACGACCGCCGCCGCCTCGGCACCAAAATAGCCAACGGACTCCCTGAGAACCTGTTCGACGCCGCTCTCGTGCGTATGCATCGCCATGATCTCAGCCGCACGATGTGCGAACGCAAGACGGTCGTATGCGGTCTGAAGGTCGATCTTGGCGGTCTCGAGATCGTCATGAATGGCAACGAGTTCGCGCCTGAGACGACTATGCTGGTCGATCATGTAGAGAATCACCATGAGCATCAGGCCGGTGACGATGGTGCGGAAGAGCTCGTTCTTCAGGAGCCAGAGGTTTGGGAGAGCGAGTCCTGAGAGCTGCGTGAACACGAGAAGGCCGGCCACGGCGATAAGCACGAGGATGATGATGTAGGCGAGGAGGTTCAGTTGACCTTCTCGCTTGATGACGGCCCTCAGTTCGCGATCCATGGTGCCCCTCCCGTATTGTTCCGCTGTAATTCGTATCGGGTTTGGCGTGATGAAAGGTTAGTATGGTTTGACGAACGGTCATTATGTCAGTGGACACCGGTACGAACGTACCCTCTGAGCAGGTGAAAGGTCACGTATAATCAGCGTCATGGACACACCACTTCGACTCCCCGAAAGCCTGCCTGCTGCAGCGGTCGTGCACCTCACGAACGTTGCCGACAACCTGCAGCTTGTGGCCGACCTTGGCTACGGTGACGTCGCCCTTGCGATCATGAAGGGCGACCATCTCGTCGTGGTCGCCGACGCGCGTCCCATGACCGCGATCGCTGCCGTGGCCGCGCCACGCGTTGGGCACTCGCTTGCACGCAAGGAGGAGCCCGAGGCATACGACGCGTACGAGCACGCAGCGTCCGTCATCGGCACACGACGGCGCACGACCCGCGGTATCTCGTACCTCACCTCGGCCAGGCCGGTCGGACCGGCACGCGCGCCGTACGCTGTCGTCATCCGCGACCTCACGCAGCAAGTCGTTGAGGCGCCGGGCAAGATGGAAGTCGCCTTCATGTCGCTTGCTGATCGCGTGCTCGAGATCCTCGAACGCGAGCCGATCCTCGACATCGATTCCAGCGCGCCGTTCGTGACGAATCGCCGTGCGGGTGACGGCGTCATGGAAGTCGACGTGACCGACGTGGTCACGTACGCAAGTCCGAACGCGGTCAACATCATGCGGCTCGCAGGCGTCGAAGGCGGCGTCATCGGTCGGGGAGTCACCACGTTGCCCGGCGGCTCGACCGCGATCGCGCCCGTTGTGCGCACCGGCGGCGCCCGGGCGATCACCATCGAGGTCGCCGGCAGAGCGCTGCTCTACCGCTCCATCGGCTTCAAGCCGGGCGCGCTCGTGCTCGTGGAGGACATCACCGACGCCGTGCGCCGCGAGCAGGAGATCCGCGTCAAGGAAGCGACCATCCGTGAGGTCCACCATCGCGTGAAGAACAACTTGCAAACGATCGCCTCGCTTCTGCGCATCCAGGCACGGCGTACCGGCAGCGACGAGGCCGCGCGCGCACTGGCCGAGGCGGTCGAGCGCGTCTCCTCCATGGCCGTCGTCCACGAGATGCTCGCCGCCTCTACCGAGGAGACCGTCGACTTCGCCGAGGCCGCCCGCACCGTCGTCGATATGGTGCGCCAGAGTCTCGCGCACGCCGAGACCGACGTGACGGTCACCGTCGAGGGCGAGACAGGACTTGTGCCAGCCTCAGTGGCGACGTCGCTCGCACTGGTCGCCGCCGAACTCGTGCACAATGCGATCGAGCATGGCATTGGTGAGCGCCCGATCGGATCGGTCGCCGTGAGCATGCGACGGCTGCCCGATGAGCTCCACATCGTCGTTCGCGACGATGGTGCCGGTCTGCCCGAGGGTTTCGATCTGGACTCCTCGGCAAACCTCGGACTTGCTATCGTGAAGACCGTCGTCGGTGACGACTTGCGCGGTACGCTCGCGTTCACGAGCGCCCGCGGCACCACGGTCACCATCCGAGTACCCGTGCCC
The DNA here is from genome assembly GCA_038325105.1 of Coriobacteriia bacterium. Taxonomy (GTDB): domain Bacteria; phylum Actinomycetota; class Coriobacteriia; order Anaerosomatales; family Anaerosomataceae; genus WSXY01. The sequence continues at coordinate 13,206 of JBBQIR010000041.1, forward strand.
GACCTGCCCGGAGAGGCGGAATGACCAGATGCGCGTACTGATCGCCGAAGACGAGGCCATCATCCGTATGGACCTGCGCGAGATGCTCACCGAGGAAGGCCACGAGGTCGTCGGCGAAGCGCGCGACGGTGCCGAGGCGATCGCCCTCGCGCGCGAGCTCAAACCCGACGTGGTGTTCATGGACGTGAAAATGCCGGGCATGGACGGCATCGAAGCCGCGTGCGTGCTCACAACCGAACGCGTTGCGCCAATCGTGATGGTGACCGCGTTCTCGCAATCGTCGTACGTGGAGCAGGCCTGCTCGGCCGGCGCGATGGCGTACCTCGTCAAGCCGTTCACGAAGCGCGACATCCTCCCGGCGATGCACGTCGCCGTCTCCCGCTTCGCCGAGACGCGCGCGCTTGAGGCCGACGTGAGCGACCTGTCCGAGCGGCTCGAGACCCGTAAGGTGCTCGACCGCGCGAAAGGCGTGCTCATGGGCCGCGGCATGACCGAGCCCGAGGCGTTCAAGCGTCTCCAGCGCCTGGCGATGGACAAGCGCCGCTCACTCAGAGAGATCGCCGAGGCCGTCGTGCTCGCGAGCGAGGCCGAGAAGTAGCGTGACGCCGCTTCTCGCGCTCTACGCGCGCACCTTCATCATCGGCATCCTCGTGGCCGCGCCGGTCGGGGCAATGGGCGTGCTCTGCATCCAGCGCACACTCGCACACGGCGCGCGCGCAGGGCTGGCGACCGGGCTTGGCATCGCGACGGCCGACGGGGTGTATGCTTCGATCGCGGCGTTCGGGCTCTCGGCGCTCTCGGGTGCACTCGTGACCTGGCAGACCCCGCTGCGCGTCGTGGGTGGCGCGGTGCTCGTGTACCTGGGCGTGCGTTCGATGCTGACGCAGCCGAAGACCGTCGCGTGCGCCTCGGCCGACCCGCTCGACGGGCGCGGATTCGCCACGCTCTACGCGTCGGCCGTGGGGCTCACGCTCACGAACCCGATGACGATCATGGCGTTCGGCGCGGTCTTCGCAAGCGCCGGGCTGGCGGCGCAGCCGGGTTCGGCAACCGCTGCGGTCGCAACGGCCGGCGTCGTCAGCGGCTCGCTCGCGTGGTGGGTCGCGCTTGTGACGGTGAGCTCGCTCGCGCGTGCGCGGGTGGGGGACACGGTGCTTGCGGGCGTGAGCCGGGTGTCGGGCGGGCTCGTTGCGGTGTTCGGGATCATCGCGATCGTGGCGGGGATCAGGGGCTGATTCCTGCCTCGCGCGAACCAGTGGCTAGAGCAGTCTGATCTCGCACAGCGACGCCGGCAGACGACCAAAGGCCTTGCGGTCGGCAGTCACGAGAACGCAGTCCCGCTCGATTGCAGCCGCGAGGAATAGTGCGTCGTAAACGCTCAGACCGTGTTCGAGTGCGAGTTCGCCGGCGTGCGACAGTGTGTCGTCGTCCGCCTCCACGAACTCGATGTGGAATCGGGTGAGGTCGTTCGTGACTCCGCGTAGCTCATCGGCACCACAGCCCGCGTAGCGAAGGGCATTGACGACCTCGACTCGCATGATCGAGGGGGCGAGCAGCGCAACCTCGTTGTCACGGTGCGACCGGAGGAGCGCCATGGCCTCATCGACTCCGCTTTCCTCGGCCGGGGCGAACCACTTGTACGCGACCGATGTGTCCACACAGACAGCGGCGGTCACGTCCCGTCACGCTCCCGATCCCGGCGGATGTGCGCGACCGCGTCGAATCCGGGCTTGACCGTGGCGCTGATCGTGCGCGCATGCTTGAGTGCCGCGTCGATGTCCCGCACGCGCTGCTCGGCCTCGCGCTTCTCGGTGATTTCGGCGATGTAGCAGGCCCCGGCTTCCTGCAAGAACGCGCTCCGCGATGTGCCGAGGCTCTCGGCCGCCTGATCGACTTCCTCAAGCAGCCCGTCGGGGATGGTGATGTTGATTCGCGCCATGGTAGCCACACTCCAAGTGTGTATAGTGAATACACATACAATACGCTCTGTGATTCTGGGGGACAAGAGGCGCGAAATACACGCTTGCACGGTATCCGGGTTACTGGTACTGTTTCAATCGAGATCAAGGGGGACTCAATGATCGTCTCTTTCGGTGACCGCGCGACAGAGGATCTGTATCACAACCGCTCCACAAGTCGGGCTCGACGCTTTCCCTCGGACTTCACAGCTCTGGCCCTGGTCAAGCTGGATATGCTCAATGGAGCTGCTGCGGTGCTCGACCTTCGGTCTCCACCAGGGAATCGACTGGAGGCGCTGAAGGGTGACTTGAAGGGCTATCAATCGATCAGAGTCAACGACAAGTGGCGACTGGTGTTCCGTTGGGAAGGCAACAACGCGCACGATGTCCGGCTGATGGACTATCACGGGTAGGAGGTAACGCGATGATTCCGGAGAATCGAATCCCCACACATCCCGGGGTGATTCTGGGCCAGGAGTTCCTCGTGCCGCTCGGCATCTCACAGGTGGCGTTCGCCGCGCATCTGGGCGTACCCGTTCAGCGCATCAACGAGCTCATCAAGGGCAAGAGGGGTGTTACGCCCGAGACGGCTTGGTTGCTCTCGCAGGCGCTCGGTACGACGCCTGAGTTCTGGATCAACCTTCAGACCGCGTACGACCTGGCCCGGAGTCGACCATCCAAGCCAATCGAGCGCCTTGCTGCTGTGAGCTGAGTGGGGGACCGACGCTCGTTCAATTGACCGGTGCATTCTCAAAGCGTACGCTATCACGTACGTGGGAGGAGCATTCCGATGAAGAACGTCACTGCGACCGAGGCCAGGAAGAACCTGTACAGTCTCGTCGATCGCGTCCAGGAATCGCACGAACCCGTCTGGATAACCGGCAAGCGGGGCAGCGCCGTGCTTGTATCCGAGGATGACTGGCGTGCCGTTCAAGAGACGCTTTACCTCGTGTCGATCCCCGGCATGCGCGAGTCGATTCTCGAGGGGATGGCCACGCCGGTCGATGAGCTCGAGAGCGACCTCGACTGGTGAGCTGGCGCCTCGTCTACACCAAGGCAGCGCGCAAGGACGCGAAGCTCCTGTCCGCCGCCGGGCTGAAGTCGAAGGCAGCGGCCCTTCTCGACGTGCTTGCCGAGAACCCGTACCAGTCTCCGCCGCCATTCGAGAAGCTGGTGGGCGACTTGGACGGCGCCTGTTCGCGTCGCATCAACATCCACCACCGGCTCGTGTATCAGGTGCTCGAGGATGAGCGTGTGGTGAAGGTGCTGAGGATGTGGAGCCACTACGAGTAGGGCGGGGACTACCGCCGCCGCGACCGAATGCCGTGACGTGGTGGCGCTCACACTCTGGACCTCACCCTCGACTCAAGACTTCAGCGCCAGACAGTGACATTCAGGCTTTGTAAGACTCTTCCAAAAGCCTTTACGCCCGCTTCCTTGTTGTGTCAGGCTCCGGCCCAGTGTGTTGGCGCGGTGCCGCCGGGGGGCGGCCGAGAGGGGACGGAAATGGCTCACCGGGGGGGGGCGCTGGCAGCGGATAGTTGCCACTGCACTATCGTTCGTACTACTCATCAGCGTCGTGCAGATCGCCCCGGCAGCAGCCGCCGTGCCAGAACCGGCTCCCGTCAGGCGTGAGGTCCTCGAGAAGCGGACCGAGAACTCTAAGATCTACGACAACGGCGATGGCACGTATTCCTACGAGGAGTACCTCCAGCCCGTCCACTACAAACCCACACAAGACGCACCCTGGCAGGAGATCGACTCCTCCCTCGTTGACACGCGGTCCGTCGACGGACCCGGCGTCACGAACCGCGCCAACAAATTCAGCGTGTTCCTGCCAGCGGATTCCGCGAACGCCCCGGTCGTCATGAGCGCGCCCGGGGGCACGATCCGCATGAAGGCGATGGGCCGGCCGCTTGAGACGCCTGTCGCGAACGTGGAGGAGGCGACCGCCTCGCCGGTCGCGATGGACAGAACGAGTCGGCGTTTCGACGGGGCTGTCGACGGCGGTGACCTGCTCTACCAGTCGACCGCCATGGGCCTGAAAGAGACGATCGTCCTCGAGCGCCGCACCGGCAAGAGCACGTTCAGCTTCGACGTCGACTGTCCCGGGCTCACACCCCTTATCGAGCAAGACGGCCGCATCTCCTTCGTGTCGGTCTCGACCGGTGCGGGAGTCTTCACCATGCCCGCGCCGTTCATGGAGGACTCGTCGACCGAGGCGAGCGGAGCCGCGCTTTCCGAAGACGTTCACTACGAACTCAAGCCCCGCGGCGTTGGGTGGCGCCTCGACGTGGTCGCCGACCGCGAGTGGCTCAACGACCCGGCCCGCGTCTACCCTGTCAAGATCGACCCGACCACGTACATGGACGCTTCGTACTCGACCGTGTATGGGGACACCTATGTGAGCGATGCTGCTCCGACAACCAACTACGGCTACTCGACCCGTTTGCGTGTGGGTCGCCTCGATGCCACGACAGGCACCTGCTACACGTACGTCAAGCCCTACATGCAGTCCTTCATCGACGACGCCAAGGAGTTCGGCTGGTTCGTCTCGGACGCCGATCTCAAGATCTACTGCTACGACCGCTACAGCCCCTCGGGCTCGGTCTACATCGACGAGGTTGACGCGGCGTGGTCCGAGTCGACGATGACCTGGAACAACAAGCCTGCGGCGACCTACATGGCCGGCTACGACAAGACCGTCTCCGAGAACACCTGGGCGGATTTCCAGGTGCAGGGTCAGATCCAGAAGATCATCGACGGAACGCACGGCAACTACGGCTTCCGGCTCCGTGCGTATGCCGGCAGCGTGGGCTATGCGCAGTTCTACCCGTGCGATGCCCTCAACTCGAGCTACCCCTATTTCGTCATCCGTTTCACCACGCGGCCCAAGATCACCGTCACCTCTCCGAAGAGCGGCATCGACGTCGCTGGTGGCTTCAACGCGACATGGAAGTACGCTGACGAGGGTGGGCTCGGCGGCAAGGCCCCGAGCGGCGCGCAGTGCGAGATATGGAGCAAACCTGCTTCAGAGGCCGGCGCTGCCAGTCTGTGGTCCGGCTCGATCGACACGACCGCGACGTGGATGACCGTTGGCACCCCATCAGGTGGATGGCAGGCTGGCAAACGGTACTTCTTCCGCGCCCGGGTGAAGGCTCAGACCGACACCACGCACATCGCCTGGAGCGACTGGTCGGAGTGGGAGGTCTTCACCTACCGCCCCACGCTCGACACGTCCGACGGCAAGGGCATCGAGGGCTACCGCGCCACCGAGTCGATCGGCGGTGGAGCATCGGTCGATCTTGCCACGGGTCGGCTGCACATCTCAAGGACGGACTTCTCCGGGCCCGGTCTCGCCGGTCCGCTTGGCGTCTCGGCTACCTACGACGCGAGCGCCACGGCCGTAACCGAGGACCTTGGCGGCGGTTGGCATCTGAACGTGCCGAGACTCGCGTTCGACGATCAGAAGGCGCCGAACCCGGGTTTTGAGAGCTACAATCCGACGACGTTCGACCCTGACGGTTGGTATGCATCGGATACGACCAACACCACCACGTCGGGCTACTTCCACACGGGCGCCCACTCAGGGAAGCTCTCATTCGTCTCGACGACCGCGTGGGGCAACATGTACTTCGCTTCGACGGCCGACACGAACACCGCGAACGCCCTTGCGGTCCTGCCCGGTCAGAGGATCAAGGCGTCGGGTTGGGTCAAGACGCTCGGTCTCTCCGTGAATACGACGCAAGAGGAACGAGGTGCGATCCTCAAGCTCAAGTTCTACAACGAATCTGGTGAGGCCCAGAGCTGGGTCACCTCAGCGCCCTTCACGGTGCAGAACACGACAGAGTGGACACCCATCTCCGTCGAGACGACCGTGCCGGCCGGTTGTTATCGAGCCCGCGTCACCGCTGAACTGCGCAACGCCCGGGGCACCATCTACTTCGATGACCTCAAGTTCTCCGACGAGACCCTCCGCCTCACCGACGCCGACGGCACCGGCCGCACGTACGTCCCCTCGGGAGACGGCGCCTACGGGCGCGACCCGCTCGCGGGCGGGGTCGCGTTCGAGCGAACGAACATCGCACGCGGGGTCGATGTCACCCGCACCCCGGGAGCACCGGGCCTCGACACGAACGCCTCCACCGACGGCGACACGACCGGCTCGGGCTACGACTCGGTCGACTGGGCGGCGAGCGGGACGAACTGGCTCAAGTACGACCTCAAGCGGCCACGCGTCGTCTCCGAGATCGGGATGCGCCTGCTCGACACGATGATCCCTGATCGGAGCTACACGTACCGCATCGAGA
>JBBQIR010000042.1:0-19410 GCA_038325105.1 Coriobacteriia bacterium
GGATCTGTTCGAGACGGGACAACTCCTTCAAGGCTACTTCCTTGGCCTCGGCAGGCATGTTGGCGGCGTCAATACGTGCCTTCCAGTCGTCCAGCTGAGCCCGTTGACCTTCATCCTCACCAAGCTCCTTCTGAATCGCACGCATCTGCTCGCGGAGAAAGAAATCGCGCTGATTCTTCGTCATCGAGGTGGCAACCTCCTTCTGGATTTTCGAGCCCAGCGTCAACAACTCGTGTTCACGATTCATCAGCGGGAGCAGCCGGGTAAGACGCTCTTGGACACTGGCGATTTCAAGGCTTCCTGTGGTCCAGGCGGATCGTTCTCGACGTACACCGGCTCGCCATGGCGGCCTCCGGGAAGGCGAATCCCGGCGCTTTTCGCCCCGGTCCCGTTTTCGTTGTCGATGGCGCCGGGGTCGTGATCTACTCGGCGCCGATTGCGGTACTCGTGCCGGAGCTCGTCGACGAGCTGTGTCAGTGGCTGAGCACGACGGGCGACCTTCCTGCTCCCGTGGTCGCAGCGCTCTTGCACGCGCGGGTAGCCGGTATCCATCCGTTCTCGGACGGCAATGGTCGCACCGCGCGGATTCTTGCGACGTGTGCGATGGTCCGCGGTGGATACGGCGTGCCGGAGTTCACCAGCCTCGAAGCGTGGTGGGGGTCTCACCCACGCAGCTACTACGGGGCGTTCGAGAGTCTCGGCACCGAGTGGGTCCCGGGTGCCGATGTCACCCGATTCGTCGCAACGCACGTGCATGCGCAGCGCCGTCAGGTCGCATCGCTGACCGAGCGGCTCGCGGTTGAGCGCAACGTCTGGACCGCCCTCGAGGACATCGCAGGCGACACAGGACTACCGCCGAGAGCGACCGAGGCGCTCTTCGACGCATTCCTCGGGCGCGCCGTCACGAACCGCTACTACCGCGGTGTGGTGGGGGCGTCGGTGGCGACGGCGACGAACGATCTGACAGCGCTGGAGGCCGCAGGGTTACTGGCGGCCGACGGCGAGGGCCGCGGGAGATCGTACACGGGCACGTTCAGGCTCGTGGCGCTTGTCGCCAGCGCGGCGAATGCACCGGTTCTGGCGTCGCCGAATGCGTCCATCGACGAGCAGCGTTCGGTCGTGCTGAACGATCTCCACGAGCAACTCGCCGGGAAGCACGCGGCGAACGCTCGGTAGTGCAGCCGCGGCTACTGCGAGTTGTCGGCATAGCGGAGCTGCGCGATCGTTGCGGCGACTCCGACGGCGAACGTGAGCGCGAGCACCACGTAGCTGCCGGCAGGAAGGGCGTCGACCGGGTCACTTACCATGCCGATGAGCAGCGGCACGATCGACCACGGGAACCATCCGGCCCAGCCCGTCTTGCCGAAGAGGTTGCCCAAGGCGAGCATTGCGATCGCGAAGCCGATCGGCGCGATGTTGCCGCGACCCCACACCGTGACCCACGCGACGACCGGCGCGAGCAGGTACGAGATTCCCGCCGCAAGGAGCGCTTTGCCGACGCCGCCCAGCGCGAGCGTTGCCGAGAAACCGGGCAGCCCGAGTGCGAAGCCGACAGCGAACGACTCGGCGAGCACGACGACCACGAGCACCACCCACCACGTTGCCACGACCACGAGCTTGCCGAGAACGAACCAATGCCGACTCACGGGCAGCGCGAGCATGTTCTTGGCGGTCGCGTCGTCATACTCGCGCCCGAAGACGTAGGCGACGATGAATGACAGCAGGATCATGCCGCCAATGCCGATGATGAGCGTGAGCATCGACAGGTACACCGGCCAGGTCGCCTCGAGCCCCGCGAGATTCGCTTTCGTGCCGAGCAGCCCGAGCTGCGCTGCGCGCCCCGGTTCGCGAACGATCCACATGAAGAGCGCGATGCCGAGCGGTCCCATCGAGAGACCGCCGAGCGTTGCCCACGTGACTTTCGAGCGTCGAAGCTTCATGAACTCGGTGGCGAGCACGGTTGCGAACATCACGCCTCGCCTCCCGTCCGCCAGAGAAAGTAGCGCTCCAGGTCCATCGTGAGGAGCGCTTCTTCGCGCTCAGTCTCGGTGAGTGCCGTTGCCGAGAACGACCGCGCTTTGGCGGCCAGTTCCTCGCGGCTGGACTCCTCGATGAGGCGACCGTCGTGCACGATGCCGATGCGGTCCGCGAGATGAGCGACCTCGCCGAGGATGTGGCTCGACATGAAGACCGTCACGCCGCGTTCATCGGCAAGTGATCGCAGCAGGTTGCGGACCTCCACGATGCCGGCGGGGTCGAGCGCGTTGGCGGGCTCGTCGAGCACGAGCACCTCGGGGGAGTGCAGCAGCGCACGGGCAAGCGACAGTCGCTGCTTGTTGCCAAGCGACAGTCGCCCCGCACGCCGGTCGGCGTAGGTGCCGAGCGACATCAGTTCGATCGTGGCGGCGACAGCCGAGGCGGGCGCTCCCGTGAGCCGCCGCTGGATATCGAGGTTCTCGCGAACCGTGAGGTTGGGGTAGGCGGTCGCGGTCTCCACGAGGTAGCCGACGCGACCGAGCCAGCCCTGGTCACCCTCGCGCACGCGCTGTCCGAGTACGCTGACCTCGCCCGAGGTAGGCCGGATGAGGCCGAGGAGCATGCGGATGGTCGTGGTCTTCCCGGCGCCGTTCCTGCCGAGGAACCCGTAGATCTCGCCCCTGCGCACATCGAGCTCGAGCGCGTCGACGGCGAGCACGTCGCGATAGCGCTTCGTGAGGCCGCTCGTGGCGATAACGGTGTCGGTTGTCATGCGGCCACTCCCAAAATGTGTCGAGCGCGTGCGAACTACTCCAACATCCATCGCCACGCGGGCATCACAATGATAGTCCCCGTTGGTGTGGGTATGCGGTCGTCATCGTAGAGCGTGACGATCGTCGACTCGCTCACGCCGAGCTGTTCCATTGCTGCTTCGGCACCACGCAGTTCGCGCTCCCTGGTGCCGGGCTCCGAGAGCGTTGTGCAGACCTGAAGAATGCGTGGTGCGTCGCTTCCGTTGTCCACGATGAAGTCGGCACCACCTGCCTTCTCGGCGAAGTAGGTGATTGCGTCGTCGTGAAGCCGGCTGTGTCGGCGGCGCAACTCCAGGTAGACGGCGTTTTCCAACAGATGGCCCGTGTCGTTCACCGACGGGTGCGCCACCGCAGCAGCGAGGCCCGGATCGACCGCATAGACCTTGCGTGGGTTCACCTGGCGGGCGCGATAGGACGCCCGGCGAATGCTCACGGTATGAATCAATCGCGCATCGGTGAGGTGGTCAAGGTACGCGTGTAGCGTGTCTCTCCCGATCGGGACGCCTTGTGACTTCAGGTCGTTGTGGAGGCGGTTTATGGAAAACTCACGCGAGAAGGTGCTGAGTAGTTGCGCCACGAGCCATTTGAGTGCAACCAGGTTGCCCACGTCCCAGCGATCCACAACATCTCGGAACGTGACCAGATCGACGTAGTCCTGCAGTGTCCTGCGGCGATCGACCGACTCCATGGACTGCACGCCGGGAAAACCGCCTGTCCGCAGGTAGGCATCGAATGACCCTTCAAGTTCCGAGCGAGCTGCGGCGCCCACCGGCGTCTCGCCGAGTTGTTCCTGGCCGTGATGTCGCAGATACTCGCGGAAGCTGAAGGGGAGTATCTCGATCGCTGCGCTGCGGCCACGTAGGCTAGTCGCGATCTCGGTACTGAGGAGTTTCGCGGACGAGCCCGTCACGTAGACACGCACGTTCTCCGTGTTCAGAACGCGGAGAACGAACCGCTCCCAACCAGGAATCGCCTGAATCTCATCGAGAAACAGGTATCCCGGCTGTTCGTGACGAGCCGGTCCCGTTCTAAAGAGATACTCGAGCGCATCGCTCAAAGTGGTGAGGTTGGGCGAGCCTAGTCGGTCATCTTCCAGGTTCAACGCGAGGATCGATGAGCGAGGCGTGCCAGCGGCGAGTAACCGCTGCATCTCTTGATAGAGCACGTAGCTCTTGCCGACACGGCGCATGCCGACGAGGGCCGTCGCCGCGCCGGGCAACTCGGGCATGCGGATGTCGCGCAGGGTGAGTGGCGGGAGCGGAGCGGTGCGCTGCTCGTCGAGCAGAAGTTCGAGCATCGGGTTCATCGACGGCTCCCGTCTGCACGAAAGATAGCCTTGGAGACAAGGATATATATATCATGCTATGGCCATTCGCACAAGGACAAATACAAGAAGAAACCGCTTACTGGATCTGGAGGCGAGCTGCGTACCCGTAGGAGATCGTCTCACGATCCCTTGTCTCCAGCCATGCCGGCTCGTTATGTGAGAACTCAGAAATCTGCTTGGCTCCCCAGCCGTCGAAGTGGCGCGCGATTTCTTCCATGGTTGCTATCTCCTGGGAGCTAAATCCCGAGAGGTCGGCGGGTCGGGACGCTACAAAGACGGTTCCCTCGCAATCGCCGACCTGCGAATATCGCTCATTGATGCTCGTGTCCTCAACGAGCGCGCCCTGTAAGGTGTAGAAATCCGCGGGCACGGGACCGAACTGCATGTGGACATAGCGGCAGTCAGAGATCGCGGCGCCGAAACGTCGATAGTGGAGAAAATCGGAGTAGAACAGGGATTTGTTCAGCTTCGTTCTCCACATCTGGGGCTTCGACGAGAAGAACACAATCATCTCGCGCAATTTTCGGACGGATGGTCCGGCCGAGAATACGGCGGCCTCCTCGCGGACTAGCAGTCCCTCATGTTCAGCGGATAACTCAGACAGTCTCGTCTCAAGCGCTACTCGCTGTTCTTCAGTAAGCTGTTGAGCGCCGCGGGCGATGATTTGCGCGATATTCGCAGGGTTCTGGACGAGGCGAAGCATCTGATCGTGCGCGGCCGACTGGATTGAGCCGCCTTCGTATCGCGCAAGCGTGACTTCGCCCCAACCAAGCATCTTCGAGAAGACCTTCTGGCCGAGTCCGTACATCGATCGGATTGCGCGAATCTCATCCGGCTGCAGCAGGCCGTGACGTGCGCGGTACACGCTGTAAGCCCTCTGGAGCGTGGCGTCGTCGAGCTCCTCAATGCCGAGCTCCAGACCGCAGGTGCCGCAGACCGCGACCGACGTCTCGATGGAGACCGGATCGCCCTTCACCTCGTATGTCTCTGTACGCGCGACGACATCGTATTCACGCATTTGTTTGCAGTCATCGCAGTAGGCGATGGTAGCCATCATGAGTCCATTCACTTGTAGGGGTAGGCGAGCGGCTTCTCGGAGATGTGGAAGGAAATCACGCATCCTCGTACGCCATCTTTAAGTCCAACGACCGAGATCTTCACGTAGATCTCTCTTCCTTCGATCAGCGTTCCAAACTCGCAGACCAACTCGTCGGGAAAGCCGGGATTGGTGTTGTTCCAAGGGGGCCTTAGCGCGTCTTCTGGCCGAAGTGCTGCGACGATCGCGAACATCTCGCTCACTGTGAAGCCAAGTGCTGCGAGGGTGCTCAGGTTCTTCTCGCGGTCACGACGGTAGTACAGACATCTCTTCCGGTGTGCTTGCCGAACGAGCTCGAGTAGCAGACCTACATCGTGCGGTGCCATGTGCCGACCTCCGATGCGGAGACAACAAGTCACTCCACTGGAGTCGACCCCGGCACCCCCTCTCCAAGCCCTGCTGCCGCAGCAGTGTCAACATCGTTCTCCACCGGTATCAAATGATACTAACTCGGGCCGCGCTGTCAAGTCCGCCCCCGTGTCACCCCCACCTGCTATCCTGGTCTTACCATTTCCGAGTACCGCCCGGGGGGCGAGCGTGTCGGACCCTGTCGAGAGCTACTTCAGCGAACTGCGTGACATCCGCAGCTCCGGTGCCGGTGTCGCCGAGATCAGCTACTACGACCCGCTCAAGCAGCTCCTGAACGAGGTCGGCAAGTCGCTCAAGCCGAAGGTCCGCGCGCTCATGCAGCTGCGCAACACCGGCTCCGGCAATCCCGATGGCGGGCTATTCACCGCCAACCAGCTCAAGAACTGGGATCCCGGCGTCGACCCGCTCCTGGGCCAGCTGCCTGGGCGTGGCGCCATCGAGGTCAAGGGCACCTCCGACGACGTGTTCGCCATCGCCGCGTCCGAGCAAGTCGCCCGCTACGTCGAGCGCTACGGCCTCGTGCTCGTCACGAACCTGCGTGACTTCGTGCTCGTGGGCAAGAGCGCCGACGGGAGCGGAGTCCGCACGCTCGAGTCGTGCCAGCTCGCCACGAGCGAGGCGGTCTTCTGGGCAAAGGTCCAGACGCCGCGCAAGTTCGCCGAGGAGGCTGCCGAGGGACTCACCGAGTTCCTGCGCCGCGTGCTTCTCCACAACGCGCCGCTTTCCGACCCCAAGGACCTCGCCTGGTTCCTCGCAAGCTACGCGCGCACCGCGCGACTGCGTCTCGAGCAGAAGCGAGAACTCCCCGCGCTCGACGCGCTTCGCGGTCAGCTGGAAGAGTCGCTCGGCCTCAAGTTCGAGGGCGAGAAGGGCGATCACTTCTTCCGCTCGACACTGGTGCAGACGCTCTTCTACGGCATGTTCGCCGCCTGGGTGCTCTGGGCGAGGGACCGCGACCGCACCGCGCAGATCCCGTGGGAGAGCCGCTTCCAGTGGGAGACGGCGACGGCCACGCTCCATGTGCCGATGGTCTACGAGCTCTTCCGCCAGTTCGCCGACGTGCGGCAGCTTGGCCAGCTTGGCATCTCCGAGGTGCTCGAATGGGCCGAGGAGGTTCTGTGGCGCATCGACCGCGCGAGCTTCTTCGAGAAGTTCCAGGAAGACCACGCCGTCCAGTACTTCTACGAGCCGTTCCTCGAGGCGTTCGACCCGCAGCTGCGCAAGGAGCTTGGCGTCTGGTACACGCCCGACGAGGTCGTGAAGTACATGGTCGCCCGCGTGGATTGGGCCCTTCGCGAGGAGCTGGGCATCGCCGACGGCCTCGCCGATCCGAGCGTGGTCGTGCTGGACCCGTGCTGTGGCACCGGCGCCTACCTTGTTGAGGTGCTGCGCAAGATCGACGAAACGCTCAGCGCCAAGGGCGCCGATGCGCTCACGAGAAACGACGTCAAGCGCGCTGCCATGGAGCGCGTCATCGGCTTCGAGATCATGCCGGCGCCGTTTGTGATCGCGCACCTGCAGATGGGCATCCTGCTCGCCGAGCTTGGCGTACCGCTCCGCGATGCCGACGAGCGCGCGGCCGTCTACCTCACGAACGCGCTCACCGGCTGGGGCGACGGCAGTCAGGTCGCGCCGCCGAAGGAGAAGCGCGGCGTGGCGGGTCAGCTCCACGCGACGATGCTCTTCCCCGAGTTCGCCGAGGAACGCGACGCTGCCGACCGAGTGAAGCGCGAGCAGCAGATCCTCGTGGTGATAGGGAATCCGCCGTACAACGGGTTCGCTGGGATGGCGGTCAACGAGGAGCGCGGACTCTCCGACGCATACCGGACGACGAAGCTGGCACCCAAGCCGCAAGGCCAGGGGCTGAATGATCTCTATGTGCGCTTCTACCGCATGGCCGAGCGCCAGATCACGGAACGGACCGGTCGTGGCGTGGTGTGCTTCATCTCCAACAATGGGTGGCTCGACAGCCTGTCGTTCACCGGCTTGCGCGAGCGCTTCCTGGAAGTGTTCGATCGCATCCACATAGACAACCTGAACGGAGACAAATACCGCACCGGCAAGACCACTCCTGATGGCAAACCCGATCCGAGCATCTTCTCCACGGAGAAGAACTGCGAAGGCATTCAGGTGGGGACCGCCATCGGCCTGTTGGTGAAAGGTGCCGAGCCTTCAGCCATGGTCGATTACCGCGAATGGTGGGGCGCTGACAAACGCGCCGACCTCGTTGCGGCCGCTGCGGGACGGCCCGGCGAGTCTGTGTCGCACGAGCCCGTGCTCGCATTGGGTCTTCCATTTGTTCCAACGGTCCACGCGCCGGCCTTCTTGCGCTGGGCGGCGCTGAATGACCTGTTACCGACTTCCTTCCCCGGTGTTCAGACAAAGCGAGACGACTTCGTGGTCGACGTTGACCGGGAGTCACTCGCCACACGCATGCGCGCTTTCGCCAATCCCCTAGTGTCAGACGGCGAGATGGCGAGGCTGTGCCCGCGCGCAATGCAGGACACGCCTCAATACGATTCAATGGCTGTGCGGAGCGCGCTTCAGGCCAGAGGAGTGCTCGAGGATTACTACCGTCCCTACTGCTACAGACCCTTCGATGTCAGGTGGGTCTACTGGGAGCCGGAGCTACCGCTTCTGAGTAGGCGAGTTCCGGACTACTACCCGCACGTGTCGGGCTCGCGGCCGTGGTTGCTCACGACCGATCGCACCCGCAAGTCAACACCAGATCCGCCCCTGTTCACATCTCTCCTCGCTGACCTCAACTGCTTCGACAGCGGCACCCGGGCAATCCCACTTTGGCTTGCCTCCGACGAGAGAGGGCTGCTCTCTGGGGGCACGGCGCCGAACATGACTCAGAAAGCGCTCGCCTACCTCAGACACATCGGTGCTGAGCCGGAGAGTATGTTCTTCCACGTTCTCGCCATTCTTCAGGATCCACTCTACCGTCGTGAGAACATGACCGCTTTGCGGCATGGGTGGTCGAGAGTACCCCTGCCTGCGAGCGAGCCGAACATCATTCACTCGGCGGGCCTTGGTGCGCGTGTTGCCTCATTGCTCGATGTAGGGCGGCGGGAGGTCGATTCGGGGCGTCTGTTGTGGGCTGGCGCTCTGGCATCCGCCACAGCGACCCCACTCGATTCCGCTGCCGACCTTGCCGTCACGGCTCGCTGGGCTATCGCTGGTAAGGGCGGCATCACGATGCCGTCGACTGGCAAGCTCACAGGGCGTCCGTACACCGACGATGAAGTCGCCGCCATCACCGAACACGCAGCCACGCTCGGCATGACGCGCGAGCAAGCCATCGAACTCCTCGGCGAGACGTGCTTCGACGTGTACCTCAACGACGTCGCGTACTGGCGCTGCGTGCCGTCGGCCGTGTGGCGCTACACGATCGGCGGCTACCAGGTCATCAAGAAGTGGCTGTCGTACCGCGAGCGCGCGCTGCTTGGCCGCGACCTCATGCCCGAGGAGGCGCGCTACGTCACCGAGATGGTGCGCCGCATCGCCGCGCTCGTGCTGATGCAGCCCGAACTCGACGCGAACTACGAGCGCGTGAAGGCCGACGTGTGGGAGTGGCCAGTTACTGAGCACGAGGGTAGGTAGGCCCGCGGTGAACAGCCACTTTCTGCCGTGAATGCTCCTCAAGCGGTTCGGTGACGGCGTTGGGCGCGACGCCTATGTGTTCGTGACAGACGCCCAAACCGGAACCAGCCGCAGGCAGAGAGTACGAAATGTCGCGAGGGAGAAGGACCTCTACGCGCTTGATAACGAGCTCTTGGAGCACGTCTCTGGCGACGGTGTTCCCAGCAAGTACCAAGGTAGAGATGGGTTCGAAACCTTTCTGGGAGATATTGAGCACCTCGTTGGGCCAACCCTGGATCACATCGAGTCATCGCGGGGTCTACCTACTGACTTCGATGAGCGAGCCGTCTTGCGCATGTTTCTGGCTCGGCTTCTGTGCCTGAATCAGCGCTATATGCGTCACCTCTACGGTCTCAGCGGAACCCCGGTGTCGTTCGATAGCGCAAGGGTGAGGGTCATAGGTGTCGCGCTCCACCACTATGAGGCCTTTGTGGCATTTCTCGACCACTGCGCGCTCAAGCTGTATGACTTCAGGGAGGTCGGTCCTGTGCTGGCCTGCGGGGACCTTCCTCTGTTCTCTGTTCCACCGCGAGACGGCGTGGAGGGAGGTAGCGCCCGCATCATGCTACCCCTTACCTCTGATCTCCTTCTGATTGCTGAGGAGGCATCCTGTGACGAGGTTCATCATGCGGATATGGAGTTGGCCGGGTACGCGAACGCTCACGCGCTCTTTCTGGCGCAACGGGAAGTGTACTCACGACAGCCTGGCTTCCCGGTCATGTTGCTATCGTCCTCCACCGAGAGTCTGACTATCGAAGAGGTGCTGGCCGGTCAGGGGCCAGACGTCGTCGCTGGAGAGGGATTGCGAGAAGTCCTCCACGGGCGTGCGGCACCGTAGTAGATGTGTTCGAGCCGACGCGAGGAGAACCCAATGTCGATCCCGGCGTACCAAGAAATGATGACCCCTCTCGCGCGCTTGCTTGCGGACGGGAGTGACTGGCGCTGGGTAGACGTGAAGGACGCGGTCGCCGAGCAGCTGAGCATCAGCGACGCCGATCGCCAGGAGATGCTCCCGAGCGGGCGCCAGGCCACCTTCGACAACCGCGTCGGCTGGGCGGCGACGTACCTTGCGCAAGCTGGTCTGCTTGAGCGACCACAACGCGGCGTGTTGCGCATCGCTGATCGCGGCCGCGAAGCGCTCACCTCCGGTGCCACAATCGACAACACGTTTCTTCGGCAGTACGCGGAATTCCAGGATTTCAAGAGTCGTGGCCGTCTGGACACAGAGAGCGACACGTCTGACGTTACGTCCACCGGCACGCCGGAGGAGACGCTTGAGGCGGCGTACAAGACCCTTCATGCCGAACTCGCGGATCAGATTGCCGAACGTGTCCGCTCCTGCACGCCGAGGTTCTTCGAACAAGTCGTGGTGAAGCTCCTTGTGGCGATGGGCTATGGCGGTTCGCTTGCCGACGCCGGACAGGCCGTCGGCCGAAGCGGAGATGATGGCATCGACGGCATCATTAAGGAGGACCGACTGGGGCTCGATGTGGTGTACGTCCAGGCCAAGCGTTGGACGAACACGGTTGGCCGCCCTGACATCCAGGCGTTCGCAGGCAGCCTCATGGGCTATGGAGCGAGCAAGGGAGTCTTTATCACCACATCGCGCTTCTCGGGAGAGGCGCGCGAGTACGTACGCCGCATCGACAAGCGCATCGTCCTCATCGACGGCGAGGAGTTGGCCGGGTACATGATCGACTACGGCGTGGGCGTCACCGAAGTCGCCAGCTACTCGGCGCGCCGCCTCGACCAGGACTTCTTCGACGAAGCCGTTTAGGAACTGGAAAGACCCGGTTCAGGTCGGGATGCAAGACTCGGTAGTGCAGATGCGGGGGCATCGGGGTGTTCAACGGAGGGGGAGATTCAGTGACCGCGAATCATCAGCAGGTCGTGTACAAGCAAGTAGTCGCTGAGCAGCAGCAGTCACACGACACCCGGAGTCGGCTGTTCCAGGAGATTGAAGACGCCATCGGCCGACCGCTGGTCACGTACTTCACCAGCTTCAACTTCCAGGTGATGATCGACGATCATGATGCGAACATGCTCGAGGGTGTGTTGCAGGACCTCGACCTGTCCAGCGGTCTTGCGCTTATGATCAGCACGCCCGGCGGTAACGGCCTGGCGGCGGAGCGAATCATCAACGTGTGTCGCAACTACAGTGGCACGGGGGAGTACCAGGCGATTGTGCCCGGCAAGGCAAAGTCAGCGGGGACCGTCATATGCCTCGGTGCATCCAAGATACTGATGGGTCGCAGTGCGGAACTTGGCCCGATTGATCCTCAATGGTCGACCCAAGACAGCACAATGGCCTTTTCCCTTCCCAACCTCGTCGAGGGCTATGACGAGCTTTTCGCGTCGGCGGTGGTCGAAACCGGTCGACTTGAGCCCTACCTGCAGCAACTCAGCCATTACGACGCTCGTGAGATTAAGCAGTTTCGCTCGCTCATAGACCTTTCCGAAGACATCGCTGTCCGCGCTCTGAAGTCCGGCATGATGAAGGACGCGACGCACAAGGATATCTGCACGCGGATGAAGCTGTTCTTGGATCCCAAGGCCACCAAGACGCACGGTCGCGCCATCAACCCTGCGACGGCGAGGGATTGTGGTCTCACTATTGAGGAGGTCGATCCCAAGGACGATATCTGGGGTAAGCTGTATGAGCTGTACGTTCGTACGGACAACTACGTGTCAACGAGCGCAGCCAAGTGCATCGAGAGCAAGGAAGGCTCTTTTGCTGTCGGTGCACCGATCTGAGACCAAGGGGAGAGAGACGTGAATTCCAAGCCGAATCAGAAGACCACCCGGGCTATGGGCGAGGCGCAGAAGAACCTGCGCGAAATGATGGAGACCATTCGTCCGTTCACCAAGCCCGAGCGTTCAATTCAGCGACAGAAGCCAGCTCGATGGGTGAGCGGTGAGACCTCCGGACTGCAGTCATCGGTAGTTACGCGTCAACGATAGCGGGTACCGCCTCGCGCGTAACCGGGTCTTGACCTGCGGTGCGCGCGATAGTATAGGTGAACCACAACTCTCCCCGGTTCGTCGGGGCGCGAGGCCGCCGCGAGGCGGTCTTTGCATTTGTAGGGGCGAGCGGGGCTCGCGGGGGGCACACACAGTAAATCGATGAGAAATATCTTGTGAAACAACCTATAAGTTGGGTAAGATTACTCATGGGGCTTCCACCGATCGATGAGCAAACCGGATACCTGCCGCATGGCGATTGGGAAGCGACGCTTGAGGAGATTGAGACGGGTTTCGGAATTGGGATTCGACGAAGGGAGATCATGAAGGCGCTCCGCGATGTCGTAGGCAGACTTCGGTCGCATGGTGTGCAGGCGATTTGGGTGGATGGAAGCTTTGCAGGCATCAGGCATAGGCCATCGGATGCTGACGTGATCTACGAGGTGCCAGCTGGAGAGGACACAACAAAGTGGGGGCTGCTCGCGCCGATGAATCACGACCGGCTCAGGAGTCTGGAGCGAATAGATCCTTGGCCCATGCCTTCCTACCAGCGCACGGCGCGGTTTGCTCGCCAGCAGACCATCAAGGAGTTCATGGAGACCGACAGGAACGGGGTCTCTAAGGGCCACATCCGATTGAAGGAGTGAAGGTTCATGATCGGCAATACGAGACAACTGACCCGAGCAAAATCAAAGCTCGTCGCGATGAAAAACGCCATGGACCAGAGCCCCCATGATGTGGACAGCCTTGGTCGACTTGCAGCACGCATCGAGGCCGAGATAGCGGAGTACGGGAGCCTCGTGCGTCGTGAGACGCTTGAGTTCGAAGTCGATTCGCTCGATGCCGTCGCCGATGCGCTTATCAAGGCCAGAGTCTCGAGAGGGTTGACTCAGCGACAACTTGCCGAGCGGCTGGGAGTCTCTGAGCAGATGGTTCAGAAAGACGAGGCGGGTGGCTACGAAACCGCCTCGCTGTCCAGGCTGGCTGACATCGCCGACTCCTTGAGCTATTCGCTACGCGGCTGGTTCGCACCGGCCGAGGAAGCGGCGTGGGTGTCGAGAACCGCGACCACTTTCGGCTGCGACTGTCGAATCGAGTACGACCAGGTGCCCGAGCTTGAGCGCGTGAGCGATACACAATCGTCTGCCGAGCTCCTGACGACAAAGGAGGCGTAATGCGCGGAACGGTGTTTCCCGCAGATGCCGCTCGCAATGAGAATGACAAGCTGTCATGTCTCGGCGCGTTCTGGTCAACCGCGCAAGCGGGACCGGTCTTGAGTGATGTGGTCTTTGTGCTCAGACTCGATGAGAGTGAGCTTGAAATCGAGTATCCCCTCAAGCTTGTCTTGGCCTATCAAACAGGCGATGAAGCACCGGTGATTGAAATCAATGCAGGAATCAGGGTGACTCGCAATGATTCTGACGCATCGGGTCCCGCTGTTGTGGCGAGAGGCGTTTCCGTAGGCAAGATCGATTTAAAGCAGGGCTCGTATGCCTGGATCCTAGAGGTCGATGGAGTTGTCTTGGACGAGTGGCCGCTCGTGGTCCACCCACGAGCTGAATGACTTGGGCGCGCTTGACCCGACCTCGCTCCCGCGCTAAGGTGTCCCCCAACACTCGGCGGGCAACCGCCGACCACATCGTGTGAACGTTAGGGAAGAGGGCGTCATCAGCTCGGCCACCCCTCCGCAGGTTCTCCGCCAGGGCGGCTCTCGGGAGCCGAAGGAAGCGGACGGTGCTCTCCAGAGCCGTTATCTCCGGACTCGAGACCAGGCGCGCAATCTGCGCACGGTGAAGACAGGTGGTACCGCGAGCGGCCCTCGCCCTGTTCCCAGGGGAGGCCGTTTCTTCGTTTCCGGGGCACGTTTCCCGGGTAGGGGTGATCGCGATGGGTACCGCGAGAGTGGTCTTCGACCGGTGGGACGGCCGTTACGCCGAACGCATGAGCGCCGTGCGCTCCTCGGCAGTACGCGACCTGTTCGCCGCAGCATCGCGCCCCGACATCATCTCGCTCTCGGGCGGCATGCCCGAGGTCTCCCGCGTCCCCACAGAAGCCGTTGCGCGCGCTGCAGCCGCCGCGATTCGCGAGCACGGTGCCGAGGCGCTCCAATACGGTTCCTCGGAAGGCCGCCTCCCGCTCCGCGAGATTATCGTGGAACTCATGGCCGAGAGCGGCGTGCGCCTCAAGGCCGACGACCTCATCGTGACTGCCGGCGCGCAGCAGGCGCTCGATCTGCTCGCGAAGATCTTCATCGACCCTGGCGACACGATCATCACTGAGGGGCCGACGTACCTCGGTGCGCTCCAGGCGTTCTCGGCGTATCAGCCGAACATCGTGTGCATCCCGATGGACGACGGCGGCATGCGCGTCGATCTCCTCGAGGCGAAGCTCCGCGAGCTCGGCCCGCGCGGCGCGAAGTTCATCTACACGATCCCGAACTTCCAGAATCCAGCGGGCGTGACGCTCTTGCCCGAGCGCCGCCGGCGCCTCGTCGAGCTTGCGCGCGAGTACGACATGCCTGTCGTTGAGGACGACCCGTACGGGCGCCTGCGCTTCGAGGGCGGTCACGCTAAGCCGCTCCGCGCGCTTGACGAGGACGTCATCTACCTCGGCACGATGAGCAAGATCTTCGCGCCCGGCCTCCGCCTCGGGTGGGTCTCGGCACCGCGACCGATCCTCGGCAAGCTCCTGCTCGCGAAGCAGGCGGCCGACCTCTGCGGCAGCGCGTACGCCCAGGTGACCGCCGAGCGGTACTTTGCGGGCACACGGTGGAGAAAGGTGCTCCAGGACCTTACACGGACGTACAAGGCGCGCAGGGACGCAATGCTGGAGGCGCTCGAGGAGCACCTGCCACCCGAGGTGCGCTGGACGCACCCCGAAGGCGGCTTCTTCGTGTGGGTCGAGCTGCCAGCGTTCCTCGACGTGAAGCCGCTTCTCGCCGAGGCGGTCGAGCGCGGCGTCACGTACGTGCCCGGCGACGCGTTTTATCCCGACGGTCGCGGCCGCAACTGCATGCGGCTGGCGTTCTGCTTCGCGGAGCCCGACGCTATCCGAGAAGGCATTCGCCGTCTCGCCGAGGTGCTTGAAGACAGGTTGGAGCTCTACCGCGCCTTCCAGGCGGCCGGCGTGCTCAACGAGGAGGTCATGTCCGCATGAAAGAGAAGATCGCGGTCCTCATGGGCGGCCGCTCGCTCGAGCGCGAAGTGTCGCTCCGCAGCGGCAAGCGCGTGTGCGATGTGCTCACCGAGCGCGGCTACCGCGTGGTGCCGCTCGATGTGACGCCCGAACTCGTCGAGGCGCTTCGCTCGGAGCGGCCGGACGCGGCGTACATCGCGCTTCACGGCAAAGACGGCGAAGACGGCGCGGTGCAGGAGGTGCTCGAGTTCCTTGGCATCCCGTACACGGGACCCGGCGTGGTCGCGTCAACGCTCGCGTGGGACAAGGCGGTCTCCAAGCGCCTCTTCCGCGAGAACGGCATCCCCACACCCGCGTGGGTGACGTTCAGCACCGCCGCCTTCAAGCAGATGGGCGCGGCGACGGCACTTGATCTCGTGCCCGAGGCGGTCGGCGGCTTCCCGCTCGTGGTGAAGCCGGCCGAGCAGGGTTCGGCGCTCGGACTCACCCGCGTCACGACCACCGAGGAGCTCCCTAACGCGCTCATGAACGCGCTCTCGTACGGCGACAAGGCGATCGTCGAGCGCTGGATCGACGGCGTCGAGCTCGCCGTCTCGGTCATCGACGGCGCCGAGGGCGTTCGCGTGCTGCCGCCGGTCGAGATGGTCGCGAAGTCGGGACTTTTCGACTTCTCGGCGATGTACACGCCCGGCGAGACCGACTACTATGTGCCCGCGCGGCTCGACGAAAGCGTCATGGCCGAGGTCGTTCGCCTCGCCGCCGAGGTACACACGCTTCTCGGCTGTCGCCACGTGAGTCGCGTCGACATGGTTGTGGGCGCCGACGGCGTGCCGCAGGTGCTCGAGGTCAACACGTCGCCGGGCATGACCGAGACGTCGCTCCTCCCCATGGCGGCCGAATCGGTCGGCATCTCCTTCCAGGAGTTGGTAGAGCTTCTCGCCCGGGCAGCGCTCGATACGATAGAGTGATGGGTATAGATACTGGTACGGGAACTCGGTTCCCGTTGTTGTTGACCCGATGACGGAGGTGTGTGATGTACGACTATCGCAGAGGTGAGAGCATCCTCGGCGCGTTCCTGCTCGGTGGCGTCGTCGGCGCTGTGCTCGGGCTGTTGTTCGCGCCAAAGTCCGGTAAGGAAAGCCGCGCTATTCTGACCGCGAAGGCGGAAGAGTATTGGGGCGAGGGCAAGGAGTACTACGAGACCGGTCGCGAAAAGGTAGCCGAGGTCTACGAGTCCGGTCGCGAGAAGGCGTCCGAGACTGCCGAGGAGCTCAAGCTGAAGATCGACGCCGCGCGCGATCGTCTTCGCGAGCAGGTTGAAACGGTCTCGAACCAGGCGAAGGACAAGGTCGTCGAGTACGCTCCGGTCGCCAAGGAGACCGTCCACAAGGTCGGCGAAGCCGTGAAGTCTGGCGTCGAGACCGCCGAGAACAAGGCAGAGGTCCTGCTCGACAAGGTTGCCGAGAAGGCTGCCGCCGAGAAGAGCCTCGATCTTGGTTCCGCCGGGGAAGCAGCACCGCTCAAGTAGTAGGAGTATGTTGACGTAAGCGTATCCGGGGCCGGCCGCTCAAAGCGGCCGGCCCCGTCTTGAACCGGAGGTGACGATGCCGCGCATGAGTTCTCTCGTAGGCGTCGACGTCGTCGGCTCTTCCGACAACCGCCTCGGCAGCGTTGCCGGGGTGCTCTTCCACCCGCGCGATCCGCAGGTCGTCGGTCTCGTCGTGACGCGTCCACGCTTGGCGGCAGTCGTCGCGCTCCCACCTGTCTATGTGCCGCTCAGCGCCTTCGAATTCCGGAAAACGCATGTCCGGCTCGCCACCAAGGGTCTGCCGACGAACGCGCGCGGCGAGAAGCAACTTGGGGTGTCGTGGGACGACACAGTGCTCTGGGACACGATGCCGGTGCGCTCGTCGTCCGGCGAGGGCGTGGGGGCGATCTCCGACGTGAGTTTCGACTCTTCAACCGGCGCCGTGCAGACGCTGCGGGTGTCGACCGGTGTTCTCGGCGACATCGCGGTCGGGAGACTCGACGTACCTGGCGAGCTCGCGGAGGGCTTCGACGGCGACGCGGTCGTCATCGGGGCGGGCTATGCGGACCTCGCAACGTCGGGCGGTGCGGCAAAGGCCGCCGCAAAGACCGCCTCGGCTGCGAAAGACGCGGGGGGCCGCGTAGCGAAACAGGCGTACGACACGGGCATGTCCGCCGCGATTGCGGTGGGTAAGTCATTCAAGAGCGGCACAGGTCGGCGTATGCTCGACAAGTTCAAGGAGCTAACGCGCGACGACGACGAGAACGGGGCCACGTAGTGTCGCGGAAGTTCAAACCGCTCACGACCGAGACGCTGCCCGATCTTCCCGCAGGGTGTACGGGATGCGTCTTCTGGGAGAGCACGCTTGTCCAGCCGATGCGCTGCGGCGAGAGCTGCGATCCGGAACGTGCAAGTCGCTGGGTGAGCGACGTGTCGTCCGAGTGGGGCGAGTGCGGGCGGGTCGTCGTCGAGGATGGCGCTGTTCTCGGCTTCATCAAGTACGCGCCCTCGGCGTTCGTTCCTCAGGCACGGCTTCTGCCCGCCGGTGCGCCGGATCCCGACGCGGTACTCATAATGTGCATGCACATCGATCCGGTCGCGCGGCAGCGCGGCCTCGGCAAAGTGCTGATGCAGGCCGCCCTGCGGGACCTGACCACACGCGGCGAGCGGACAGTTCAGGCGTACGCCACCACCCAGCGCAGCGACTATGCACTCTCGCCATTCCTCGGCGTCGAGTTTCTGCTGCGAATGGGATTCACGGTCGCACGACCCCACCCGGCGGTACCATTGATGCAGCTCGACTTGCGCTCGCTGGTCAGCTGGACGGAGAATCTCGAAGCGGTGCTGGAGTCCCTCCGGTTCCCGTTGCGCGTGCCGAGAGGCGCGCCGGTACCCAACATGAGAGAGAACAGGCACACGTGAGCGAACTCGAAGAGAACACCGTCGTCCGCACGACTGGATCAGCAGGGCGCGTGCGGGCGTTCCTGGAAACACATGGGCTCGCCGACGGACTTGTGCACTTCGAGCAGTCGACGAAGACCGCTCAGATGGCCGCCGAGGCCATGGGCTGCGAGCTTGGCCAGATTGTAAAGTCACTCGTGTTCGTGTGCGATGACCGTCCCGTGCTCGCACTCGTCGCGGGGGATCGCAAGGGCGACACCGCCGCAATCGGACGACTGATGGACGGCAACGGTGCGGCGTTTGCTGATGCTGATACTGTGCGTTCTGCCACGGGGTACGCGATCGGTGGCGTTTCGCCGTTCGCACTGCCCGAGGGCCTGCCAGTCTATATCGATGACTCGCTCGAACGGTTCGAGGTCGTGTTCCCTGCGGGCGGCACGCCGAGTTCGATGGTTCGGATGACGTTCGCCCAGCTCCTCGAGGTCACGGGTGGACGGATAGCCACGATTTCGCGATAGTCACGGGGGCCATGCAAACGAACCAGACACATACATACCGCCTTGGCCTGCCTGCGATGCTGACGGCGCTCGCCGTGTTCGCGGCGTTCGCGCTCATCGCTCAGGGCCTTTTCGGACGGGTTCCTGTCGTGCTCGACGGCCAGCGCTACTCGGTGGGTGTCGGAGACTCGGTCAGAGAGACCCTCGCTGATCGGCCGTCCCTGGCAGCCCCCGGGGACGTGCTCGCGGCCAGCGACCGCAGGGTCGTTCGCGGTGGCGGCGGAGAGTCCCCGCACGTGACCATCAACGGCAGTCCTTCCACGCTCGATTCCCGGATCGCCCCCGGCGACAAGATCGTTCTCTCACCTGGTGACGACGTCATCGAGCCGACCGTCGAGGAGACGCGTGTCATCGAGATCCCCTCGGAAATCGTGGGTCGAGGAGCGATACTCACCATGGTCAGTGCCGGGGCGGCGGGTGTTCAGCGCGTGGTCGTTGGGACCGTCTCGGGAGATATCGTCGCGAGCGAGACGGTTGTACCGGCCGAGCCGATGGTGCTGCGGCGCACGAATGGCGGTGGCAAGAAGGTGGTCGCGCTCACCTTCGACGACGGACCGTGGCCGGGGCAGACCGCTCAGATCCTCGATATCCTCAAAGTTGAG
>JBBQIR010000043.1:0-18411 GCA_038325105.1 Coriobacteriia bacterium
CCCTTGGTGTCGACGCGATGTCGTTCTCCGGTCACAAAATCTACGGCCCCAAGGGAGTCGGCGTGCTCTACCTCAAGAAGGGCGTGCGGTTCGCGCCGTACCTTATGGGCGGTGGACAGGAATTCCGCAAGCGCAGCGGCACGCAGAACCTCCCCGGTGCGCAGGGTTTCGCGACGGCGCTCGAACTCATGGACGCCGAGCGCTCGGTTGAGACGCCGCGTCTGACCGCGCTTCGAGATCGCCTTGAGGCAGCGGTGATCGAGCGGCTTGAAAATGTGTACGTCAACGGCACGAACGCCCCGAGAATGCCGCACATCACGAGCCTCATCGTGAAGGGCGTCGAGGGCGAGTCGATGCTGCTGCATCTCGATGCCAAAGGACTTGCGGTCTCCACGGGGTCCGCATGTTCGTCGGGTTCGCTGCAGGCCAGCCACGTGCTGCTCGCAATCGACTGCCCGCAGGAGATCGCGCACGGTTCTTTGCGGCTGAGCCTGGGACGCTTCACCACAGAAACCGACGTCGACTACTTCGTCGACTCGCTTGTTCCGATCGTCGAACGGCTTCGTTCGATGTCTCCCGTATACGCGAAGATGTTCGGCGGACAGCCCGCCTGAAAGTGAGGGCCACAATGTTGTACAGCGACAAGGTCATGGATCACTTCGGTAACCCGCACAACGTGGGTGTGATCGAGGACGCAGACGGCGTCGGCGAAGTGGGCAACCCGGTCTGTGGTGACATGATGAAGATCACCATCAAGGTGTCCGAGGACACGCTGGAAGACGTCAAATTCCAGACCCTCGGGTGCGGCGCTGCGATTGCGACTTCCTCGGTCATCACCGACATGGCCCGCGGCATGAGCATCGAGGACGCTGTGCATATCACGAAGGCGGACATCGCCAGGGAGCTCGACGGTTTGCCGCCTGCGAAGATGCACTGTTCGGTGCTCGCGGCCGATGGGTTGAGAGCTGCCGTAGACGACTACCTCGTGAAGAACGGCCGGGAGCCGATCTCAGGCGGTCCCGAGCACTCAGATGACGACGAGCATGGTCACGGCCACGAGGCCGAGTAGCACCTGAAACGAACGAACAGACGGACCCTCGCGGCGATTTGTCCGCAAGGGTCCGTCATTTGTTGCTAACGCTCGTTTAGTTATCACGAAAACTGGAAATGCATAAAGACGGGTAAGGGTTGTATCCTGGCCGGCATGGCTCGGGAGGTGTTAGCGGTGCCTGCAGCATTTGGATGGGCGATCGTTGGCGTGTTCGGTCTGGTTCTGGTCGCTGCTGTTGTGTTCATTCTCGGCTTCGTGCTCAGCATGTTCGTGAGCATAGTCCACGGCTCGGTCGTGGGAATCGAGCATGTCGCCCAGCGCGCAACCCACCACGAGGTCGGACATCACTCCGGACGGCTCGCGGTACACCACTAGCGGGTTCTACGGCTGTAACTTAAGCGGGATCTTGATGACGTTGATGGGTGAGCCGTCTTTCGCGGAGTTCTCATAGACCACGAGTGAACCCATCACAGTCTTTGTTGCTGCGAACGAGATCTTGAAGTCGAAGGTTCCCCGCGTTCCCGTTCCTGATGTCGCGCGCTGGAACGCCTGCGTGATGACCTTGCCTTTGTCGTCACGTATCTCGGCTACGAAGTCGGCCTCGAACGTGTTTCCCGTTCCAGTGACGCGGAGTGGGCTTGATGCCGACTGCCCTGGCGTCGGGGACTCCACGAGGAGCGCCGGTGTGACGCTTTCGTAGTCCCCGCGAGTCTGCGGGTCGCTGATGATTATGCCTTCTCCACCGAACACCTCAACCGGCACCCCATCGATTTTGAACAGCACGCGCCCGATGGTCGGGAACTGGGTGAGTGTGTAGACGACCTGACCAAGCCGCATCGTCATCGAGAGCGTTCCGCCTCCCGAGTCGAACTCCGTGCTCAGGTCAACGGTCGCCGTGCCCGATTTCACGGTGACGCCCCTCAGCTTCGTACCCGCGGGAATGACCGTGCCGAGCCCGTACGACTTCTCCTCGGCGGTGGGGCCGGCGAGCAGGGCCTTCATGGCAGCGCTTGCGACGGCCTTGGTCGCGGAAATCTCGCGCGTCGAAACGCCTATTTGTTCACCGCGAGTCAGGTACACACGCACGTACATCGGCTTTGCGGGAACGACCGTGCCGGTTGAACTGCCGTCTTCGGCCGGGATTCCGGTCGCATCCTGAGATGGCGTCGTGGTCGGCGTCACGGATGAGGTTGCGTCGCCGTTGATGACGGGTTCGCCCTTTGGTTTGCAGCCGGAGAGACCCCCGTTCACGAGTGCGATCACGAGCAGCACGAGCAGCAGTCTGCGCAGGAATTGGCGACTAGCCATGGTGCACCCCCTCGAATCGTGATGACCCCAGTGTATCCCCGTGCTACCGTACAACGCTAACGGGCTACAGGCGGCACGTAACCAAGCCGATAACCGATAGACGGGAAGTATCCACGTGGGAGTTCTCCTCTAGGAGGTCGTGACGGGCAAGTCCAGCGATAGGGCTGAGGGAATCGGTTCCGAGCGCGGCCCTCTTAGTGCGTGGGCGCGTTTGACGCTGCTGCTCGAAGGCTCGTCGTTCCCCGCCGCGCTCTGGTCCGGGGCCGAGTTGCGCTTCCGATGGACCAACCGCTCGTTTCTCGACCTCATGGAAGACGTTCGTCCGCAATGGGACCTGCTCGGCATGCCCGTGCGGGGCTTCCTCTCGGACACGAAGTCCGCTGTGCGTTTCATCGATGCCGCGTACACGGGGCAGGCGTTCACCGATCCCGAGTACGAGTATCGCGCGTCGTGGGGCGAGGTCTCCTACTGGCAGCTCAGCTACCTCCCGATGCCCGCGCGCATCGGCGACCCGTTTGACGTTCTGCTGCTTGCGATCGACGTGACCGAGCCGTCGCTGGTGCGCCGCGCCGCCGAGCGCGAGCACAACGAATTGCGCACCGCGATGGGCCTCATCAACAACACGATCATGTCGTCTTTGGACGCCGAGGAGATCCTTCAGCGCGTGCTTGTCGAGGCGACCGAGGTCTTCAAGGCGGATTGGGGCTGGCTTGCGGAGCGTGAGGACGGCGCGTGGGTCTTCCGCAACGTGCACGGGTGGCCGACCGAGATGATCGGGTTGGCGTTCCAGGAGGACCAACTCTCGCTACCCGGACTCGCGGCTCGCAGGCGCGCTGTCGTGCATGCCTCCTCCAACGAGAAGAGCGTCCAGGCGGACTACCGGGCGCTCATGGAGCGTCACGACATCGGCGCCTTCATCATGGTCCCGCTCATGCACCGGGGCGAGACGACCGCGGTGATGGGCTTCTGCTGGGACACCGAGGCGACGTTCTCGGATGCGATTATCGATGTGGCGGACAAGCTTTCGATCTCGCTCTCGCTCGCCCTCGAGAACGCCCGTCTCTACGACTCGGAGCGGCGGATCACCCGGACACTCCAGTCGGCGTTCTTCAGCGCACCGGCAAGTGTGCCGGGCATGCAGCTCGGTCACCTCTACCACTCCGCCTCGGCCGGCGCGCGCGTTGGCGGCGATTTCTACGACGTCATCCCGCTCGAGGACAACCGCACCGGCCTTATGATCGGCGACGTCTCCGGGCACGGCGTTGAGGTAGCGACGCTCACAGCGCTTCTCAAAACCGCAATGCGCGCGGAGGCTTTGCGGCTGCCGTCACCCGGCAGCGTGCTTACCCACGCGAACGACATCATGCTCCACGGCTCGGCTCCCGAGGAGTTCGCGACGGCGTTCTTCGGCCTCCTCGATGGTGTGAACGGCCACTTCTCGTACTGCCTCGCAGGGCACCCGTCACCCGTGCTGATGCGCGACGGCGCCGACCCGATCTTCCTGGCGGAGCCGCATATCGTCTTGGGAGCGCATAGCGACGCGCGGTACGCCGCGAGCGAGACCGTGCTCGATCCGGGCGACCTGCTTGTGCTCTACACCGACGGCCTGACCGAGGCAAAGAACCGCCACGGCGAGCGCTTCGGCACCGATCGGCTGCTCGAGACGGTCTCGTACTGCGCCGGCGAACCCGCGGAGGAAGTTCCAGAGTCACTCTTCCTCTCGGCGTTTTCGTTCGCCGAGGGCCACCTCGATGACGACGTCGCGATTCTGGCGATACGACGCACCGGCGCACCACGCGAAGGAAGCGTCCAGGGCCGGTTCGAACTCGCCTGCGCCTGACCGTTCGCGGAGATGCTTTACTCGGCGCTCCGAATTCCCTAGATTCGTGGAGTAAGCGAATCCTGCGGGGAGGAGTTGTCATGCAGTGTCCGAACTGCGGTGCAGCGGGGGATCCCGGTTCCGTGTTCTGTGGTGTGTGCGGTGCGTCGATGCCAGCGGACGTCGCTCCCACGCAGCCGATGCCGCAGGCCGGCGCCCCGGTCCCACCGCCGATACCTGCCTCGACGGTTCCTCAGTACCCGCAGCCCGCTCCTCTGCAACCACAGCCCGTTCAACCGCAGCCGCCCGTCAAGAAGAAGACGGGGTTGATTATCGCCGTTGTCGCCGTGGTGCTACTCTTCCTGCTCGGTGGCTGCATTGCCGCCGTCATGGTGTTCATGCCGTTCCGAGAGAAGATCGAACTGGTGGAAGACGGGCCCGTGGTTGTCACGACCGAAACTGCGCCCGTAGCAGACGGATATCCCACAGCCGAGGAGGCGCTGGCGAGTGTTCTTGAAACGGACTGGGTCTTCAAGGCGACCAGGACGACCGACGTCCGCGTCACCTACTGGACGGGCCCGCCGAATAGCGAGTACGTCGACGAGATCGTCGTCGAAAAGGGCACCGACGGCTCCTGGACGGTCACCGACCAGTACACGATCGGCGGCGGTGACGTCCCCGGAGATGCGGGCACGCCCGCCGAGAACGAGGCGAAGACTGTGCTCTCCGAGTTCCTCGAGTTCATCATGGCGGACAATCCCGAGGAGGCGCACAAGCTCACCATCGAGCCGTTCTCGTCCGATGGGGCGAGCGCGCAGTACTCCAACGGCGAGTTCCTCTCCTACGAGATCGTGGAGACCGACGCGCAGGCAGACGGCACGTTCTGGATCCATGTCGAGGAGACGTGGAAGAACAGCACCGACAACTGGGGCTACTACGTGGTGCCCACGGATGCGGGCTACCGCATCTCGGACCTGAAGCCCTGGTAGGCGCTACAGATCAATCGTGCGGACGATGATTGCCGACTCCTGCGCCACCGGGCAGTTGAACTCGCAGATGCCGCACCCGATGCAGCGGTCCACGACCACGTGAGGCCGCTGCAGTTTCATCGCGACGCCTTCCGGAGTGACGACGTCATCCTCGGTCACCACGATCGCCTTCTCGGGCACCGGGCAGAGCTCCTGACACACGAGGCACGTCTTGAAGTCGGTCCATGGAATGCAGCGGTTCTGGTCGATATACGCGCGACCGATACGTGTGGTGCGCTTAGTCTCGAGTTCGAGTGGCTGGATGGCCGTGGTCGGGCACACCTTGCCGCACTCACTGCAGGCCCAGTCACACGCGCCGACGCGGTAGTCCATCTCGGGCGTGAAGAAGCCCTCGAGCCCCGCTTTCGAAAGCGAGGGCTGCAAGACGTTCGTCGGACACACCTTCATACACTGTCCGCAGCGGCTGCAGAGCGCGAGCAGGTCTTTCTCCCGACGCGCACCCGGCGGGCGCACAAGCCGCGCGTCGCGCGCAACGCGTGAGAGACCGGTGTACGTGAAGAACCCGCCGAGGAGCGCCAGCCCGCCGCCTGCCACAACCGCCCTGCGTGACGGTGAGTAGAGGGACTTTCTCGGCCTCAGTCCGGTTGAGATGGCATCGACCGGACAGGCGTCGGCACACTCCATGCAGAGTTGACACCGTGAGGTGTCGGTGGCGAGGAAGCCTTCGCGCACCGCATCCATCGGGCACGTCTCCTCGCACGCGCCGCATTGGATGCACGCATCGGCGTCGACAACGCGCCCGGCCGGCGCGAGTCGTCCCACGAATCCGAGGAGTGCACCGAGCGGGCACAGGTGTTTGCACCACAGTCGTGGCTCCAGCAGGTTGAGGCCGAGGATAGCTGCGAAGAAGCCGAGCACGCCGAGCGAGAGACCGTAGACCCTCGGTACGGCGAAGACGAGGCGACCGGTGAGTGCGGTCGTCGCGACGTCGGTGGCGCTTCTGAGCGGCGGCACAAGGTATGCGATGTCGCCGATGAGCCGCAGCATCCGGTCGATGAACGGGTAGAGCAGAACGGTTGCGGTGCGGGTGAGCATGGACAGCGGATCGAACAGCAAGAAGAATCCGCTCGCGAAGAGCAGCAGTCCCGCGGAGCCGAGGAGCACGAATGCCGGAACTGTGCGCCACCGCTCGCGTGCGTGCGCGCTCAGGCGGCGCTTCGAACGGCGGCCTGCCGCCTCGATGAGCGTGCCGGTGGGGCACACGAAGCCGCAGAACGCCCGACCGATGACGAGCGGCGTGGCGAGCATGGCAACGGCGATGAGCATCTGCCAGGTCCACACGCCGTTCGCGATGGAGTTGGCGGCGATGAGCGGGTCGCCCACGAGAAACGCGCCAAGGAACACATGGCCAAGCGGCCACACCGTGAGTGTCAGCAGCGCTGTGAAGAGTACGAGAAACGTCCACTGGGACGCGCGACGGAACCGGTGGATGCCGCGTCTGCGGCGCTTCTCGGCAGGCATTTCAGGCGGTTCCCTTGAGAATCTCGAGCCTGGAGAGGTCGATGACGCCAACGCCCTGAGCGCCGGCGTTCACGAGGTACTTAAGGTCGGTCGCCTTCTGTCCGAAGAGCGTGGCGCCGTACGCGTCAACCGAGGGCATGTTCGTGCCGGCGATAACCGTCTTCGGGGTCCGAACGTCTTTGAGGCTGCCCCCGGTGGGGCCGTTGCGGATCATGATGCGGTACGCATCGAGGATGACGAGGTGCGGCTTCACGAGTGTGGCCAGATCGACGATCTTCTGGTGGAAGTCCTGGTGGATGGTTCCGCGTGTGCCACCCATGATGCCCATGAGGTTCTTCATGGACATCGTGAGGCCCGCCATGCTGTGTGTCTTGCCGATCGGCATGTTGATGAATGTGTCGGCCTCGAAGATGTCGGTGACAAGCGGCCAGCTCGTGAGCACGCGGCCCTCGGGGATGTCGAAGCGCTCGAAGTTCCTGTCCGAGAGGATCTTGACTGTGCCGTCGGCGTCGCTCACGGCCTTGGCGATGCCGGAACCCTCGAACGCGGTCCGCGGGTCGCCGGTCGGTCGGTCAAGCACGATGACTTGAGCGGCACCGGCCTCATACGCCATCTTCACGACCTCTGCAACGGCCGCCGGGTTGGTTGTAGTGGCAAGCTCCACTGCGCGACCGGTGATGACGTTCGGCTTGATGACGACGCGCGCTCCGCGCTTCACGAAGAGCGCCATCCCGCCGAGCGCGTCGACCGCGGCCCTGACGTTCGCGGCAGGGTCATCGCCGCTGAAGACCGCGAGATCCGGCAATTGCGGTACCGGAACGGTCTCCGTTGGGACCACCGTGGCCGAGGGCTCGAGCGAAGGTGGGCTGACGGCCATTGTCGCGACGCGGCCGCGGCCGGCCTCCACATCAGCCGACCAGTCGAGGAGGCGAGCGCACCCCGCGAGTCCTCCCGTGCACGCGATGAGCGTGCAACCGGTGAGGATGCGACAGAACTCGCGGCGCTCGAGGTCGCTCATCGCTTCCCGCTAGCCAATCTCGCCGTCGGGAGTCACGTAGGCGTCGTGCTCGTAGCACCAGAGCCACTCGCCGTGACCGGTCGCGGGGTCGGCCGGGCCCATGATCGCGTGGCCGGTCTCCTCGAAGTGCGCCCGCGCATGACGGTTCTTCGACGAGTCGCAGCAGCCCGTATGGCCGCAGACCTTACAGACGCGCACCTGAACCCACGTGTCGCCGGTCTTTACGCATTCCTCGCACACCTGCTCGGGAGCAGTGATTGTCGGGTCGCACGTGGCGACATGCTCGCATTTCATGGAGGTCCTTCCGTTTTGACGGTTGTGCTGTAGATACCCCCGCAACGGGATGCCGTTCGCACCGCCGCGGGTATATCCTGTGAGGCGTGCGATCGTGCGCCCGTGCACCCGATCACCGCGAACGGAGCCGTTGAAAGATGTCCGAGACCATCACCCCTGACTCGGCCGAGAACACCCTGCTGCGCCTGCGCGGCGTGGTGAAGGTGTACGACTCGGGAGACGTCCCGTTCACCGCACTCAAGGGCATCGACCTTGACGTGCATACCGGCGAGTTCGTCGGCATCATCGGCAAGTCGGGGAGCGGAAAGACCACGCTCATCAACATGATCACCGGCATCGATCACCCGACTGCCGGCGAGATCCTCATCGACGGTACGCCGGTCCACCGGCTCGGTGAGAACGATCTGGCTCGGTGGCGGGGTAAGACGATAGGCGTCGTGTTCCAGTTCTTCCAGCTGCTACCCACACTCACGGTTCTCGAGAACATCTTGCTCCCGATGGACTTCTGCCACATGTGGGCGCCTCGCGAGCGCGTCGATCGAGCGATGGACCTGCTCGAGCAAGTCGAGCTGGCGGACCAGGCGCACAAGCTTCCGGCCGCACTCTCAGGCGGGCAGCAGCAGCGGGCGGCCATCGCCCGCGCGCTCGCCAACGACCCGCCGATTCTCGCGGCCGACGAGCCGACCGGTAACCTCGACTCCAAGACCGCCGATGCCGTGTTCGGCCTGTTCGAGCGGCTCGTCGAGAAGCATAAGACCATCATCATGGTCACCCACGACAACGACATGGCGAAGCGCGTCAGGCGTGCGCTTCACGTGACCGACGGCGAGATCGCTGAAGAGCACGTCTACCGGCCGCGTCACGGAGCCTGACGGTGCACGCCGTTCGGTGGAAGAAGGTCTTCCGGGACCTCATTGGTCATCGCTTCCGCACGATTCTCGTGGTGTTGTCGATCGCCACAGGCATCTTCGCCGTCGGCGTCGTCATGGGCGGCCGTGCGATCCTTACCCGGGAGTTCGACGCGGAGTACGCGGCGTCGCAGCCCAAGAACGCCGCCTTTTACACAATGCCGTTCGAGGACCCTATCGTCCGCCGTGCCGAGGAATACCCCGGCGTCTCGGCGGCGCAGGCGAGGCACTCGGCGACCTTCCGTTATCGGTGGAGGGGCTCGGATGCGGCGCGGTCGCTCTCGGTGGTGGCGTACAAGGACTTCGAGACGATAGCGGTGGAGCGGATCGTTCCCGAGAACGTGCTGAGCTGGCCGCCGAAGAAAGGCGAGATCGTTCTCGAGCGGGCTGCCCTTCAGACCGGCGACTACAAGATCGGTGACGTCCTCGAGGTCGAGGCGAGAGACGGCGCGAAGCAGCAACTCATCGTCAGCGGGTTCGCGCACGACGTGAACGCCTTTCCGGCGCAGTTCGTCGGCGGCGAGACCGGATACGTCAGCTTCGACACACTGCCGGAACTCGGTGCGCAGGAGAGTTACAACGAGCTCCTCGTGTCGATGGAGGGCAGCGATCTCACGCTGCGCGAGGCATCGCTGCTTGCCGACGCGATCCAGCGCGACGTGCTCGAGGCGAACGGCATCGTGGTGCTCGGCGTCAATGTGCCAAAGCCCGGTAGCCACTTCCTGGGGGATATCTTCAAGGCGGTGTCGCTGCTGCTGCTCGCTCTCGGGCTTCTCAGCCTGTTGCTCTCGGGATTCCTTGTGGTGAACACGGTTTCCGCGCTCATGTCGCAGCAGATCAAGCAGGTTGGCATCATGAAAGCGATCGGCGGGCGATCCGCGCAGATCACGTGGATGTACCTGGGTATGGTCGCGGTCTACGGCCTGCTCGCCGTGCTCATCGGCGTGCCTGCGGCACAGTTTGCCGGAACGCAGTTCATCACGTATGCGGCCGGCATCCTGAACTTCCGCATTGCGTCGTACGCGGTGCCCGGTTGGGTGACCACGCTTGAGGTCGTCGTCGGGCTCGTCGTTCCGCTACTGGCGGCGATCGTGCCGATTCGGATCGGGACGCGCACGAGCGTGGTGCGCGCGCTCACCAACACCGGCGTGGACTCGTCGTCGTTCGGGCACGGCCTCGTGGACAAGGCGCTCGGCCTGCTCCGCGGGTTACCGCGCCCGGTCGCTCTGTCGCTCCGCAACACGTTCCTGCGCAAGGGTCGCCTCTTGCTGACGCTGACGACGCTCTCGCTTGCATCGGGCGTGGTGATGAGCGTCTTCTGCGTGCAGGCATCCATCGAGCAGAGCATCGATGACCTCGATGCGTGGTGGCGCTACGACGCCCAGATCCGCTACGAGCAGCCGGTCGACCGAATCGGTGCCGAGCGGGTCGCGAGCGGGGCGACGGGCGTGTCCGAGGTCGAGAGTTGGATTAGCAAGGGTGTCGTGCTCAAGCGGCCGGACGGCACCAAGAACGAGACGCTCTTCCTCCTCGGCATGCCGTACAACACGACGTTCGTGCAGCCGAAGCTGCTCGCAGGACGCTGGCTTGAGAAGGGCGACGAGTATGCGATCGTCGTGAACTCCGATGCCCGCAAGGCGGAGCCGTCACTCGACGTCGGGCAGCGCGTCACGCTCGAGACCGGTGGCGAGGAGCATGCGTGGCGCGTGGTCGGATTGATCACCGGACAGCTGAGCGGGCCGGTCCTGTTCACCGACCGGGCGGTCCTCGAGGCGTTCATCGGCGACAGCAGCGTGACGCAGACGCTCTTGAAGACGGAGACGAGCGACGCGCTCATGCAGCGCGAAGTGCTCGCCCGCGCCGAGGAGCGGCTCGAGGATGCCGGATACCGCGTGGTGAACTCAAGCACCCAGGTGGAGCTGCGCGAACGTGTCGCGAGCGAACTCGGGATTCTCGTATGGTTCCTCGTGATCATGGCGGTCCTGCTTGCCTCGGTGGGTATCATCGGGCTCACAGGTACGATGTCGATCAACGTCATCGAGAGCACGCGCGAGATCGGCGTCATGCGCGCCATCGGCGCCCAGCACATCTCCATCTACCAGATCTTCATCACCGAAGGGCTGACGGTCGGGTTCATGTCGTGGGCAATCGGCGCGGCGGCAGCATACCCGATGAGCACGGGCCTCACGTCGCTCCTCTCGGGCACGATCGGCATACCGCTGTCGTATCGCTTCTCGTGGTCGGGTGTGGGAACATGGCTCGGCGTCATTATGGCGATTTCGTTTGTCGCGAGCCTGCTTCCCGCTTTCAGGGCGGGCCAGGTGAGCGTCAGGGATGCTATATCCTATGAGTAGACCGGTTCACGGTCGGCGTTGACCGGTTGTTGCGTCACTCAGGAGGTAGGTTTGGAGACTCGCTTCCATAGCCCCTACAAGCGCTGGTTGCGCGGCGTCGTCTCCGAGATTCTGATCCTGACCCTCCTCGTTCTTGCGCTCGGACTTATCGGTGCGGCTGTCGCGTGGGTAAGGTAGGAGCCGGATGTGGGTCACACGCACACGGTCGGACGCCAGGGCGATAGCGCATTACACCGGTGTGCTGGTCGTCGGCATCGGACTGCTCATGGTTCTGCCTCTGATCACTGCGGTTGCTCTCGGTGAATGGTCGCCCGCACTCGACTACCTCTGTGGTGTGGGCGTTGCGCTGGGTGTCGGCATGCTCCTCATGCAAAGCGCACCCTCTGGTACCCCACTGTCACACAGCAACGCGCTGCTTGTGACAGGCCTGGCGTGGTTTGCAGCGATGCTCGCAGCCGCGGTGCCGCTGTCTCTGTCCGGGAACTACGGAAGCTTCCTCGATGCTGCCTTTGATGCGATGTCGGGGCTGACCACGTCGGGGCTCACGGTCGCACAGGACCTCGACCACATGTCCCTGGCGCACAACATGTGGCGCCACCTCACCCATCTCATCGGCGGGCAGGGAATCGTTGTGGCGGCACTATCGCTCTCCATCGGGCTGAAAGGCGGCGCCGTCTCTCTCTACCAGGCGGAGGGACGCGACGAGCGCATCATGCCGAACGTCGTGCACGGTGCGCGATTCATCTGGTTTGTCACGGCTGTCTGGGTGCTTCTCGGCACCTTTGCGCTATCGACGCTTAATCTCGTGCGAGGGATGACGGTCGTGAGAGGGACGCTCCACGCCTTCTTTGCCACGGTCGCCACGTTTGACACCGGCGGTTTTGGGCCGATGTCGCAAAACGCCCTGTACTACCACAGCCCGTGGTTCGAGTTCATCACGCTCATACTGATGCTTGCCGGGACGCTTAACTTCAATCTCCATGCTGATATCTGGCGCGGTGACCGCGGGGAGTTGCTGAGCAATATCGAGGCACGAGCTCTGGCGTTCAACCTGGCGATTCTCTCGGTGTTTGTGGGGATAGGGCTCACCGCAACGCGCCTGTTCGGGACGCCCGGCGAGGTCGTCAGAAAGGGCGTCTATCACATCATCTCGGCAAACTCGGGAACGGGCCACCAGACGATTTACGCCCCGCAATGGGCGACCGACGTGGGCGGGTTGGCGTTCGCGGCCGTCATCCTCGCCATGGCATTCGGCGGGATGGCGTCTTCGACCGCAGGCGGCATCAAGGCACTTCGCATCGGCGTTATCGTCAAGGGCGTCATCCAGCGCGTACGGGTGTCCTTGGCGCCGCCCTCGGCGGTCATCCGGACGAAGTTCCATCACCTCACGGAACAGACCCTGACCGATGAGTTACTGTCGAGGTCGCTCCTCGTGTTCGTCCTCTACGTCGTGACGTACATCAGCGGAGGGCTCATCGGGGCCGCGTACGGGTATCCGGCAGCCGAGGCGCTCTTCGAGTCGGTATCGGCGACAGCGAATGTCGGGCTGTCGACGGGGATTACGGGTCCCGGCATGCCTGCGGGACTCAAGATCGTCTACATGATGCAGATGTGGGCCGGCCGCCTCGAGTTCATCGCTCTGTTCGCGCTCATCGCGAGTATCGCGATGGCGTTCCGAAAGAGGCAGGTTCGGCTATGAGACGACTGCTGAGCACAGTGCTCGTGGGTGCCCTCGTGTTCGGTCACCCGCTCGGTGCTCTCGCAGCAACGCAGTCAGCGACGTCGATTCTGACCGATCGTGCGGCATTGGACGGCACGGTTGTCTCGCTCGAAGGAGAAGCGATCGGTGAGATGCTTCGTGCCGACCCGGGTGCTGTCTGGGTGAACGTGCTCAGCGACGGCACAGCGCTCGGTGTGTATGTGCCGACAACAGATGCCGGGGCCGTGACCGTGTTCGGCGACTACACCCATACCGGCGATATCGTCCGCGTCACCGGCGTGTTCAATAGGGCGTGCGACCAGCACGGTGGTGACATGGATATCCATGCGACGCAGATCGAAGTGGTGACGCCCGGTTCACCCCGGGAGCGCGAGGTCGCGATATGGAAGCTCGGGCTCGCTGCTGCAGGCTTCGCGCTCGCGGGAGCGAGCGCGTATCAGTCGCGCCGGCGACGACGAGAGGGAGTGTGAGCCGTGAGCCGCATGTTCGCCAGTGACAACGCATCGGGAGCGCATCCCGAGGTAATGGCAGCAATCGCCGAGGCCAACGTCGATCACGCACACGCATACGGCAACGACCCGTGGACCGCGCGTGCGGTTGAGGTCGTCCGCGGGCACTTCGGCGAACAGGCCGAGCCGTTCTTCGTGTTCAACGGTACCGGCGCCAACGTGACCGCACTTTCGGCTGTCATGCGAACCTACGACGCCGTCATCTGCGCCGAGACCGCGCACATCAACTGCGATGAATGTGGCGCCCCCGAGCGGTTCACCGGCGGCAAACTCATCGCGCTGCCAACCGTAGATGGCAAGCTCCGCGCCGAGCAGGTCGAGGCGGCCATCGCGCGGGCCGGGGTTGGCGTGGAGCATCACTCGCAGCCGCGCGTCCTGTCGATCACGCAGGCGACCGAGTTCGGCACGACGTACCAACCTGCGGAGGTGCGCGCGCTCGCGGACGTGGCGCACGCGAACGGGATGGTCCTCCACATGGACGGCGCGCGCATCAGCAACGCCGCCGCGTTCCTCGGCTGCGGCATGCGGGCGTTCACGACCGACGCGGGAGTCGATGTGCTCTCGCTCGGCGGCGCGAAGAACGGCATGCTCTTTGGCGAGGCAGTTGTCTTCCTCGACCCTGAACTGGCCGAGGGGTTCCGGTTCACCCGCAAGAATGCCGCGCAACTCGCGAGCAAGATGCGCTACATCTCCGCGCAGTTCACGGCGCTCTTTGGCGGCGATCTGTGGCTTCGGAACGCGTCGCACGCCAACGCGATGGCCGAACGGCTTGCGGGGAAGATGGGGAGCATCGCGG
The DNA here is from genome assembly GCA_038325105.1 of Coriobacteriia bacterium. Taxonomy (GTDB): domain Bacteria; phylum Actinomycetota; class Coriobacteriia; order Anaerosomatales; family Anaerosomataceae; genus WSXY01. The sequence continues at coordinate 14,288 of JBBQIR010000043.1, forward strand.
GTACAGACATTACCCAACCTGTGCAGGCAAACGAGGTCTTCGCGCGCGTTCCCCGGGAACTCATCAAGCCCCTGCAAGATGTTTCCGACTACTATGTGTGGGATGAGGAATCCGGTGAAGTGCGCTGGGTCGCATCGTGGGATACGACGCCGGAAGACGTGGATCGCTTTTCCGATCGGGCGCGCGAGCTCTTCGAGAGGTAGCCCTCGTGGATCACAACAAGGACGTACTGCGACGGATTCAGCGGTGGGGCTTCGTCAGCATCCTGGTTTCGGCCATCGTCGTGGCGTTCGTCATCGGCAACGAGGTACGTGCAATCGTGATTTCCGGCGCGGCGAATGTCGTCGTCGCCGGTTCCAATGCACTCGTGCAGGGCGTCCTCCCCGACTGCAGTGTCGCGTCCCTCGATGAGGCGAGTATCGGGAAGCTGACCGCGCTCGTCAGAGACAGACGGATAGGCGCCAATCTCCTAGCGTTCAGAGTCGTGGACCTCAACAACAGAATCGTTTACTCGTCGGAATCAACGGAGGTGCAGGGCACCGTCGCGGGTGATGCGTACGACGCCCAGGCGCTTGCGGGGCAAACGCGCTTTCGCGTTATCCACCCCGGCGACGACGCCATCATTGCCGAGGGCGAACCACTAACCGCGCTCAAGGTGTATGCGCCACTCCGCGCGGGCGACGACCAGACCATCATCGGCGTCGTGGAGACATACAAGCCGTACAACCAGGTCGCGGCGGCCGTTCGCAGGGCCACGGCCGTCGTGTGGATACCCATCATTATCGGCGCACTCGTGTCGTATGGCGGGCTCCTGTGGGTGCTGCGGCGCGCATTCAGCGAAGTGGAACTGCGCGATGCGGAACTCGCGTCACTCAACTCTCGGCTTCACAGCTCGATGCTCGACCTCGAGGACCAGTCGCTTGGTACGCTGCAGGCCCTCTCGGCTGCTGTCGACGAGAAGGATTCGTACACGGCACGACACTCCCTGGGCGTGACCGGCTGGGCACACTATATCGGACTCGCCGCTGGTCTTTCCAACGACGAACTCGCGATCCTCGAACGGGCCAGCCTGCTGCACGACATCGGCAAGATCGGCGTGCCTGAGTCGGTGCTTCTCAAGCCGGGCAGCCTTACAGATGCCGAGTTCGAGCTCATCAAGGATCATCCCGGCGCGGGCGCGCGCATTCTGGAGACGATTCCGTTCCTCGAGTCCGTGGTGCCTGTTGTCCGATACCACCACGAACGGTGGGACGGCACCGGGTATCCCGAGGGGTTGTCCGGCGAGTCGATCCCGTACCTTGCCCGCGTGCTCGCCATCGCCGACGCCTTCGACGCCATGACCACCGACCGGCCGTACCGCAAGGCGATGAGGGCGGAAGACGCACGGCGCGAGGTCACCGCGTGTGCCGGTACCCAGTTCGATCCGGAGATCGCGAAGGTGTTCGTAAGCGCCGGACCGCTCGTTAGTGCTTAGGGAGCGAGCGCGCTGATCGTTCCCGCGCCGAGGTCGAGCACGTAGAGCTCACCGTCCTCGTCCTGACCGAACGATGCGATGTTCATGCTCGTGTCTGTGAGCTCCGCCGTTTGCCACGTCTCATTGATGCGGGCGAGCCCCCACAGCGTGCCCGTCTCGTAGTCCGCGTAGGTGTAGACGCCACGGAGCCCCTCTATCGCCGTCCCGCGGTACACAAAACCTCCGGATACCGACTGTCCCGCCGAGCGACCGTACTCGGCAATCGGCAACGTGTACTTCGCCGCGTTCGCGGGTGCGGGTGAATTCGGGGGATACGTATGCGCGCCCTCATACACGTTCCATCCGTAGTTCTCGCCGCCGGTGCTGGCTGCCGGCTGGAAGTCGATCTCCTCCCAGGCGCTCTGTCCCACGTCGGCGATGTAGAGGTCTCCCGTCGCGCTGTCGAATGAGAACCGCCAGGGGTTCCGCAGACCGAGCGCCCAGATCTCTGGCCGGTACTCCTGCTTACCGACGAAGGGGTTGTCTTCAGGCACCGTGTAGGTGTCGACGTTCGCCACGTCGATGCGCAGCATCTTGCCCAGGAGCACGCCGGGATTCTGTCCGTTGCCCTTAGGGTCGCCGCCGCTGCCGCCGTCGCCCATCCCGATGTAGAGGTAGCCGTCAGGCCCGAACGCGATGTTACCGCCGTTATGGTTGGCGTACGGCTGCTCGATCGTGAGCACGGTCTGCATGTTGACCGGATGCCGGGCCGATGAGCCTGTCGGTGTCCACCGGCGTTCGATAACCGTAGTGCCCATCTTGTCGGTGTAATTGATGTAAAACGCGCCCGATGTCTTGAAGTCCGGCGCGAAAGCCAGGCCGAGGAGCCCGCGCTCACCCCCTGTGCTGACCAGATCGCTCACATCGAGAAACGGTTCTTCGAGGACCTTGCCGGCTTCGATCACCCGAATCGTTCCGCCCTGTTCGACCACGTAGAGCCGGCCGGTGCCGTCTCCAGCATGGGTGAGCAGGAGCGGCTGCTTGAGACCGCTCCACATCTGTTTGAGCGAGATGCTTGCGGGCAACGTCGCCGAGGCCTCGGGCGTGGCGGTGACCGGTGCTGCCGGGGTAACAATCTCCGGCGTGTTTGATTGCGAGCAGCCAACGGCGACCACCAGTGCTAGTACGAGGCAGATCGAGAGTGCGAGAGCAGTCAACCTGGGCATAGATGTTCCTTCGACGGGTAAGTCCTCCCTTATTCGTTCCCGTCAGCGCGGGGAATACACCTTGTACATGACCTCGCATCCATCGACCGGAGGCACCATGAGATTCTCAATTCGCCTGTGCATCGTCGCGACCGCTCTCGCGCTTGTCGCCGTGATTGCCACTCCTGTCGCCCATGCCGCTGTCCCGACGGCCACCACGCGCCTGCTGGCGCGCTGGCGGGTGCCCGAGCCCATAGCCATCGTGAACGCCGGAGACGCATCCGGCAGGCTCTTCATAGTTGAGAAAGGTGGACGGATCCGAGTCGTCAAAGGCGGCGGGCTGGTGTCCACGCCTGTGCTGGACCTCTCGGCGAGGGTAAGCAAGGGCGGCGAGCAGGGTCTGCTCGGCATCGCGTTTCCTCCGGGATTCGCGGCGAAGCAGTACTTCTACGTCAACTACACCAACATCGTCGGCGACACCGTGATCGCGCGGTACTACATGTCGGCGAATCCCGACGTGGCGACGACCGTCGGCGCTCAGACGATCCTCACAATCGACCAGCCGTACGCCAACCACAACGGTGGCAGCCTTGTGTTCGGTCCCGACGGCTACCTCTACATCGGGATGGGCGACGGGGGGAGCAGCAGCGATCCGCTCGGCAACGGGCAGAAGACGAACACTCTCCTCGGCAAGATGCTGAGAATCGACGTGGAGTCGGGTACGAGCCCGTACGCTGTGCCGCCAGGCAACCCGTTCGTTGGTGTGTCGGGGTACCGGTCCGAAATATGGGCGCTCGGCGTGCGGAACCCGTGGAAGTTCTCGTTTGACCGCGGCACCGGGCGGCTCTTCATCGGAGATGTCGGCCAAAACGCGTGGGAAGAGATCGACGTCGAACCGGCCGGGTTTGGCGGTGGGCGCAACTACGGGTGGAATAAGTACGAGGGTAATCACGCATACCCGGCGGGCACGACGCCGAAGCCCACGACCGGTCTCACGTTTCCCGTGCACGAATACAGCCACGCTACCGGTGACGACAGTATCACGGGCGGCTACGTGTACCGGGGCTCGGACATCGCCGCGTGGCAGGGCCTCTACTTCTTCGGCGATTTTGAGTCCGGCAAGATCTGGGCGATGGACGGCGGCACGTACCAAGTCGGTCTGGCCGCCGACACGCCGGTGTTGATCACCACATTTGGCGAGGATGAAGCCGGCGAGCTGTACCTCGGCGAGTACTTCGACTCAACGGTCTACCAGCTCCGTGACGCGAGCTCGGCCCCCGCCGCGACGCTCCGTAGGCTCCAGGGCTCCGACCGCTACGCGACGGCCATCGCGGTGGCGGGTGCCGTGTTCGCGTCGGGTGCGACGACTGCGGTTGTCGCGACCGGCGAGGCGTTTCCCGACGCGCTCGGCGCATCGGCGCTTGCGGGTGCGGTCGGCGGCCCGCTGCTGCTGACGCCGTCGGCCC
>JBBQIR010000044.1:0-18238 GCA_038325105.1 Coriobacteriia bacterium
GCCGTACGTCGTCGCCGCCGAGTCTGCTGCCTTCCTCCTCGGCCTGCCGAGTCGGAGGCCGGACATCGAGAGCATTGGGGCGCCTCCCGACAATCGGCCGCCCAAAGCGCTCGACGGCTTCCGCATCGTTCGATGGTCTCCAGCCGTCGCGTCTGTTCGGCGCGACGGACTCCCCACATGGTCGCACGAGACATTACTGGCCTTCATGGCCACCAGACCCTCGGGCTACCACGACTGGCCGAACGTGGGCGAGTGGCTGAAGCAAGCGGCCCCCGCCGTGCGCGTCTCTGAGCTTGTGCGTGAGCTCGACGGACGCTCGGCAGCGTCATGGGCACGTGCGGCGTACCTGCTGAAACTGGGAGGTGCGGGGGAGGTCGCGCAGGTCCTTGCCTCTCAAGCGCCAGCAGGCTCCGGGCCCTACTACCTTGGAGAGCGGTCACGGCCGGGGCGTCACGATCGAACGTACGACGTGATCGACTCGACCGGCATCGAGGTGGGCATCGAGTGATCACCGAAGGGTATCTGGTCAGAGAAGCTGGCCCGCTATCGTCGCGGCAGCCTCGCGCGCGATCTCCACGACCTTGCATGGGCAGCCACCAAGCCGTTCGATGAAGCGATCAAAGAGCTCGACCTCGTCCAACTCACGGGGGACTTGCCCTCGGGTCTGGTCGAAGGTGCGCGGGGCGTGGTCGTTGGCATTGCCCCAGGTGGGGGAGCCCGGGCCATCCCTCATTTGACGCTATAGTAAGTGTTAGCGTATAAACCTTACTATAGGAGGTCGGTATTCATGGGAAGCTTCGTTCGCAAGCGATGGATCAGTGAAGCCCTGTCGGGTCTGCCCCGTGCTGAGCGACGGTCGTGCGAGTATGACGCCTTTGTGCCGGACCTTCTCGTGGATCGCGCGTTTCGTCTCGACGGTGAGGTTGCCGCCGACGTTGCAGACGCGGAGGCGGCAATCGTGCGTTTTGACACGCGCGGTGCGGCGTTGACAGACACCGAGGCACTTGCGCGCATCCTGTTGCGTACAGAGAGCGTGGCGTCTTCCAGAATCGAAGGACTCCAGATTGGGCCTCGTCGACTCATGAAGGCAGAGGCCGCCCGGCAGATCGGCGAGGCGCCTGGCGATGTCACCGCGGAAGAAGTGCTCGGCAACATCGATGCGGTGCGAATGGCACTCGATGTGGCGGAGCGAAGCGATCCGATCACGACCGACACACTCGTGGAGATTCATCGCACCTTGCTCGAGGGCACGCGACTGCACGCGCACGCTGGACGTATTCGCGACGTCCAGAACTGGATTGGCGGTAACATCTACAACCCCTGTGCTGCTGCCTATGTGCCTCCACCGCCAGAGCGAGTGCGGGTGCTTCTCGACGACCTCGCGGAGTTCTGCAACTCGGACATGCTCCCGGCGGTTGCTCAGGCCGCGATTGTACATGCGCAGTTCGAGACGATTCACCCATTCGCGGACGGCAATGGCAGAGCCGGCCGTGCCCTCATCCATCTGGTCCTTCGGCGACGGGGCCTATGCACGTATGTTCAGCCGCCGGTGTCGCTCGTCCTCGCCTCCCGCGCCGGGGAATACATCAACGGCTTGAACGGCTTCCGTTACGCGGGTCCGCCGGACGGCGCCGAGGCTCACGCCGGGTTCAACGCATGGGCCGGGACATTCGCAGTTGCCTGCGCGCGTTCTGTCCAGGACGCGATTGCGTTCGAGGAACGTTGCCGCGAAATCGAGGAGACATGGCGCTCACGCGTCGGGTCTATTCGCGCGGGCTCTTCGGCGGACCTGCTGTTGCGTATGCTACCCGGCACCCCCATCGTGAGCGTGAAGAGCGCGGTGTCCGCCATCGGACGCAGTAAGGCGCAGGTGAACGCCGCAGTGCGGAAGCTGGAGGCGTCAGGGGTCCTCAAGCAAGTGACAGTTGGCCGGCGAAACCGCGCGTTCGAAGCGGCTGACGTCATCGACGCGTTCGCAACCCTCGAGCAGCGGCTGATGGGCCAAGGCTGACGCTCACGCGCTCACGCTTGTCTACCCCAGCCGCTGCACGCCGATCCCGATGAGCCCCGGGCCCGTGTGCACCACAAGCGCCGGCGTGATCTGGCCCTCGATCGCGTAGCCGTACTTCGGCAGCGCGGCCTTCAGCTCGGTGATGAGCTCGTCGGCCTCTTCCTTGGCGTGCCCGTGCATCACCGCGATGTTGTAGCTCGTGCCGCCAGCGGCAGCTTTCACGGTCTGCTCGAGCGCGCCGTGGATCGAGTGCTTGCGCCCCCGGGTCTTCGAGACGGTCTCGTACACCCCGTCCGCGTTGCACGAGATGACGGGCTTCAGTTCGAGGAGCGTGCCCAGTACCGCTGACACGAGGCCGATGCGTCCGCCCTTCCTGAGGTACTCGAGCGTCGACACGCAGAAGAAGAGCTTCGTGTCCTTGGCAGCCTTCTCCACGCCGCTGCACACCTCGGCAAACGACAGACCCTGCTCGATGAGTTCACCGGCGCGTATTGCCGAGAAGCCGCTGCCGATGCCGATGTTCTTCGTGTCGACGTAGTGCGTCTCGAGCCCCTCGGGGGAGGGTCCGAAGCTCCGCATCAGCTCAAACGTGCCGCTCAGGCCGCTCGATATCGCGACGGCGATGACCTTGTCGTAGCCGTCCGCCTTGATCTGCTTGAGCGTGTCGCCGACCACCGACGGGCTCGGCAGCGACGTCGTGGGGATCTCCTCGGCAAACCGCGCAAAGACCTCCTCGGGCTGTATGTCGACGCCGTCGCGGTACTGCGCGTCCTTGTAGATGATCATGAGCGGCACCACGTACATGTGATATTTGTCGCGATACTCCTGCGGAACATCCGAGCAGGAATCGGTCATGATCGCTATCTTCTCTTGTGGCATTTCGTTCTCCATCCCGATACGCGTGTGTGATTCAGTCGTATGGTCTTGATACCCGTTCTCGCGAAGCAGGGGCGGGGACGTAGGTACGCTCGGGGTTGGATGCTGGTTGGGTCGTGCCGCTAGCATCCAGAGAGGACGAAAGCCCGTAGTTGTCAGTTGACAACTACGGGAGACCCGTCTAACCTGAGCGAGAGGATCCAGGAATGCCAAGGCCACGGCACCCGAGTCGATGCATCGAGGCCGCGTTGCGACACGCTGAGTCCTATGGCTGGCGTGTGGAGCCGGCTGGTTCGCACGCTCACGCTTGGGGCAAGATGTACCCCCCGCACAACAGAGTTGAGTGTCGGTGCGGTGAGTTCTGCGTCGCAAGCATTTGGAGCACGCCACGAAACGCCAGGAATCACGCGAGGCAGATCATGAGAGTCGTTGACGGATGCGCGTTCCAGAAAGGAGGTCGAGACTGATGGGCTGCTACGATTTCACCCTGCGTTTCTCTCTTACCGACCCGTCGGTGCCCATTGACGCGCGCGTCGAGCGCCTCGCCGCAGAGCACTGTGATGACGCCCTCCCTGGCATCGGTCTCAGCGGTCGACTCGCGCTCGCATTCAGCCGCGAGGCCGACTCTGCCCGACATGCGGTGCTGAGCGCTCTCGCTGACGCACGGCAAGCCATGCCCGACGCAGTGCTTGTGGAGGCAGCGCCGGACCTTGTCGGGCTCTCCGAGGTAGCGTCGACCATGGGATTCTCACGGCAGAACATGCGGAAGCTGATGTTCGGGTGCGTATCGTCCGGCCCGGCCCCGGTTCACGACAGCAACCCCTCGATCTGGCACCTGGCGCCCGTGCTCGTCTGGCTGCGTGATGAGCGCTCCTATGCTGTCGATCCTGAGCTCCTTGCACTGGCGTCGGTCACGATGCAGCTGAACGTTGCCGTGGCCAGTGCTCGTGAGGATCCCTCGATGCAGCGGGAGATTCGGGCGGTACTCGCGTGAACGAGCGGCCCATTACCCCGCGCCGCCGCCGCCACCTCCTCCGCCGCCACCCCCGCCACCCCCGCCGCCCGAGAAGCCACCGCCGCCACCGCTAGAGCTCGACATGGCGCTGGTGGCCGCGCTCGACGCGCTGGCGAAGCCACTCGAGAATGCGGAGATCGGCGATGCGTACCCTGAGCCGCTGGAGACCCACCACACGCTGTGCGCCAGGGCCGGATCGCTGTAGATTTGCGGTATCTTCACGCGCATAGCCTCGATGACCTTCTCGGCGATCCCGAAGACCACGGCCATCACGAGGAAGTGCTCCCACAAGATGATGTGCATGGGCGGCGCTTCGTCCAGGCGGCTGAAGTCGCGCAGGTAGTCGCGCAGGCCGCGGTACTTGGCGTAGAGCTCGTTGGCGGCGGCAGTGCGCCTGGGCATCTTGAAGGCGATCACGCCGATTACGATGGCGACCGGGAACGCCGACAAGAGCGGCCAACCGGAGCCGGCTGCGGTCCCGGTCATGATGCCCAGGAACGCGATCGCTACGGCACCCACGATGAACACCCACTTGAGCGTTCCGCCGGTCTTCTCAAAGAACCCAAGCTTGTCCGCCTCGGCGGTCACCGCGTTCTTCCAGTCGGTCATGCCGCTCACGAACGTTTGCGGGCGCGACTTGGCGGCCTTCTTAAGGCCAGCCAGCGTGAGCACGGTGCTCTTGGCGATCGTGGTGAACAGGAACGACAGCAGCTCCTTCTCGATGGGGTGAAGCGTGTCCCACTTCGTCGCGTCCAGCGTGAGTTCGTAGGTCGGTTCCTGCTTTGAGCCGAAGAGCCCGGAGGTCGTCACATTAGTGGGTCTCACGGTGATGACCCCGCGGTTGGCGAGGTCCATGAGCGTGGCGACCGTTTCGGGATCGCCGATCTCGCCAAAGCGCCAGAGCGCGCCCACAAGCGCAGGCGGCAGGTCGGCCGGCAGTTCGCGGAAGTAGCCGCCGGGGTAGCTCGACGTGCGCTCGCGGCCGTACTTGAAGAACAGCCAGATCGCCAGCCCGAGTGCCGCAAGCGGCCCGAGGATTCCCGCGCCCAGGGAGCCGTAGTATGTCGTTTGCGCCGAGCGCCGCTCGGTGTTCGCGGTGTCGGCCAGCTCCGCCTCGTCGTCGATGACCATCTGCCGCCGGGCGCCGGGTGACGGCGTTGCGGCGGTAAGCGCCTCGCGCGGGAAGAGCGCATGCGCCTCTACCCACGTGTACGCGGGCAGGTCCGCCACCTCAAGCGTCATGTGGTTGCCCACGCGGTCCACGTAGCCGTTGTAGGGGCCGTGCGCCCACACGAGCAGGTCTTCCTGGGTCACGCTTGGCGGGAATGCGACGTCGACCTGCACGTCACCCACGCTGTGGTCCCAGCGGTCGCCGATGAACTTCCAGTAGAGTTCGCCGGTGTCGTCCCACGCTTTGGCGGCGCCAGCAACGGTGTACTCCAGGGTGAAGGTCGTCTGCGTGTCGGTGCTGGCATGGTAGGCGTCGATGCGGATGGTGTCGCCCTGGTCAGACACGCGGTAGCGGCCGGGGACGCGGTCCTCGGAATCCTGTTTGACGAATGCGCCGCCCGGTCCGGACATGCCGGTCACCACGATGTCGCCGTACGTGTAGTCGGGGTCGCCCGCGTACTTGTCGATCTCCCAGTACACGAAGCTGAACGAGCCGCTGAAGTCGAAGGTGCGTTCTTCGCGAACCATGAGGTCGCCGTTGGGCAGTACCTCGGCGGCGATCTTCACGCTGGGTATCGTGTACGACTGGTCCTGCGCGAGCGCCGGCGCGACCGGGCACGCGAGCGCGGCAAGGAGCGCGATCGCGGTCACACGTGCGAGCAGGCGTGCGAGAAGTCGGGCGGTCGGGCACAGAGGAACCCTCGCTGCGGGCGAGAATTCCAGTCCGTTCGGAGTCTGGATGTCCGTCATAACGCCCCCTCCCAAGAGGTGCTTTGACGATAGCACACGCGGTTGTACTATCGACACATGCGGCGGGTGAGAGCCCGCCAAAGGGTCGCAGAGTTGTGCTCGCGCGAGAAGAACCCCGGCGTCTCCCGGGGTCCTTCTGCTTTGCAGGTGCGGTAGACTGTAACGGTGCGCGCACGCCCCGCTGACCTCGCCCCCAAGGACACGCATGCGAATCGCTCTTGCACAAATCGATCCCACCGTCGGCGACATCGACGGCAACCTCGCGCTCTGTCTTTCTGCTGCCGAGGAGGCCGCCGCTGCAGGCGCCGACGTCGTCTTGCTCCCCGAACTCGCGCTTCTCGGCTATCCGCCGGAAGACCTGCTCGGGAAGTCGCACTTCGTCGAGCGCTCGATGGAGGCCGTGGAGGCCTTTGCGCGCTCCTCGGCGTGTCCGGCGGTTGTGGGCTACGCGCACCGGGACGCACAAGGCATCCACAACGCGGCAGCGTTTTGTCGCGGCGGTGTCATCGAGCGCGTCTACCTCAAGCAGCTGCTGCCCAACTACGGCGTCTTCGACGAGGAGCGCTACTTCGAGCCGGGACTCGATGACGTCGTGGTCGACATCGGCGGCTTCCCGTGCGCCATCACTGTGTGCGAAGACGCGTGGTTCCCCGAGCCGGTCGCACGCGCGGCCCAGAGCGGCGCGCGCGTCGTCCTCAACATCTCGGCGTCACCCTTCCACATCGGCAAGGGCCGCTCGCGCGAGCGCATGCTCCGCGATCGCGCGGCCGCCAACGGCGTGTGGTTCGTGTACTGCAACGTGACCGGCGGGCAAGACGAACTCATCTTCGACGGCCGTTCGGTCGTCATCGGCCCCAACGGCGGGGTCGTCGCACGCGCGAAGGCGTTTGCCACCGACATGCTCATCGTTGACATCGACCCCGACGAGACCGAGCCCACCGCGCTTCGTCTCGAGCCGATCGAGGCCGAAGTCGAGGAGATGTACGACGCGCTCAAGCTTGGCCTACGCGACTACATCCGCAAGAACGGCTTCACCGACGTCGTGCTCGGCCTCTCGGGCGGCATCGACTCGGCGCTCACCGCCGTGCTCGCCGCCGACGCGCTTGGCGCGGAGCACGTGCACGGCGTGCTCATGCCGTCGCGGTACTCCTCGGAAGGCAGCGTCGCCGACGCACACGAACTCGCCCGCATCACCGGCATCGATACGCTTACGATTCCCATCGAGGAGCCGGTCTCGGCCATGGAACGCGCGCTCGCCCCGGCATTCGGCGAGCTTCCCGAGGATGTGACCGAGGAGAACCTGCAGGCACGAGTGCGTGGCGTGCTGCTCATGGCGCTCTCGAACAAGTTCGGCTGGCTCGTGCTGGCCACCGGCAATAAGAGCGAGCTCTCGGTGGGCTACAGCACGCTCTACGGCGACATGGTGGGCGGCTTCGCGCCGATCAAGGACGTCTTCAAGACGAAGGTCTTCGAGCTCGCCGTGTGGCGCAATCTGCGCGGGAGGGTGATTCCCGAGGCGACAATCGAGAAGCCGCCAAGCGCCGAGCTCCGCCCCGACCAGACCGACCAGGATTCGCTCCCGCCGTACAAGGTGCTCGACGCGATTCTCGTGGCCTATGTCGAGCACGACCGTTCCGCCGAGGAGATCGTCGGGCAGGGATACGACGCGGCGACCGTCGAGCGTGTCGTGCATATGGTGGATGCTGCCGAGTACAAGCGCCGACAGGGGCCCATCGGCATCAAGATCACCCCGAAGGCGTTCGGCAAGGACCGCCGCATGCCCATCACGAACGGTTTCGGTGGGTAGCGTGACCGAGTCACCCGCCGCAAGCTGCGGCGACGCCACGACCACGTTTGAGTGGGTGCAGCATACCGACCCGCGGATGCCCGAGGTCACCGTCCTCAGGCACGAAGTCCTCATGGCGCCGTTTGCCGTGAAGCGCGACGACAACTGGGGCGACGACGATCCCGACTCGTACCACCTCATCGCGACCGATGGCGGGCGCGTGGTCGCGTACTCGCGCCTCATCAACGACGGCGGTACGGGTCAGATCCGGCAGGTCGCGGTAGCGTTCGACCGGCAACGCACGGGAGTGGGGAGCGCGCTCATGCGCGAGACTGTCCGCAAAGCGGCCGAGCTCGGGCTTGCGCCGGTCTTCTTGCACGCGCGTGTCATGGCCATGGCGTTCTACGAGCGTCTGGGCTTTGTGAACATGACCGACGACCCGTTTCCCTTCGGCCGCACCGGATTACCGCACGTTCGAATGGAGTTGCGTGCCTCGGCCGTCTAGAGAATCCGCGCCGGTTGACCTATCCTAGTCGTTGGCTTTGAATGCCGTACCGTACGAGGAGGGGACTCTTATGCCCAGCATCACACGCGACCAGGTCCATGTGCCCGCGGATGTACCCGCCGCCGCACGCGAGACCTACATCGACAACTACCTCAAGGCGACCCGTGGCACCGGCAGGCTCATGCTCTTCGCCTGCGACCAGAAGATCGAGCACCTCAACGAGGACTTCTTCGGCGAGGGTATCTCGCCCGAAGACAACGAGCCGGAGCACCTGTTCCGCATCGGATCGCAGGGCGTGTGCGGCGTGCTCGCCGGCCAGCGCGGCCTCATCGCGCAGTACGCGGCCGACTACCCCGAGATCAACTACCTCGTGAAGATGAACTCCAAGACGCACCTCATCAAGACCTCGGCTACCAATCCCGAGAAGCACCAGGACGATCCGTACTCGCCGCAGCTCTACGACATCCAGACCGTGCTCGACCTGCGCGACAACGGCGTGAATGCGGTCGGCGTCGGCTACACGATCTATCTCGGCAGCGAGTACGAGTCGACCATGATGCAGGAAGCCGGTCAGCTCATCGCCGATGCGCACTCCCTCGGCCTCATCGTCGTGCTGTGGATCTACCCGCGCGGCAAGGCCGTCGTGGACGAGAAAGACGCGAACCTCATCGCCGGCGCAGCCGGAGTCGCGCTCTGTCTCGGCGCCGACTTCGTGAAGGTGAACCCGCCCAAGGGCGACGACACCGAGTCCTCGGCCCAAAAGATCGTCCAGGCGTCGAAGGCATCAGGCCGCACCGGTCTCGTGTGCGCAGGCGGGTCCACTGTGGCCGCCGACGTGTTCCTCACGCAGCTGTGGGAGCAGATCCACATTGGCGGAGCGAAGGGCAACGCCACTGGCCGCAACATCCACCAGCGCTCGCTGGCCGAAGCCGTCCGTCTCACGAAAGCAATCAGCGCCATCACGCTTGGCGACTGGAGCGTTGAGGACGCACTCGCGGTCTTCAATGGCGAGAAGGACTACTCGCTCTAGGTTACCGCCGTTCGCCGGGCACTAACGCTCGCAACTCCGGCGCGGCATCGCCTTAACAGCGGTGCCGCGCTATTCTATACACCTGATGCGCCCGGTTTCTCGCTGCGCATGTCCCGACCGTCGACCGACCTGGGAGCCTCATGCCCATCTCGGACTGGTTCAAGGCACGAGAAGGCCGCCGCTATACCGTGGCAAGTGCGGACAAGTCCGCCGGTTTACCCGACGGTGTCTGGCTCAAATGCCCCTCGTGCAAACACACGATCTATCAGGGTGTCCTCGAGGACAACGTGTACGTGTGCCCGCATTGCGCGCACCACTTCGAGCTGTACGCATTCGCTCGCGTGCTGTCGCTTGCCGATGAAGGCACGTTCGAGGAGACCGAGGCCACGCTCACGTCGCTCGACCCGCTTCGCTTCTCGGCGAACAAGCCGTACACGCAGAGCCTCGCCACCGCCAAAGAGAAGACCGGTATGGCTGAGGCCGTCGTCACCGGCCGCGCGCTTCTCGGCGGGCATCCGGTGGTCATCGGCGCGATGGACTTCCGGTTCGTTGGCGCATCCATGGGCTCCGCGGTCGGCGAGAAGATCGCGCGTGCGTTCGCGCTTGCCGAGGCCGAGAACCGCGCGCTCGTGCTGGTGATCGCGTCGGGCGGGGCGCGCATGCAAGAGGGCATGCTGTCGCTCATGCAGATGGCGAAGACGTCTGCCGCCGCCGAGCGGCTCTCCCGTGCACGGATCCCGTACGTCTCGATCCTCACGAACCCCACCTACGGCGGTGTCACCGCGAGCTTCCCGGTGCTCGCCGACATCATCCTGGCCGAGCCCGGGGCGCTCATCGGATTCACCGGCCCGCGGGTCATCGAGCAGACGATGAAGCAGAGCCTGCCGAAGGGCTTCCAGACCGCCGAATTCCTCGAGGAGCACGGCCTTATCGACGAGGTCGTGCCGCGGACGGAACTCGCGCGCACGGTCGCACGCGTGCTCGACTATCTGTCGGGTGCCGGGGTTCCTCCTGCAGCCACCGGCGCCGCACGCCCCGTACCGGATCTCAAGGGCGGTGATGCATAGTGGCGAAGTTCATCATGGAGTTCGAGCGCCCGCTCGCCGACCTCGAGGAGAAGCTCGAAGAACTCAAGCGGCTCGACGTTGCTGCCGCGCTTGAACTCGGCGCCGAGATTGCCGATCTCGAGGCGGAGATCGAGCAGCTGCGCACAACGCTCTACCAGGCGCTATCGCCGTGGGAGCGCGTTCAGGTCGCCCGTCATCCGGGCCGCCCGAAGACACAGGACTATGTCGAAGCGCTCTGCTCGGAGGTCGTCGAACTGAACGGCGACCGCCTCTACGGCGACGACGAAGCGATCTTCGCGGGCCTGGCGACCCTCGCCGGACGCCGGTGCATGGTGATCGGGCACCGCAAGGGCAAGACCACGAAAGAGAACATCCGACGCAACTTCGGCAGCCCGCATCCCGAAGGCCTGCGCAAGGCGCGCCGGGCGATGCTCATGGCCGAGAAGTTTGGCCTGCCGGTCGTCACGTTCGTCGACACGCAGGGTGCACATCCCGGCATCGAGGCCGAAGAACGCGGTCAGGCGTGGGCGATCGCCGAGAACCTCGCAACACTCTCGGCGCTGCGCGTGCCGATCGTTGCGGTCGGTATCGGCGAGGGCGGGAGTGGTGGCGCGCTCGCCATCGGCTTCGGCGACCGGCTCATCATGCTCGAGAACGCGTACTACTCGGTGATCAGTCCCGAGGCGTGCGCGTCGATCCTCTACAAAGACGCGGGCCGCGCGCCGGAGACCTCGGCATGCCTGCGCATGACGGCCGAGGACCTCATCGACCTCGGCATCGCCGACGAGATCGTGCCCGAGCCGCTCGGCGGAGCGCACCACGACCCGGCATCGGTCTTCGCGGCTGTCGAACGTTCAGTAGCGTCTGCGCTCGAGTCGCTCTGCGGTCAGGATGTCGAAGAGCTCGTACAACGTCGGTTCGAGCGGCTGTCTGCTATCGGGGTGTACGCGGAGGGGGAGTAAGCCATGTCAAAGAAGTCACGGATCGCGGTTCTCACGAGTGGTGGGGACGCGCCCGGAATGAACGCGGCGATACGCGCCGTGGTACGTATGGCCATCGCTCGCAATTGCGAGGCGGTCGGTATCAGGCACGGCTACGAGGGTCTTATCGATGGCGACTTCTTCGACATGGGACTTGGGAGTGTCGGCGGCGTGCTCGACCGTGGTGGCACCTTCATCGGCACGTCCCGCTCGGAGCGCATGTTCACCGATGAGGGACTTGGTGTTGCCGCGAGCAACCTCGCGGAACACGGAATCACCGGCCTCGTCGTCATCGGTGGCGACGGCTCGTATCGTGCTGCCGAGGAGCTCGATCGCCGTGGCGTGCAGGTTATCGGCGTTCCGGGCACCATCGACAACGATATCGCGGCGACCGACACAACGATCGGTTTCGACACCGCGCAGAACACGATTTGTGACGCGACATCGAAGGTCCGCGACACGGCATCAAGCCACGAGCGAACGTTCATCATCGAGGTCATGGGCCGCACCTGCGGCATGCTCGCGCTCTACTCGGGTCTGGCCGCCGGCGCGGATGTCATTCTCGTGCCCGAAGTGGCGTGGAAGCTTGAGGACATCTGCGAATCGATCGCAAGCGGCATCGCGCGGGGAAAGAAGCACTCGATCATCGTGGCGGCAGAAGGCGCCGGACACGCGTTCGGGCTTGCAGCCGACCTCTCGAACATGTGTGGTCACGAGGTTCGCGCCGTCGTTCTCGGCCACATCCAGCGTGGCGGGGCGCCGTCGGCGTTCGACCGCACGCTCGCCAGCCGAATGGGTGCGACCGCGGTCGACGCGCTGGTCGCGGGCGAGAGCGGCAAGGCCGTGTGCCTCCAGAACGCCGATATGGCGCTTGAGACGCTCGCTGACTGCTACAGCCACCACCACGAGATGAAGCAGCACATCTACGACCTCGCGATGGTGCTTGCACGATAGCGGCTTGCGCGGTGTACTCAATAAGGGTACGATAGTACCCGATATGGGTACAAACCTCGATAACGATACCCTGGCTAAGGCCTTGTTCGGTGATGTTCGCCGGGCGGTCCTCACGTCGCTTTTCCTGTCACCCGATGAGCCGCTCTATGTTCGGGAGATCATCCGCCGGAGCGGTGTGGGACAGGGTGGCGTCCAACGTGAACTCCAGAACCTTGCCGGAGCCGGGCTCCTCCTTCGCGAACGCCGCGGGAACCTCGTCTACTACCGGGTCAACACCGCGGCTCCGGTGTACCCTGAATTGCGCTCGCTCATTCTCAAGACGACGGGCTTGACCTCGGTGCTGCAGGGGTCGCTCGCCGGAATGGCCGATGGCATCGACCTCGCGTTTGTGTACGGGAGCATAGCCAGCGGGGTGTCGACGGCAGGAAGCGACGTCGATCTCCTGGTCGTCGGTGAGGCCGATGGGATGCTGCTTCACGAAACTATGATGCGTGCGGAGCGGGTGCTGCACAGGCCAGTCAACTACACCCTGATCTCGCTCGGTGAGTATCGTGACCGACTCGCGTCAGACGACGCGTTCATCACCAGGATCACGAACGGCCCACGTCTTCCAATTATCGGAGAAGTCGTCGATGTATGAGGAACTGCTTCGCCGACAACACATCCGTCGCGAGAAGTTCGGTCCCGCCGAAGTGAAGGCTGCGCTTGCCCGCAGTGCGCGTGACTTGACGACAGCTGAAGCTCTCCTCGGCCAAGACGACGACTGGGCTCTGGCGGTTGCGCACAATGCAGCTCTTCAGGCAGGGCGCGCCCTGATGTTCGCCGAAGGGTTCAGGCCCGGCTCAACAGCGGGTCACAAGGCCGTTTTCTCCTTCTTGCGGGAGTGCCTCGGAGACGAACATGCGACCCTCGTATCGTTTGTTGATCGCATTCGAGTGAAGCGGCATACGGCTGTGTATGACGCCGCCGGGGCGGTGACGTCAACGGAAGCTCGACAGGCGCTAGATGTACTGCCCACCCCCTGCGCGACGCGGTCGTCGAGATGCTGCCCCCGGCCTGCATCGAGTAGACTCAGTGCGATTCCACTCAGGTGAATGGAGCCACGATGATCACCATTTCCGACGAACTCTTCGCGTCGTTCCAGGAGACCGGTCGCGACCTGTTCCTCACGGGCGCGATCTCGTCGCACGGCGGCAACCTGAGCGTCCGTCTCGGCGACCGCATCCTCATCACGCGGAGCGGCTCCATGCTCGGGCGCCTCACGCGCGCAGACATCATCGAGACTGACATCAACGCGTGCCCCGAGGACGAGGGCTGCAGCCGCGAACTCGTCGTGCACCGGGCGATCTACCTCGCGACCGACGCTCGCGCGATCGTCCACGCACACACGGTGCACACGATCCACCGCTCGCTCATCTCGGACGTGATCGTGCCGCTCGATTCCGAGAGCAAGGCGATTGTCGGTGACGTGCCGGTCGTCTCGGCCGAGCAGGCGATCGCCTCACCGGAAGCGGCGGAGCTCCTCTCGGCGGTGTTGCGCGAGAAGAAGGTCGCGGTCTTGAAGACGCACGGGCCGTTCGCGAAGGGCGCCACGCTTGAGGAGGCGTTCTATCACGTGAGCTGTCTTGAGGCGAGCGCCCACATTCTCGACCTGATGGGCGCCTAGCTACATTCCGCCGCCCGCGGCACCCATGAAGACGCCCGTGATGATCGTCGGTACTGCCTGAGCGATGCCGGTGATCGCCACGAATGCGAGAATCCCCGCCACGGCACGCTTCTTCTCAAGGCCGACGGTCTTCGACATGAGCGCGCCGAACAGGATGAGGACGCCCCACACGATCCACACGTCGACCTGAGCGAGGACCGCGTAGAAGGCGCTCGGTGCCGTCAGCGCGTCCTTGGGGGCGACAAGCGCGCCAAGGCCCTGATGCTGTAGCCAGATGCCTGTGCTGGCCATGTAGATCGTCTGGATGACGTTCCTGAACATGTGCGGCACCAGCGAGAGTCCGGCAATCGACAGGAGCGACGTGTACTTCACCGACATCGCCCACGTTCGGGCCGCCACGAAGAAGAACGTCGCGATGTAGAGCAGCGCAAAGAGCGAGCCCACCACACCAAAGACGATCGCCGCGGTGTTCGCGATCGTGCCTGCGGTCTCGATGACGTTGTTCTCGGCCATGTCCTTCTCGACTTGCGCGCGGTCTGCCTCAGGCATCTGCTCGAAGCTCTGCCTGAGTGCCGCGTCGGCGGCTTCCTTCTGCGCCACGACCGACATGGGTGTCGCGACAACTGCCTTTGCGACCACGGTGGTCGCCAGAATGATCACGAGTGGGATCCAGAGCCACTTGAGTGCATCGCCGAGCGAGTCGACGCCCTTCGCCGGCTTGAACAGTGTGGTGAAGATACCCGAGAGAACACGCATGATTCCTCCGTTACTCGTGTCGCAGTGCGACAAGCGGATCGAGGTTTGCCGCACGAACGGCGGGCAGAACGCCCGAGAGCAGACCGACGCTCGCGGCGAAGACGATCGCGAAGACCGCTAGCCACGCCGGGATGTAGAAAAACGTTGTCGCCTCGGGGGGAGCGCCGCCCCCGCCGCCGGATTGCGCGGCGATCGCGCTTTGCAGGAAAAGGTTCGCGAGCGCCGCACCGCCTGACGAGAAGACGAGCCCGCCGATGCCGCCGAGCACGCCGATGATCGCCGCCTCGCCGAGGAAGACGCGCTTGATCTGGCGGTTCGACGCGCCGACGGCCTTCATGATGCCGATTTCGCGAGTTCGCTCGTAGATCGACATCGTCATCGTGTTCGCGATGCCGAGCGCCGCGACGATCATCGCAATCGCGCCGAGCGCGCCGAGTACGACCTGGACGATGAGGAACGTCGATTTGAGCCCTTCCTGGATCGTCCGTGCCGAGAAGGTCATGTAGCCGTCGGTGGTGAGGATCTTCTCGATGCCGGCGACCGTCTCGGCCGAATCCGCCTTGACGATGACGGTGTCGTACGTCGGGCGACGAGTGGATACGCCATTGAAGGCGAGCGCGGTGTCGAGCGACACGAACGTCGTCATATCGGTCTCAGCGTCGGTGGGGGCGAGCACACCCACGACCGTCATCTTGTGCCGCTCTTCGACAGGCTCCGCCATTGCGACCGCAGGGCTCTTCGAGGCTTCTTCCTCGCTTGGATACTTCACGACCGTCACGATGATTCGCTTGCCAACGAGGTCCAAGGCGGCCCCCGCGTCTCCCGCGTCGCCGCCGCTGTTCATGCCAACGAACATCTCGGGCACGCCGTCGCCGAGCAGGATCTCGGTGTCGCTGCGGGGCAGACGCCCCTCGGCGACCTCGAAACCGAACGCCTTGAGGCTGTCGACCGGCACACCCTTGACCTGCGTCGATGCGCTTTGCTTCTTGTAGCTCATGTCCTGGACCATCGCCATCACCGACGGCATGACCGCCTCGACATGCTCCATCCCCTCGAACTTCGCGACCGCCTTCTCGTCGAGCGGCAGAGGCTCGGGCATTCCCGGGCCGGAGAATCCGCCGCCCATCACATTGATGTGTGTCGCCGCGCCCAGATCGCCAAGCGATGCGACGACGCTGCGCTGCAGCCCGACGCCAAGCGACACCATCAGCACGATCGCCGAGGTTCCTATCACCACGCCAAGCGCGGTGAGAGCCAGACGGAGCTTCATTCGCCGCAGGTTCGAGATGACGATGAAGGTGAGGTCGCGGAAGCGCATGCTACGAGCCGAGTCCAAAGAGCGCCATGACAAACGCTACGAACGGGTTCTTGTCGCTCTTCGGCTTGTCGCCTGCGGCATCCGGACCCGGCTCGCCGGTGTCCTTCGGCTGCTCGGCCACCTTCACCTCGTACGGCGTCTGGAACTTCTTGATCTTGCCGAAGTCGTCCCGGTACGTCACCACGAGCACGACCTCGAGCGTGCCGGCCTTCTCAGGCGTGATCTGCACGTCGATCGCCTCGCTGCCGGCCGCGTCGAAGGTGCCGAGGTAGACCCGACCGTCAACAACGGCCGCCGTCGAGGCCTCGACGCTGAGCGTCACGGCCGAGAGCGCGAACCCGCCGGTGTTGGCGATCTCGAAGCTCGCGTCGAACGTCTGGCCGACGACGCCCTCCTCGGGTATCTCAGCCGTTACGACCGAGAACGCAGCGTCGCGTTCGACCACGATGCCGATCGTCTGCGTGATCTCCTGGCGCTCGCCGTTGTACTCGAAGGCGATGATGATCGGCACGTTGTACGTCCCGGCCGCTGTGCCCGGGCCCGCCATTACGTCGAAGCTGACCGAGTCCGCCTGCTTGCCCTTGATGGTGCCGACGAACTTCGCGTTGCCCGTCCCCATGACCGAGAGGCCACCGCCTGTGGCGGCCGCAGCGTCGGCAGAGGCTGCGGACGTGCCGCTCTGGAGCGAGACGACGACGTTCTCAGCGCGGCGCGCGGTCGCGTTCTCGATGTCGAGCGTGAGTTCGAATCGCGAGCCAACGAGCACGCGCTCTGGCGCCGTCTCATAGGAGCGAACGACGAGCACTGGCGCGGGCTTGGGCGAAGCGGAGGCCGTGGGGTCGCCGAGCGCGGGGCTGGGGCCCTGTGAGTCCGCAGTCGGCGTGATCGTCGCCGTCGTGGTCGCCAGCGCGCTCGCGGGTGCCCAGGCCAACAGGCAGGCCAACATCAGCGCGACCGTTCTCGTCTTCTCGGTTCTCACGCGAGACCTCCTTGCTCGATATCGACGATCGAGCCGTCGATGATGTGGACGATGCGGTGGGCGACGGCCATGGCCACTGCCCGGTCATGTGTCGTGATGAGGAAGGTGCGTCCCTCGGCGTTCATCGTCTTGATGACCTCGAGGATCTCCTGGCCGGTCGCGGTATCGAGGTTCCCCGTCGGTTCGTCGGCGAGGATGATCGCGGGCCCGTTCACGACCGCACGCGCCACCGCCACGCGCTGCTGCTCGCCGCCGGAGAGCTCCGTCGGCTTATGCTCAAGCCGAGAGCCGAGGCCGACCGACTCGAGTGCTGCCGTTGCCTGCGCTGCGCGGTCGCCGCGTGCGACGCCAGCGAACACAAGCGGGAGCTCCACGTTGCCGCGTGCCGAAAGCGTCGGGATGAGGTTGAACGACTGGAACACGAATCCCACCTGGTGGCGGCGGTAGTCAGCGAGCCGCTCGTCGTCCATGGCCGCGAGGTCGTCGCCTTCGACGATCACCGCACCGCCACTCGGGCGGTCGAGACCGCCGACGATGTTGAGGAGTGTTGACTTGCCGGAGCCCGAGGGACCCATCACACAGACGACTTCGCCGTGCTCGATGGTGAGGTCGACGCCGCGCAGCACGTCGAGGACGGTGCCGCCCATGGTGTACTGCTTCCGGAGATCCCGGACGTCGACCGCCGTTGTCACGAAGCTCCCCCCGTTGCCTGCGTCACGAGGGCTATTGTCGCGTAGTCACGGGCACCGTGCCACCCAATTTTGTGGTGTTTTCGCGCTAGACCTCAGCCCCACATCGACTTCACGCCCTCGCGGATGCTCGCGGTCGTTGCGCGAGCGACGCCGCCCGCGAGGTCGTCCTCGTCGGCCGCGCTCTCCGGTCGCGCCTGTGACTCGGCGAAGAGCGGCCGCAGGGCATCGGGGATGAAGCGCGTCCGCTGCGCGTAGCCGTAGCTGTCGGACATCCCGCGTCCGGCCGCGTAGTAGCGCAGCGGATGCGTCACGTAGAGGTGCTCTTTGGCGCGCGTGCACGCCACGTAGAACAGTCGCCGCTCCTCGGCGATCTCCTCGGGACTGCCGCACGCGAGGTCGGCGGGGATGTTGCCGTCGGCCGCGTGGATGACGTACACGGCGTCCCACTCGAGCCCCTTTGCCGAGTGGATCGTGGAGAGGATGAGGAAGTCCTCGTCAAGGGTCGGCGGTTGTGCGAAGTCGCCCGTCCAGTTGGGAGCGTCAAGCGTCATCTCGGCGAGGAAGCGCGTGCGGTCCGAGAAGCGCGAGCCGAGACGTTCGACTTGCTCCAGGTCGGCGAGGCGCGCCGACGCGTTGTCGTAGCGCTGCTCGGCGATCGGCGCGTAGAACGTGCGCGCAGCGTG
>JBBQIR010000045.1:0-17716 GCA_038325105.1 Coriobacteriia bacterium
CCCCCGGCGGCACAGCGTAAACAGGCTGGGACAGACGGTTACACAAAGCGAACGACGCCGTAAAGGCCTTTGGGAGAGTCTGACAAAGCCTTAACGCAGTAGTCACACCCGGAAGTCTCAACTAGAGGCTGAGGTCTACTCCCTATGGCCGGTATGTGATCCTCGCGATCGGTGACTCCCAGACCGTCACTTCCTTCACGCGCACGCACTCGGCGACCTTCCCGGCAAGCGCCTCGTAGAGCACGCGCGCCATGTTCTCGGCGGTCGGGCTGAGCACGTCGAATGGCGCCACGTCGTTGAGAAACGCGTGATCGAGCGGCTCGAGGACGGCGGCAAGGTCGATCTTGAGCTGCTTGAAGTCGTAGAGGATGTCGATGCCGTCAAGGGTCTCCCCCTCCACGGTAACCTCGATGTCCCAGGTGTGGCCGTGCAGCTTGGCACACTCACCGGGATAGCCGCGGAGCGAATGGGCGGCGTCGAAGTGGTCTTTCACGCTGAGCTCGTACATCTCGGCCTCCGCTAGAAGAGGGATCCTTGCTCGCTGCCGACTGCGCCATCGGGCACGTCGCCCACGTCGCACTGCGCGTCCATCGCCGCATTGGCGAGTTCATCGGCATGCGTGTTGGCCTCGCGCCGCACGTGTTCGTAGCGCACGCTGGATAGCTCGCGCGCCAGATCCTTCGCGCGGGCGAAGAGCGGCTGGAGCCCGGGGTGCTTCACCCGGTACTCGCCGCGCATCTGCTTCACGACCAGTTCGCTGTCGGCACGCACGAGCAAGTCGGTGACGCCGCAGTTCACGGCTGTCTTGAGTCCCCAGATGAGTGCGCGGTACTCGGCCACGTTGTTTGTGCATTCGCCCAGGAAACGCCCGCCCGCACAGCACACGTCGCCGCGTTCACGCAGCAGCACAATGCCGATGCCGGCGGGACCGGGATTGCCCCGGGAACCACCATCGGTGTAGAGGGTTCCACGCACGGTCACGAGCCGTGTTCCACGTCGATCACCAGAAGGCGCTTGCACGAGGGGCACTCGGCGATGCGCTCACCCGCGCTGTGCATCGCACGCACGCTTTCCGAGGGAAGCTCAATCCGGCACGCGGAGCACTGCGCACCGTGGAGCACACCCACGCCGAGGCCATGCTTGGCTGCGCGCAGCGATTCGTACCTGGCAAGCAGCGCCTTGTCGAGCACCTTCGCAAGCGTAGCACGCTGCCTGGTCATTTTGTCGATGCCGCGCTGCAGCTCGCCGCCGATCTTCTGGAAGTGCTCGATGAGCTGTTCCTCTTTGGCGTGACCGTGCTTGATCATCTCGGAGACCTTGGCCGCCTGAGCCTTCCCGGCCTCAAGCTTCTCCATGGCCGCGATGACTTCGTTCTCCTTCTTGTCCTGGGCCCGCGAGAGCGAGTCGATCTCACGCGAAAGGCTCTGGAGCTCCTTGTGGTTCGAAATAGCGCCAGAGTCGACCTTGGCCTGCTCGGCGGTGATGTGCGCGGCTATCATGGCCGTCTCGTCCTCGGCACGCTTGAGCGCGGCTTCAAGTTGTGCAACGTAGACGGTCGCTTTTGCATCGATTGCCTCTATGTCGCGAAGCTTGTGACGGATCTCGAGGATCGCGTGCTTCTCGGGCAACCCCTCGAGCTTCTTGGCGGCGCGTACGAGCTCCAGGTCTTTCTCGGACAATGCAACGAGCGCGCTTGCCTGGTCCACGTCACGCCCCTTCCGCGATCCACCATCCCGCGTGCGCGGGCTCTTCAATAACGCCGGATTCGCCGAGGACCTCTCTCGCACCATTCGCGAGCAGGTGTACGAGCGGCCACTCGGTCGCGTCGTGCCCGGCCTCGATGATCGCAAGGCCGTTTCCAACGGCATCCAGTGCGTCATGATACCGCACCTCACCGCCGAGCAGGACATCGGCACCGGATGCCAACGCAGCGGGTACGAGCGAGCGAACGGAGCCGTTGCCTACGGCGACACGACGTATCTCGCGCGCCGGGTCGCCCCACACACGTGGGCGAACGCCGAGCGCAGCACCCATGCGTGATGCGAACGCAGACAGAGGCTCAGAAGCGACCTCGCAGAGGCGTCCCATGCGGACATCTTTCGGGAGGCCGGGAACTGGCTCTTCGAGCGGATGAAGAATGTGGAGGCCAAGGAGCTGCGGCAGGGCTTCGGCGCCCTCGGGGGACCGGTCGAGATTGGTGTGCATGCTCACGATCGCGATGCCCGCACGCGCCGCCGCAAGAGCGAGCCCGGCACTCGGTGTAGCGGGTGTGAGTGCGTCGAGCACGTCGAGGAATGGGGGATGGTGACTCACGACGACGTCGCACCGAGCGGCCACCGCACGATCGATGGCGGCCATGTTCGCATCGAGGGTTAGGAGTGCCCTGGTGGCGGGCCACAACGGGTCGCCGACCCGCAGCCCGACGGCGTCCCAGTCCTCTGCCCATGCGAGCGGGAAGGCGCGTTCCAGAGCGGCACACAGGTCGCCGATGGTCGTTACACTCACAGGAGTACCTCCTCGGCTGTGCGTCTGCGAAAGACGGTCACGCGGTCGTATCCGGCCTCGATGAGCGCCCGCCGCGCGTCGGCGAATCCTGCGCCAACCTCGGCCGGACTGTGGGCGTCTGAACCGGTCGTGACACGCACGCCGGCGCGGCGAAGTTCGAGCAGGAAGCCGGCCGACGGATAGAGTTCAGCGCACGGCTTGCGGAGCCCCGCAGTGTTCACTTCCACGGCAACGCCGGCGTCGGCGAACGCCTCGGCCGCCCGGCGGTAGAGCGGCGTGAGATCACCATCGGGCACGTACCCGAACTTCTTCACGAGGTCGGCGTGGCCGATCACATCCGCAAGACCGCTTCGTGCGGCGCCGATGAGATCGTCGAAGTAGCGCTCCCAGAGCGCGCGGATGTCCCAGTCGCTGTAGCCGTCGCGACGATCCGGGTCATCGAATGCCCAGCCGTCGACGAAGTGTACGGACCCGAGCACGACGTCGAAGTCGTGACGCATGATGAGCCGCCGGACGTGATCGTCATTGCCTGGATGCAGATCGGCTTCGATACCGAGAAGGACCTCAGGTCCGCCCTGCGACGCGCTGAGCTTCTGGATCGCCCGCACGTCGGCGACGTACGCGTCGAGTTCATCTTCGGGCATTGCGTACCGGGATGCGTGCGGGTCACGCGCGAGTACGTCTGCCGGCAGCGGCAGATGATCGGTGAACGCCATCGTTGTGATGCCGACGGCGCGGGCGGCCGCAACGAACTCCTCGAGGGTACCCTCGGCGTGGCCACATCGGCTCGTGTGCATGTGCAGGTCGATCACTGTGTTCCCCCAATGATGCCGCCACCGACAACGATATCACCCTGGTAGCATACCGCGGACTGACCGGGTGCGGCTCCAAAGATCGGCTCCGCAAACTCGATACTCAGCGAAGCTCCTTCGGGTGTGACCAACGCGCGTGAGGCCGGCGCGTTGTAGCGGATCTTCACGTCGCACCCGACAGGCTCCCGCGCACCGAACCACACAGCGTCACCCGCCGTCACGACCGTGGTCGCAAGGGCATCGTGCGGACCGACAATGACTGCATTCGCAGCCGCATCGATACGCGTGACGTAGAGGGCCCCAGCCGACGCGATGCCAAGTCCCTTGCGCTGCCCGACCGTGAAGAGGCAGACGCCATCGTGCGTACCGATTCGCGTACCGTCGGCCGTGAGTACCGGACCGGGACGGCAGGCCTCGGGATGCAGGTCCCGCACGAGTGAGGCGTACCCACCCGGGCCGAGGAAACAGGCGTCCTGGCTCTCGGCGGTGTGCATCGAACTCATGCCACGCGCAGACGCGAGGGTTCTGACCTCGGTCTTCGTCAACTCGCCAAGCGGGAACGCGACGTGGGCGAGCACCTCCGGTGAGAGCCGGTAGAGGAAGTACGACTGGTCCTTAGCGGGATCAGACGCGCGTGCGAGACGTGCGCCCGCACCTTCGCCGACGACACGCGCATAGTGACCGGTAGCGAGACGGGCACGTTCGGTGACAGCCGCATCCAGAAGCGCACCGAACTTGATGGCCGCGTTACAGGCCACACACGGATTTGGCGTCATACCCGCGGCATACGCGCGCGCGGTCGTCTCGAGAACCGCTGCCCTGAACGCGTCGGACAGATCGATGACCCGGTGTGGGATGCCCAGATGAGCGCACACGACAGCAGCAGCTTCGATTGCGGTGAGGTCGGAACCGCCGCGACCGAGATCCATGGTCACGCCGGTGCATGCATATCCAGACTCAACGAGTAGTGCCGCCGCCAGCGAACTGTCGACTCCGCCGCTCATCCCCACCCATACCGGGCGCGAGGTTTGGCCGTTAGAACGCATCAAGCGGGAATCCGTTCCTTGAGTCCTGCGCGTGAAGCACCGAGAGGATCTCGCCGACATCGATGTTGGCGACCGGCGTGAGCAGCACGACCGACTGATGGTGGTCGAGTGCACCGCGGTGAATCATGGACCGCATTTCCTCAAGGTTCTCGATACTCGCGGTGCGCATCACGTTGAACAAGCGGCTCTGACGGATTGCCACCTTGAACACATCGGCGGTCTGCTGGTCGTTCACGACGAAAAGTACGGACGTCTCATTGCGGTCGTCCTTTGCGGCCAGCAACTGACTCATCTCACCCACGAAGTGCGATGCCGCAGCGAGCGAAAGCGCGCGGTCGACGGCACGGGTCAGTACGTGGACGCTTGTAGGTGAGTCCCACATGCCATCTCCGTGAGTCGTGAAGCCAAGCGCCTGCCCGACACTTTCCACACGGTCCCGAAAGTCGCGTCGGATACGCGCAGTGTCCTCGTCATGCGGGGTCGGTGCAGACATCACGACGTCGGGGAGTGCCTGAGCGACCTCGTCGGCCGTTGGCGCAGGGCCGTCAAGGCGCATGCTCCGCACGTCGGTAACAAGAGCTTCCCGGGCATCCATCGTGAGCAGCTCGGCGAGACGGGGGTTACTGACCTCAAGGGTGAGACCGAAGACGTTCAATACCGCATGACGGGACTCTTTGGGGCTGCCGTCTTCGACATCGCTCATTAGTATGTCTCCTCTGCTACGTTCATCGGGCTGCTCCCCCCGTGGACAAGCGTAGCCGATAGCGACTCCGACCGGAACCCGCCACCTTCTGACGGTAGATGAGCACCTGAGAGGCGTCACAGATGACCGTTCGTCAAATCGAACAAACGGACGCTTGTTTCGGTCGACGCGCTTTGGTAGTTTGTACTCCCGCTCAATGAGCGGCCAGGGAGATCGGACGTCCACGGTTGATAGCCACAGGGTGGCGAGAGCCCAATGGATTGCCCAGAAGAAAGGCCCGAAACGCTTACGCGATCCGGGCCTTTCGGCTATTCAGTCGCCGCTTGAGCGGCCGGAGCGGAGTACTAAACGGCGCGCATGAGGTTCGCCATCTCGATGCCTGCGAGCGCGGCGTCCCAGCCCTTGTTTCCCGACTTTGTGCCTGCGCGTTCGACAGCCTGCTCGATGCTGTCGGCCGTGATCACACCGAACATCACGGGCACCCCGGTATCGAGCGATGCGGAAGCAACACCCTTGGAGACCTCAGCAGCGACGTATTCGAAGTGCGGCGTCCCTCCCCGTATAACGACGCCGAGAGCAAGAACGACGTCATAGCGACCGGTTACGGCCAGACGTTTCGCCACAAGCGGAATCTCGAACGCGCCCGGAACCCAGGCAACGTCGATGTCGTCGGCGAGCACACCATGCCGGGTGAGCGCATCGTTCGCACCCGAGAGCAGCCGAGAGGACAGCAACTCGTTGAAGCGGCTGATCACGATGCCAACCTTGAGATCGGTACCGATCAGAGAACCTTCGTACGTCGTCATAGCGGTCTCCTCCCCGTCCCTATTCCGGCAAATCGAGCCGGTGGGACATCTTGTCCTTCTTCGTCCTCAGATACTCTATGTTGTCGGCGCCGCACCCGATCTGGAGCGGCACCTGCTCGGTCACGCGCAGACCGTAGCCTTGTAGTCCGATGATCTTGGTCGGGTTGTTCGTGAGAAGCCGCATGCTCGTGAGTCCCAGATCCACAAGGATCTGCGCCCCGATGCCGTAGTCACGCAAGTCGGCCGGGAAGCCGAGTGCCTCATTGGCTTCCACCGTGTCCGCCCCGCGCTCCTGGAGTTCGTACGCCTTAAGCTTGTTCTCAAGGCCGATACCGCGTCCCTCGTGGCCGACGATGTAGAGAATCACGCCGAGGCCTTCGGCCTGCACGAGGCGCATGGCTTCCTCCAACTGGTCGCCGCAGTCGCAGCGAAGCGAGTGGAAGACATCGCCGGTGAGGCACTCCGAGTGCACGCGCACAAGCACGTCCTCCTTGCCGTTTACGTCGCCAGCAACGAGCGCGATGTGGGTGGAGTTGTCCACGAGCGAGTGATAACCGTGCGCCGTGAACTCGCCGTGTCTGGTGGGAAGACGAACGGTGGAGGTCTTCTCAACGAGGCGTTCGTTGCGACGACGGTAGCGGATGAGGTCAGCGACGGTGACCATCTTGAGCCCGAATCGTGCAGCGACCTCCTCCAGCTGAGGTCGACGCGCCATCGTACCGTCCTCGTTCATGATCTCGCAGATGACGCCGGCCGGCGCAAGTCCAGCCAGACGTGCGAGATCGACCGATGCCTCAGTGTGACCGGCGCGCTCGAGTACGCCGCCTGCCTTCGCGCGCAGCGGGAACACGTGCCCGGGCATCGCGATGTCGTCGGGGCCGGCTGCGGGGTCGATTGCGGCCAGAACGGTCTCGGCACGGTCCATCGCCGATATGCCGGTCGTGATGCGACCCTTCGCCCCGATAGACACATGGAACGCTGTGCCCTGCGTGGACGTGTTGTTCTCGGTCATGGGCGGGATCCGCAGATGGTCGAGACGCTCGCCGGACATCGGCAGACAGATGAGGCCGCGTCCGTGCCGGGCCATGAAGTTGATTGCCTCGGGCGTCACCTTCTCGGCCGCCATGACGAAGTCGCCCTCGTTCTCGCGGTCCTCGTCATCAACGACGATGAGCATGCCGCCGTCGCGGATGATCTCGATCGCTTCCTCGATGGGAGTGAAGACGTCACTCATCGGCACTACCGCCCGTCCGTGAACTCGCGGAGCATGTCGCCGAGGCCACGCTTGCCAGGCACGGGGGTCTCGTCGTCGGCACCGGAGTAGAGCGCGACGAAGCGTTTGACGTACTTACCGAGCATGTCCGCCTCGAGGTTCACCGGCGCGCCGGTGGTCTTCTCTTTGAGAGTCGTCATCGCTTCGGTCTGAGGGATGATCGCGGCAGTAAATCCGTCGGCACCGACACGGGCGACCGTGAGCGAGATGCCGTCGACGGCGATAGAGCCCTTCTCGACGACGTACTGCATGACTTCAGGAGGCGCCTGGAACTGGTAGACGGTGAACTTGCCACTCGGCTGTTTGAGGGCGATCTTGCCGATCGCGTCCACGTGGCCGGAGACGAGATGCCCGCCGAGCCGGTCGGAGAGCCTGAGCGCGCGCTCGAGGTTCACCTTGCCGCCTTGTCGCAGACCGCCAAGCGTGGTGCGGTCGAGCGTCTCACTGCTCACATCCGTGAGGAACGCTCCTCGGATGAACTTCACGACCGTCAGACACACGCCGTCGACAGCGATCGAATCGCCGATGGCCATGTCCCGACCGAACTCGGGAGCGTACACCTCAAGCCGCATGCCGCCGGAGACGCGCTCCGCGCGCGTGATGATGCCCTCACACTCGATCAGACCAGTGAACATCTACGTTATCTCCTTCCCATGGCCGGCGACTCCCCCGCCGCATGCGGCTTGGGACGCCAGACCGTTACTGCATCATCACCACGAACTGCGGCCTCTACCGCCCGAAACGTCGGGACAAGCTCACCCGCTGCGATCTCGCCCCCGCCGAGGAAGAGCGGAGGCGCCGCGTTTCCTCCCATGCCGCCCGCATGCACGAGCACGAGCTCATCGATCGCACGGGCGTTCCACAGCGCCGTCAGAAGCGCCGGCCCCGCTTCCACGAGTACATCATCGATCCCCGCATTCGCAAGGGCCACGAGCGCACCCCGGATGCCGTCGGCGTAGCGGTAGGTGTGAACGTCAACGCCCTGAGCAGCTAGTGTTGCGAGAGCGGTCGAATCCGCGGCGTCACTCGTGACGAGCAGGGTCTTCCCGATGCCGTCACGAAACAACCGGGCCGTGGAGGACGGAACCGACGTCCGGGACAGCACACCCCGAACCGGTTGTCTGAGAGCGGCGCGGTTCTCGGAATCGCGTACAGTCAGGGCCGGATCGTCGATCTGGAGTGTGGATGCACCGACGAGAACGGCGGTGGCGCGATCGCGAAGCTGCATGGTAACGGCACCGCCGCCGCTGCCGGTAATCCTGGCACGGCGGCTCGCGAAGAGCCCTGGACGGGCATCGAGCGTGAGCGCGACCTTCACGCGAACGAACGGGAGACCGGTCGACACGCGACCGAGCCACGCTTCGTTCTGCCTGCGAAACGGCGTATCGTCCGAGACGAACTCAACCTCGACTCCCGCAGCCCGGAGCGCCTCCGCCCCCGAGCCGGTGACTTCGGGATTCGGGTCACGCAGGCCGACAACGACCTTGCTCACGCCAGCCTTCAGGAGCGCGTTCGTGCACGGTGGGGTGCGACCGTAGTGGTTGCACGGCTCGAGTGTCACGTACACGGTGGAGTGACGGGCGTGGTCAAGGGCAGCCTTCAGCGCGACGATTTCAGCGTGGGGGCCTCCGGCAACCTGGTGATAGCCCTCGCCGACGACCACGCCGTCGGCCACAACGACACAGCCAACGAGTGGATTGGGGCTCACGGTACCGCGGCCCTGCTCGGCAAGAGTGAATGCGCGACGCAGGAACGGGTCGGCAATCGCCGAGGCGTCATCGAGAAACAGGCTCACGCCCAGACCTTCCTTCTACCATCCGGACTATACCGTCGGCCCCGGGAATTCTCCGGGTCTGCCTCAAACAAGAGGCTCGCGGGCTGTCACCGCCGGTGGGGAACTTCGCCCCGCCCTGAAGAAAGTGCGCGCTAATCTTACACCAACTTCGTGACCGCCGCCGCACGAATGTCGCGAAGCGCCTGCGCGGGATCTAGCGCACAGAACACCGCACTACCCGCAATGAGGGTGTCAGCGCCGGCTTCGACCACGAGCGGCGCGGTGCGGACGTCGATGCCGCCATCGACGGCGATTCTCGGACGGACTCCTTTGGATGCAGCACGTGCGGCAATGTCACGAATCTTGTCAATCGCCGAGGGAATGAACGCCTGACCGCCGAACCCCGGGTTCACGCTCATCACGAGGATGAAATCGAGGTCGGCGATGATCGAGTCCAGTACGCCCACCGGTGTTCCCGGATTGAGGGACACGCCCGCCTGCGCACCGGCCGCGTGGACCATCTGGACGATGCGGTGCAGGTGGTTGCAGGCTTCGGCATGGACGACAACGATGTCCGCGCCGGCTTCGAGATACCAGCCGACAGTGTCGTCGGCGTTATCGATCATGAGATGCACATCAAGCGGCAGCTTCGTGATCCGCTTGAGCGCCTTGATGACCGGCGGGCCGATCGTGAGGTTCGGAACGAAGTGGCCGTCCATCACGTCGACGTGGATGAGGTCGGCACCTGCGGCCTCAACGAGCGCTACAGCCTCGCCGAGCCGGGTGAAGTCCGCCGAGAGAATCGACGGCGCCATGAGAATCGAACGCTCCACCTAGACCTCCTCGTCAACGATGATGCCCAAACCGTGCAGTTCGTCTTTTGCCGCGCGGCCCATGAGCATCTCGCCGGCGGTGGAGGGAGAGGCGCCTTCATAGAGAATGGCGCGAACCTGGTGCGTGATCGGCAGCTCCAGACCTTCCCGGTGTGCGAGTTCATCAACCGAGATGCACGACATCGCACCCTCGGCGACCATGTTGTGGTTCTCAGCAGCGTACGAATCGACCGTGCCGCCGCGGGCGACGTGCTCGCCGAGCCCGCGGTTGCGGCTGTGACGGCTCGTGCACGTTGCGATGAGATCACCGATGCCGGCGAGCCCCATGAACGTGAGCGGGTTAGCGCCGAGCCGGGTACCCAGGCGCGTCATCTCCGCCAGACCGCGGGTCATGAGCGTTGCCTTCGTGTTGTCGCCATAGCCGAGGCCGTCGGACATACCGGCGGCCACCGCCACGACATTCTTGCAGGCGGCGCAGAGCTCGACGCCGATCACGTCGGTGTTCGTGTACACGCGGAACGTGGATGCCATGAAGAGATCCTGGAACATGCGACCGATAGGCTCTTCGTACGCCGCTATGACGGTGGCCGACGGAACCTGCTTGCTGACTTCCTCGGCATGGTTCGGGCCGGACAGTGCGGCAAGCCGCGCACGGTTGCCGAGAACGTCTTGCAGGACTTCGGTCATCCGCATATCGGTACCGCGCTCAACGCCTTTGGCGAGGTTCACGATCGGCAGCTCGTCGCTGATGTACGGGAGCATCTCGCCGGCAGTCCCGCGAACGCCGTGGCTTGGAGTCACCATCACAACGGCGGAGACGCCCTCGAGCGCCGCACCGATCTCGTGTGTCGCGAAGACGCTCGCCGGAAGGACCACATCGGTCAGATATACCGGATTGTGGTGCGTCTCGTTGATACCGGCAGCTATCTCGGGCTCACGCGCCCACAGCTGCACGTCGATACCCTTGCCGCCGAGAAGGGCGGCCACGGCGGTACCCCAGGACCCCGCACCGATTACCGCAACTTTCACGCTTCGCTCCCCTCACGGGATTCAGTGATGCTTCCCATCTTATGCTCTTCGCCGAGGAAGATGCGTTTGAGATTCGCGTGATGGCGCCACAAGACGAGAGCGCCTGCAGCGAACGCGAAGAGGACGACAGGCGTGCGATCGCCGTACAAGATGATCGCCAGTACCGGGAACTCGAATGCGAGAACAATCGATCCCAGAGACACCATACGGGTGATCGCAAGGACGATTGCGAAGGTCACGAACATGACCAGGAACGCTCCGGGAATGAGAATCGAGATGGCTCCGGCAGCCGTGGCGACGCCCTTGCCACCCCTGAACCCGATGAAGGGCGAGAAGCTGTGTCCCGCAATCGCCGACATGCCCGCAGCAATCATGAGCCAGTCCAGGCTGTCGGGTGACCACGTGGCGGGCGCAATCAGCTGTGCGACGTAGACGCCAGCCGCGCCTTTTAGAATGTCGAGCGCAAACACGGCGAAACCCGCAGCCGGTCCGAATGTGCGGAGCACGTTGGTCGCACCGGGGTTACCGGAGCCGTGGTCTCGGATGTCTGCGTGGAAGAAAAGACGACTGACGATCACCGCAAACGGGATGCTGCCTGCGACGAAGGCCGCCGCAAGCGATACGGCGATGCGCCATGCAGCATCCAAGGCTATGCCTTCTTCCGGAACCTGATCCGCACCGGCGTCCCTGTGAGGTCGAAGTTCTCGCGCATCCGGTTTTCGAGGTAGCGCGTGTACGCGTCATCGACAAGGTCCGGGTGGTTCGCGAAGAAGCTGAACACCGGCGGCTTGTTGCCGGTCTGGGTGACGTAGTTGAGCCTGAGCGTCTTGCGTCCCTGCGAGATCGTGTGGCCGATGGCGCGGATCTCTGTGAGGAACCGGTTGAGTGCACTCGTGGTGATCGTCTGCGTGAACGAGACGTACGCCTGATGGATCGCAGGGAAGATCTTGTGGGTACCGCTGCCGGTCAGCGCACTGATGCGCAGGACGGGTGCATAGCCGATGAAGCCGAGCTTCTCGGGAACGACTGCGGAGACCTCTTCTTTGATCTCCGGACCGCCGACGATGTCCCACTTGTTCAGCACGACGACCATGGCCGAGCCGCGCTCCGCGGCGAAGCGGGCGACACGCTGATCCTGGTCCGTGATGCCAAGCGGCGAATCGATGACGAGCACAGCAACGTCCGCGCGGTCGATCGCGCGCATGGCGCGTACAAAGCTGTAGTACTCGACTGACTCGTCGATCTGCGACTTGCGGCGAAGACCGGCGGTGTCGACGAGCCGGTACATGACGCCGTCGTGCTCAACGAGCGTATCGAGCGCGTCACGCGTCGTTCCGGCGACCTCGGAAACGATCGAGCGATCGTGACCGAGCAATTTGTTGAAGAGCGACGACTTGCCGGCGTTTGGGCGGCCGATGATCGCCACGTTGATCGCGTCGATCTCGGGCTCGGGCTCGGTTTCCGGCAGGCTGGACACGATCTCATCGAGCAGGTCACCCGTGCCGTGACCGTGAAGCGCTGACACCGCCCACGGCTGTCCGAGGCCCAGAGCCCAGAACTCGTGGATCATCGTGTCGTTTCCGGGAGTGTCGGCCTTGTTGACGACGAGGAAGATCGGCCGTCCCGATTTTCGGAGCAGCTTCGCGACGTCGGCGTCACCAGAGGCGACACCCGCCTTACCATCCACAAGGAAGATGACGATGTCGGCTTGATCGGCGGCCATCATCGCCTGTGCGCGGATGGATGGTCCGAACGCGTCGTTATCGAGGAGATCGATTCCGCCGGTGTCGATCAGCATGAAGTCGACACCGTTCCAGTCAGCTTTGTGGTAGCTGCGATCGCGCGTTACGCCGCTCGACGAATGCACGATGGCGTCTTGGCCTTGCATGATGCGGTTGACGAACGTGGACTTGCCGACATTCGGTCGGCCGACCACGGCTACGATTGGAAGGCTCACGAGGTGGCTCCTTATTGAACGGCCGTTGCGAGCGCCTCGACGAGCGAGGCGGCGTCCGTCCCGATCACTCTCAGGTCGGCGCCCGCGCGCGCGGACAGCTCGTCGGCAGGGACATCATCCAGCAACAGACCGTCGGAGTTTACCACGACATCGGGCAGGAGATAGATTCCCACACAACCATCGGTTCGAACCGCCTGTGCGATGTCGTTTCCGCCGAGGAGTCCGGTGACCGATACGTTGCCACCGAAGAGGCGGTTCTCAACCGGCAAGACGCGCAGGATCGCATCCAAACCGGCGTCGGCGATGATGCGCTTCAACACCGGCGCGAAGAGTGTGCCCGTGACCGCCACGAACCCCGGGCCTGCCGGCACAAGCTCCCCTGCGGCATCTGCGAAGTCCTCGACAAACGACCGGACGAGCCCGATGCCGTTCTCGTACTGCGGATAGTCGTCGTACTCGATATCCGCAGGAAGCTCGCGCCCGGCGCTGAGATAGAACTCGTCGGCCAGGTAGATCCAGTTGGCGCCCGTGGATGCGCGCATGACAGCCTGCATCGGGGCGGCGTTGTCGATGACGGTCGCCGACTCGTCCGCAGTGAACGAGCGGTCGAAGCGCAGCTGGAACGACGTGAAGCCGAGGGGCACGATTCCTACCGACAGGATGCCGTCGCGTCGGGAGAGCCACTCGAGCGTTTCCCGCAGCACACCGTCGTCGTTGACACCGGGAACGAGCACGACCTGGACGTGGATCTCGATACCACCGGCGAGCAGCACGTCGATACGCTCGAGCGTGCTGTCGTCAACCGTGGGGCATACAAGCCGCGTACGGACGTCGGGGTCGACTGCGTGGAGCGAGACATAGAGCGGCGACAGTCGCTGCTCCAGGATGCGGGCGACATCGCGCTCCTCAAGGTTGGTCAGCGTGACGAAGTTGCCGAAGAGGAATGACAGCCGGTAGTCGTCGTCGCGGACGGACAGAGCTGGACGGAGACCCGGCGGAAGCTGCGCCACGAAACAGAACGCGCATGCGTTCGCGCACTCCATCACACCATCGAAGACGACGTCCTCGAACTCGATGCCCAGCGACTCGCCGTACACTCTCACGACATCGAGATCGAAGGTGTCAGCACCACTCTCGACCGTGACCGTGAACTCATCGGAGTCGGAAAGCCACTGCCAGTCGAGCACGTCGCGTACCGGGTGCCCATCGACCGCGCGAACGACATCCCCGGGTCGGATGCCCGCTGCGTATGCCGCGCCGTCCTCGGAAAGCCAGGCTACCCTACCGCCACGTGCGGAACGGGCATCTCCGTAGCGGTCACGTACCATCGGTGCCGAGCGCCTCGATAGCGAGTATCACGCTGCGGATCTGCTCGGCTGGGGTTGATGCGCCACCGGTAACGCCGACGACGTTAGCACCCTCGAACCACGAGGGGTTGAGCTCGTTGGCTGTCTCAACGTGATACACGCGCTCGTTGACCGCGCGGCATATCTCCGCGAGACGTGTCGTATTGCCTGAGTTATGCCCGCCGACGACGACCATCACGTCAGCTTCGCGCGCAAGTTCGTCTGCGGCCTTCTGCCGCTGGGCCGTGGCGCTGCAAATGGTGTTGAAAACGCGGAGTTCGCTCACTCGCGGCAGCAGCGCCGCAATGACTTCCTCGAGACGCGACGGCGACTGGGTCGTCTGTACGACAACGCCAACGCGACGCAGCGGAATCTTGACGTCCAGGTCCTCCGCACGCTGGACGATGACCGCGCGGCCGCCCGCGTGTGCGAGAATGCTTTCCACTTCAGGGTGCTCCGCCTCACCGACGATAACGACGCTGTAGCCCTCTTTCGCGAGATCAGCCGCATGCCGCTGTGCCGTTGAGACGAACGGGCACGTGGCGTCAACGACTCGCAGCCCGCGATCCCCGGCTTCTTTGATCAGCGCTGGATCGACACCGTGCGAGCGAATGATGATCGTTCCTGACGTGACTTCGTCAAGTTCCTCGGCAACTTCGACGCCGTGCTGCCGGAGTGCCTGAACCGCCTGGGGGTTGTGGATGAGCGGACCAAGCGTACGAACCGTGCCGTCGACCTCGGCCGCCTGGTTGGCGAGTTTAAGCGCGCGCTCTACGCCGTAGCAAATCCCCGCATGTTTGGCCACGATAACCCGCATGGCGTTACAGCCTCCTCGCGGCGTCGAGTTCCTCGGCAATACGCTCCATGATTGTAGCCGTGAGAGCCGTCATGCGCTCTTTGCGACTGCCTTGGGTGAAAGACATCGGGTCGATCGGCGTACCGAACTTGATGGTCACACGGGCCGGACGCATGAGCTTCTGGCCGCGCGGCAGGACCTTGTCGGTGCCCACGAACGCGACCGGGATGACAGGCACGCCTGCGCGCATAGCGATGAACGATACGCCCCCGTGCGCCTCCCCTGCCTCGCCATCGCTCGACCGGGTTCCCTCGGGAAAGATAGCCACCAGTTCCCCGTCTTCCAGGAACTTCGTAGCGGTCGCAATGGCCGTGCGATCCGCGCTGCCGCGAACCACGGGAAACGCGTAGAACTCCGTGAGCATCCAGCCGATGATTCCTTTGAAGAGCTCGCTCTTTGCCATGAAGTGCGGTCGCTCCCGGGGCGCGAACTCCCACAGCAGGACCGGGTCCATGTACGACACATGGTTGCCGGCGAGAATCGCGCCGCCGCTCTTGGGCACGTTCTCACGCCCGATGACGCGAACGCGGAACGCTGCCATGAAAACCGGCCACGCGATCGGGCGCATGACGGTGGCGAGGATGGTCACGGCGTCACCTGTGCGGCGAGTTCGGCGATGAGGTCGACGACCTGGTCCACCGTGAGACCTGTCGTGTCGATGACCTTCGCATCGCTCGCGGTTGCGAGCGGACTCGCGGCACGCGTGCTGTCGATGCGGTCGCGCTCGGCGATGTCTGCTGCAACAGCAGCGATCTCCGACTCGTGACCGGCTGCCTCGCGATCCCCGAAACGGCGGCGGGCGCGTTCCTCGGGCGTTGCGGTCAGATACACCTTGACTGCCGCGTCCGGGAACACGACCGTCCCGATATCGCGACCTTCGACGACGGTGTCACCCGCTGCGGCAAGCTCGCGCTGGCGCGGCACCATCGCACTTCTAACGCCGGGGATACGCGCGACAAGGCTCACGGCCGCGTCGACCGCAGGTGTTCGGATCTCGGCCGTGACGTCGCGATGACCGACCATGACCGATGACGGCACGGGGTCGCTCCCGTTGTAGGTGAATGCGACCCGGATCTCCTCGGCAAGTCCCTGGAGCGCCTGCGGGTCGTCGAAAGGAACCTCGCACGAGATAGCTTCGGCGGCGACCGCGCGGTACATCGCGCCGGTGTCGAGATAGCGGAAACCAAGGCGGCGCGCGACTGCGCGAGCGACTGTGGACTTACCGGAGGCGGCGGGGCCGTCGATGGCGATGATCATGCGGGAGACTCCTGCGGGTAGGGCGCGGGCGAGCACTAGGATTCTAGCATGCAGCCGCACAGAGCTTCGCGGCTAACCGGTACCTGTCTGCAGCCCCGCGATATCCCCCGAGAAGCCCGGATACGAGACGTCGACAGCCTCGAATCGGTCGATGATGGTCTCCCCCGTCGCGATCAGGCCCGCGACCGCGAACGCCATCGCGAGGCGGTGGTCGCCGAGCGAATCGAGCGTCGTGCCCCGCAGGCGCCGGCCGCCAGTGACCGCGAGGCTGCCTTCGGTGGCGACTGCTATGCCACCGAAGGCGCGGATCGCATCGGCGATCGCGGTGAGACGATCGGACTCCTTCACGCGAAGTTCCGCAACTCCCTCGAAGCACGTGGTGCCTTCGGCGGCAGTCGCCACGATCGCCAGCAGCGGCACCTCGTCGATAAGCGAGGGAACTTCGTCGGCGGTGATGGTCGTTGCGGTGAGTGCATCAGTGAACCGTACTCGAACGTCACCCGTGGGCTCCCCACACACTTCGGGACCCGTCGTGACGTCGATGCGAGCGCCCATGCGCGCTAGTACGCGCAGGAAGCCGATTCGAGTGGGGTTGAGCGAGATGCCGGGCAGCGTAACGTCACTGTTGCGCACGAGGAGCGCGGCTCCCGCAAGGAATGCAGCCGAGGATGGGTCCGCAGGCACGGCAACATCTGCGGGCTGCAGGGACACCGGACCGGTCACGCTCGCGCAGAGCGCGTCCCGGAAGACTGGCACGCCAAATGCAGGCAACATGCGCTCGGTGTGGTCCCGACTGAGCGCTGGTTCACACACACGCGTATCGCCTTCGGCGCGGAGACCCGCCAGCAACAGCGCGGTCTTGACCTGCGCACTTGCAATCGGCAACACGTGCTCGGCGCGCTTGAGCCCGCCGCCCCTGACGCCAACCGGAAGGTGATCCTCGAGCGAGCTGTCGAAGCGGGCGCCCATCTCGGCAAGGGGTTCGGACACGCGACGCATCGGCCGCTTCGAGAGCGACTCATCGCCTGTGAGCACCACGTGCACGCCCCAGCCCGACAGCGCGCCGAGCAGAAGCCGAACGGTCGTGCCGCTGTTGCCACAATCGATGGGATCGACCGGTTCGATCGGCCCTTGCTCTCCCCATCCCCGGACAGCGACCTCGAGGCCTAACTCGCTTTCAGCCGATACGTCGACCCTCGCCCCGAGCGCTTCGACCGCGCCCATCGTAGACCGGACGTCGGCGCTGTCGAGCACGCCGGTGAGACACGATGTTCCCTCTGCCATTGCCGCGAAGAGCACGGCACGGTGCGAGATGGACTTGTCACCGGGCACGCGAACGACGCCCGTAAGGGGCGATGTCACCGGATGGGCGTGATAGCGCACGGCGGCCTCCTATATGAGCGGACGAAGCACGGCGGCAAAGCCGGCCGCAGAGAGGTCTGCTAGCAACCCGCGACGGTCGCCTTCGTCGGTCAGCACGAGGCGCAGCACGGCGCTGTCCTCGGACTGGTGATCGATC
>JBBQIR010000046.1:0-17696 GCA_038325105.1 Coriobacteriia bacterium
GTCTTCTGCAACGCGTCCGCGGAGAGACCGGCGCTGTATCTTGGCACGGTGTCTGAGCCCCTCGACAAGATGCTGCGGTACCTGCAGTCGTTCGACTATTTCGACCCCGACCTCATCGGCGACGCGGTTGTCTACGCCGACCTGAGTGACGTCCTTCGCTCGCAAGGCCTGGGCGCGATGGTCGACGAGGTCATCCGCCTGATCAAGGAGCACAACCCGGCGTTCCTCGTCATCGACAGCTTCAAGGCGCTGCACGCGTTCTCGGATTCACCTGGCGAGTTCAGGCGGAAGTTGACCGAGCTGATGAGCGCGCTGTCGGCGCTCGCCATCACCTCGTTCCTCATCGGCGAGTACTCGTCCGACGAGATCGCCTCCATGCCCGAGTTCGCGGTGGCCGATGGGGTGATTGAACTGGTGTTGCAGAAGGTGGGCTTGAAGGACATCCGCTACCTGCGCGTCGTGAAGCAGAGGGGTTCGTCGTTCCTCTCCGGCGAGCATGCCTTCAAGATCACCACATCGGGGCTCGATGTCTTCCCCCGCCTAACGACGCCGCCCGCGGCCATCTCCTACGAACTCGTTCACGACAGGGAGAAGACGGGCGTCACGGCGTTCGACGAGATGGTGGCCGATGGGTTCTGGAAGGGAAGCTCGACGGTTGTCTTTGGCCCGCCGGGAAGTGGCAAGACACTTCTGGGCCTTCACTTCATCTTCCGCGGCATCGAGATGGGCGAGAAGGGCCTCATCGCGACGATGGAGGAGAACCCCACACAGCTCCACCGGATCGTGTCCGGTTTCGGGTGGGATCTGCAAAAGGCCCTCGACGACGGGATGCTCGAGCTCCACTACGTCTCGCCGGTCGACATCTACATCGACGAGTTTGTGAGCACGGTGAGCGGCATGGCGCTGAAGAGCGGTGCCAAACGCGTCATGATCGACAGCGTGAACGATTTGCAGGCTTCCGCCTTTGACACCGCCCGCTTCAGGGACTTCATGTACGCGTTCGTGCAAACGTTGTCGACGGAGGGGATCTCCACGTACATGACGAACGAGGTCAAGGACCTCTTCTCCACGAGCGTGTTTACCGAGTTCGGCATCAGCCACATGTCGGATAACGTGGTGCTTCTTCACTACGTGCGACAGGAATCCGAGATCAAACGAGCGATCTCGATCATCAAGACGCGGGCGAGCGAGCACGATCAGCGGATCCGTCAGTTCGAGATCACGCGGGAGGGGATCCAGATCGGCGACACGTTCTCGGGCACGGATTTTGGTGCCACCTAGGATGGGCGACAGGTGAACGAGGCGACGGGCGGGGAGCGGCGGAGGAGATCGTCGTCACTTCACGGTGCTGAGGACTCGCTGACGGTCGCCCTTGAGCCGCTCTCCCGGATCGTCGTCGCGCTCTGGCCCCATGCACGTCTCACTGCGCTGTCGGTGCACGGTGATGCGCTCGAGGTCGTGGCGTCCACGGGGGCGGCCCCGCTTCGCGTCGGCACGATGCTGCAGTCTCACGCAGTGAGCGCATTCCGGCGCACGCTGCTCGACCAAGGCCCTTTCGTGGCCGGGATCGAAGACGCCGAGCCCGAGGCGCTGCGTGAGGCGCTCAGGCAGTTCGGCTTCCAGAGGGCGTTCGTCGCCCCGCTGCATTCCGTTGACGATGTGAGTCAATGCGTGGTGATCGATGAGCCGGGAAGGCCGATGGCGTTCGATGAGCACGACCGTCGGTTGCTGGCCGCCGCGGTGGACCAAGCGAAAGCCGCGCTGGAGAACGAGGACCTGCGGGCACGAGCGTCAAAGCGGCAAAGGACCTTCGAGGCAATCGCGCGCCTGGGCGTGATCTTCACGTCCGTCCTCGACCTGAAGCAGACCGCATCACAAGTCGTCGAGTACGCCGCCCTTCTGCTGGATATGCCTGCCTTCGCGCTGCTGTTCCGACCAGATGGCGCCACAGACTTCATGGTGCTCGCCGCCGAGGGCCTGCCGCCGGAGGCGTCCAGTCTCAGAGTGAGGCCCCTTGAGATCGCGGCACTGGACGTCAAAGCGCCGGGTGAGATCGGGGCCAGGAGTCTCCCTGAGAGCGCCCCCGGTTCGCTCTTCGACCTGCTCGAGCGAGAAGGATTGACGAACGTGTTCGTCGCACCGCTGATAGTCGGAGAAGACCGACTGCGCGGTGTGTTGCTCGGGCTCGACAGGCGAAAGCTGGAGCCGCGGACTGAAGAGCTCGAGGCTGTCCACCTGCTGGCGATGCAGGCGACGAACGCGATCTGGACCGCTGAGCGCTACGAAGCCGAGGTCGAAGCGCGACGCGAGGCCAAGCAGGAGTCCGACTTCGTCACTCGACTCGTCGAGGAGTTGCCCTTTCCCGTCTCCTATCTCGACCGCGATCTGGTCTACCGGCGGTGCAACACAGCCGCCGCCGCGAGTGTTGGTCTAAGGCCCGACCAGATCATCGGGAGGGCCGCGCAGGAGATCATTGGTGCGGACTCAGAAGTGATCGGCCTGCTGGGTGGGGTGCTGCAGACCGGAGAGCCCTACTCGGGGACGATCGAGTTCACCGCGCCCGGGTCCACGGACACCACGCACTACCGGGTCTCGTACATCCCGGACAAGGACGAACAGGGCCGTGTCTTCGGCGTGCTGACCGATGTGTTCGACGTCACCGAACTCATGATCGCGCAGGAGAGAGCGAAGCAGGAGCTGGAGACGACATCAAGGCTCCTGGACGCGGCGAACGTGCTCGCCGACTGGACGGATCTGGACCAACTGTTGGCAGGGCTCACCGACGTGTTGTTACGAAACGTCCGGCACAGCAGGATCGTATTGACGCTCTGGGAAGAGGAACGGCGAGCGGTTGTCGTGCATGCCTCGGCGGGAATCGACCCCCTGACTGAAGGAACGGTCATCCCCTACGACACGTTCTCGGTCGCCGGGAAGAGGGCGATGGAAACGCTGTCGGCGACTGTAGTCGACTACGAGTCCCTCCCCAAGGCTGAGCGCGGGAGCGCCGATGAGAACAAGTACCGCCTCAGTCTGCTCATCCCCCTCAAGCGGCAGACGAAGTTCCTCGGCTTCATGACCCTCGATGACGCGAGGGCACGTCGTGAGTTCACGCAACGCGAGATCGACATTGCCGAGGCTATCGGCTCCCAGGCGTCCGGAGCGATCGAGAACGCGCAGCTCCTCGAATCGGAACGAGAAGTGGCGCGGCTTACCGAGTCACTCAACGTGGTCAGCGAGTCCATCCACTCGACCCTGGAGTTCGACGAAGCCATGCAACAAGCGCTGGACGAGGGCGTGAAAGCATTGGCGTGCGACTCGGGAACGATCGAGATGCTCGAAGCTGAAGCGTGGGTTGTGCGCTACGTGCACGGTTTCTCCTCCAAGGAGGTCGGCGCACGCCTCGGCGAGCACGACACACCCTTCGCGACGCGCGGCGCGCAGACACGGGAGGCGTTCGCGATCCCAGACGCTTCGGCAGACGAGAAGCTCAACGTCGGCTTCGTTGCCACGCACGGACTGAAGTCGGTGCTGGCGGTGCCGCTGCTCGCAAGGGGGACGGTGATCGGCTGTGCTCTGTTCTACACGTCCAAGGCCGTCAGGCACTTCTCCAACTCGGAGATCGATTTTGGGCGCAAGCTCGGCGACTCCGTCTCACTCGCCATGGTGAACGCCCGCCTGTACGAGTTCGAGCGCGACATCGCCGACCGACTCCAGGGGGCACTGCTGTCGATGCCCGATCGCATCGGCGGCATCGAGTTCGCGCACGCCTACCATTCGGCGACGGAAGCGGCACGGGTCGGCGGCGACTTCTACGACGTCTTCGAGCTGAACAACCACCTTGTCGGTATCACGATTGGCGACGTGGCCGGCCACGGGCTGGAAGCGGCTGTACTCACGGCCCTTGCCAAGCACACGATTCGCGCGCATGCCGAGGAAATGGGCAAAACGCCAAATCGAATCCTCGAGCTCACCAATGACATCGTCTTCCGATCGACATCCGCCGAGTTGTTCGTGACCGTGTTCTTCGGGATCCTTGACCGTCGGGATGGACGGCTGGTGTACGCGAACGCGGGACACACGACCGCCGGTCTTGTTCGGCCCGACGGCACCACCGCGAGGCTGCCCGCGACGGGCCCACTGCTCGGCGCTTTCGCTGGCTCGGCGTACGAGCAGGCGGAGTCGTATCTCGGGCTGCGCGACCTGCTGTTCCTGTACACCGACGGTCTGACGGAAGCCCGGCGCGGCCGGCAGCTGTATGGCGAGGAACGGTTGTTCGCGTTCCTCTCGTCCGTGAAAGACGGTTCGCCGAGCCACCTCGTCGAGCAGGTGATCGGCGAAGTCATGTCCTTCTCGGGCAACAGCCTTCGGGACGATCTCGCCATTCTCGCGCTCAAGCGAGCGAAGCACGAGGCGGAGACTTCAACGCAAGGGAGGCTGGAGCTGTAGCGGCGGGAGTTGGTGAGAGCCGACGTGCGCAGTGCGCCGAACTCCTCCAGGAGCGGCTCTGCGTGGGCGGAGCGTCGTCTCGGCACCTGTGACATACGAGAGCAGGAGTACACATTATGGTGCGATCCTCGACCGACCAAAGCGCGTCAGCCAGAATCGTGGATGCAGCCGTAGCGCAAGGGCTCGGCGCGCTCGACGAGTGGCAGGCGAAGGCGCTGCTCGCCAGCTACGGGATCACCGTCCCCGAGGGCGGCCTCGCGCGCAGCGAGGACGAGGCCGTAGCTATCGCCCGGGGCCTCGACGGTCCGGTCGTCGTCAAGGCCATCGGCTC
Source organism: Coriobacteriia bacterium (assembly GCA_038325105.1). GTDB lineage: Bacteria > Actinomycetota > Coriobacteriia > Anaerosomatales > Anaerosomataceae > WSXY01. Next base: position 4,778 of record JBBQIR010000046.1, read on the forward strand.
ACACATCGGCCACAAGACGGAGCACGGGCTGGTCGCTCTGAACCTCAGCGGCGACGAGGCCGTCCGGAGCGCGGCCCGCTCGCTTCTAGCGCTCACCGAGGGTCAGGACGCCATGCTTCTCGTCGAGCGGATGGTTCGGGGACCACGCGAGTTCTTGATCGGCATGAAACGCGATCCTCTCTTCGGCCCCGTCGTCGTCTTCGGCGTCGGCGGCATCTTCGCTGAGGCACACAAGGACATCACCCTCGGCGTGACGCCCCTGGAGGATCGGGACATCGAGAGTATGCTCACTGGCATCAGGGCGAGCGCGCTGCTCGACGAGTTCCGCGGTATGCCGCCCGTGGACCGCGCGTCACTAGCTGCCGCTATCCGCGCGCTCGCGCGCATCGCCGAGGACCATCCGGCGGTGACCGAGATAGACGTGAACCCCCTCATCGTGGAAGGCACGATGCCGGTTGCTGCCGACGCACTCGTGATACTCGATCCCGCTGCGGGTCGTAGCGCGTCCGCATCGGTCCCCGCCTCGCGTGTTACCTCGTCCTCCGACCTGACCCCCCTGTTCGCGCCGCGCTCCGTCGTGGTTGTCGGCGCCTCGAATGACCCGCTCAAATGGGGCGGCTCCCTGCTCCACAACATCATCGACGGTGGTTTTGCTGGTGCCATCTACCCGGTGAATGGACGTGGCGGTATCGTGCGCGGCCTGCCCGCTTTCGCGAGCATTGCGGAGCTGCCGGAAGCCCGGACCTGGCACTGGTGGCGCTCGGTGCCGCCCACGTGAACGCCGTGATCGAACAGTGCGGCGAGCGCGGTATCCCCGGTGCGCTTGTGGTGGCCGCGGGCTTCGCCGAGGCGGGAGAGGCGGGGGCCGCCGCAGAGGCGGAGTTGGTCAAGACCGCCCGAGCTTCGGGCGTCACGATCATCGGCCCCAACTGCATGGGCCTGCTCGCAATGCACAGCCGACTCCACGCCGTCGGCTTCTTGGAGTTGCGGCCGCAGGCCGGCGGCCTGAGCATCATCTCCCAGTCCGGCAACATTGGCGTGCAACTGGTCACCAGGGCCGAGCGGCGCGGCGTCGGCATCGACAAGTACGTATCGGTCGGCAACCAGGCGAGCACGAGCGCGCTCGATGTGTTGGATGCTCTCGGCGACGACGATCAGACCGCCGCCGCTCTCGTCTACCTCGAAGGCATCGGCGACGGCCATCGCTTCCTCGACGTCATGCGCCGCATCACCCGGAAGAAGCCTGTGGTGGTGCTTCGTGGAGGCCTCACGGAGTACGGGCGGCGTGCGGCTGCATCGCACACCGGCGCCATGGCCGGTTCAACCGACGTCTTCATGGCCGCAGCCCGCCAGACAGGCTGCCTCGTGCGCACAGGACCCGACGAGAGCCTGGATCTCGCGCTCTGCCTCAGCGCACTCCCGCGACCGGCGGGCCGCCGGGTGGCGGTCATGACGCTCGGCGGAGGCTGGGGCGTGCTCGCGGCCGACGAGCTGGCCCGCAACGGCCTCGAGCTGGCCCCGCTGGAACCTCGCGTACTCGCCGCCCTCGACGAGCTCCTTCCCGGCTACTGGTGCCGTAGCAACCCCGTTGACCTCGTGGCCGCCATAGGCCCGGATCTCGCGAGCCACGCGCTCACCGTGCTCGCGGAGAGCGATCAAGTGGACGCCGTCGTAGCGCTCGGCATCCTCCGCAGTCCGTCGACCGGCTGGACGTCGGACGATCCTGCAGCCGCCGGCGTACCGGGCGGGCCCGGCCGCGGCAGCTTCAACACCGCCGAGACCGCCTTCCTCGAGCGCGTCACCGAGCTCATGGCCAGTACGGGCAAACCGATCATCAACGTCCCTCTGCGGCCACTCGATGCGGCGACGTTCCCGGGTGGCGCGCGGCACGATCCGGTCATCCTCTACTCGCCGGTCGCGGCCGTGCGCGCACTGGCAGCGATGGCCCGGTATGGCGAGTACGTCACCGAGCATGAGAAGCGCTGATCGCCTAGGCGCTAATGTGGGTACAGGTGTATGGTGAGTGGTGGAGTTCAGCCTGGATGTGAGAGAAGGACGGGGGTGGAACAGTCCATGAGAGCACTTCACAGGATTCGATTCATTTCAATGGTGATGACGCCGTTGCTCGTGATCGCACTCATGCTACCTGCATCGGCGATTGGTGCTGAACCGACGGTCAACCTCGGAACGGCCGAGACGTTCGCAATCCTGGCCTACTCGGAAATCACCAACACGGGGACGACAACAATCGTCGGAGATGTCGGCGTCGCCCCGGGTTCTGCGATAACGGGCTTCGGATCTGTGACGCTGACCGGTACACAGCACTCGAATGATGCTGTCGCCATACTGGCGAAGACGCATCTCTCCACAGCGTACACCGATGCAGTAGGACGGTCAGTCACTGAGATCCTCCCGAGTCCCGAACTTGGTGGACTCACGCTGGATCCTGGCGTCTACACGTCCGGCGGCGCTCTCTCGATCACCGGCACTCTTACACTCGATGCACATGGCGACCCGGATGCGGTCTTCATTCTCAAGAGCGATTCCACACTCATCACTGCGCCGGACAGTGCTGTCGTACTCATCAACAGCGCCCGGTTCTGCCGGGTCTTCTGGCCGGTCGCAAGCTCGGCGACGCTTGGCACGAACTCGACCTTCGTGGGGCACATCCTCGCGGTGGCGAGCATCCAGGCGCAGACCGGCGCGACCGTGGAGGGGCAGCTGCTGGCCATGAACGGTGCTGTCACGCTCGAGGGCGTCGTCATCACAAACGCGCTCTGCCCGACCGCACGTTTGATCAGCATCGACAAGTCCGCGAACCCGACAGCGCTGACGTCGGGGCCGGGTTCGGTCACGTACACGTACCGAGTCACCAATCCGGGCACGGAGTCGCTGGCAAACGTGACGGTGACCGACGACAAGCTCAGCACCGTGACGTATGTCTCAGGCGACGACGGGAACGGGCTGCTTGATCCCGGCGAGACGTGGATCTACACCGCGACCACAACGCTCAACGTGACTACCACGAACATCGGCACAGTCACCGGCTACTACAACGGGTTGCCGACGACAGATACTTCGTCCGCCCGTGTTGTCGTGACCCGAAGGACCACCACGGGGGGCGAGATTCCCAAGACCGCCACGCCCTGGTACAACCTGCTCCTGGCGGGTGTCGCCTTGACGCTCATCGGGTTCGTGGGCCTCAGAACCAGAAAGTCCCATGACTAGATCAGAACCGGCACCTCGGAGGCTCCCCTTCTGGATGATGGCATCCGGGGGAGCCTTAGCCATTGGAGTCGCCTTGATTGTGTGGGCGACGGTGAGTATCGCCGGGCAGTCTGCCGGTCCCATCGTGGCCTACAACTCTCCCGCATCCAGCCCGACGACCATCGCCGTGCAGCCGGTCACGCTGGCGGGGGGCGATTCCATCCCCACGCCGTATCCAACGAGGGGCGAGGTCTTCGGAAGCCTGACGATTCCTGCCCTGAAGCTGACGCTACCGGTCGTCGAGGGAACGGAAGCGGCGGAGCTGAAGCAGGGAGTCGGTCACTTCATTCAGAGCGTCATGCCTGGCGAGGAAGATAACTGCGTCCTGTCCGGACATCGGGACACAGTCTTCACAGAGCTCGGCAAGCTCAAGGTTGGCGATCGGGTCATCGCCGAGACATCCACGGGTGCTTACACCTACGAGATCAGTAACATCCGAATCGTCGACAAGGATGATCGGACGGTCATCGTGCCAACGGATCACGCCGTACTCACACTGAGCACCTGCTATCCGTTCCGCTACGTTGGCAATGCGCCTGACCGCTACATACTCACCGCAGACCTGGTTGCGCGTCAGTAGGGGGCAGGTGTGTCGGCGCCGATCAGAACCAGTTGGATTCCCGCACGTGCATTGGAGCAACCCGCCCGACGTGAGATACAATGTCTCCCACCGGGTCACGTACACACGGCGAACCGGTATGCGGGCGATTAACTCAGCGGGAGAGTGCCTCCTTTACACGGAGGAAGTCGGGGGTTCGAACCCCTCATCGCCCACCATAAACTCAGAACCCCTATACCGGCGCGCCGCGGTGGAGGGGTTACTGTATCCCCGACACGTTGGTGCTGCGCCAGACCGCTATACTGACAGCAGGCCTGGCGGTGAATCGTCAACAAGCGGGTGAGCGGTTGTCTTATGTCTTCGCAGGTGTCATGTTCTGCATCGCGCTGGCGCTGCTCGGTGCTCTTTGGGATCCCATCGGCTGGGGATACCTGCTCTCGGGCCGGGTTGGTGCAGTCGCTGACGCCCGTCTCGCTGAACCGATGTTCGGCTTGCCCGTGTTCTACTTCCTGGCGGTGCTTGGGCCGGCTATCGGCGTGATTGCCGCGATGCAGTGGGCAGGTGCCGTTGCCCGGGCGGTCGTCGGCATCGCGCTTGCGACGTTTCTCCTCGGATCGATTTGGGACATGCGGCGACGGCGCGGTACGCTCGCGGTGTACATTCGCCTGCGGCGCGCGGAGCTCAGCTTCCAACCCACGGGCGACGTGATCGAGGTCCCGAAGCTGATGTTCGTCGTTATGAACGAACCGAGCCCGACTGTTTGGCTCCTCAGTGCAGCCGCAGCTGCGGTCGCGGCGGTCGTCGAGTTCGGCCACAACCCGTGGATGGGCACGATGCCGCTCTTTGTGATCGCGGTCGCAGCGGTGTACGTGTGGATCCGACAGCGGCAGAGCCCGTGGGAGCCGCTTGCCAAGCGGCTCCGCTCCGCATCCTTCCTTGACGGCGAGCGACTCCTCGAGACCCTCGAAGACGCGCTCGACGCCGATCCGGAGGTCGTGCTCGTTCGGAGTGCGGCGGACGCGATGGTCGCCCGGGTTGTCAGCGGCACGTAGGCAGACACGATGCTCTGGCGCTCGGCGCGTGTCGTGTCCCGGATGACACAGCCTCCCTCAGCGCGGCTCAGGCTTCCTCAGGCTTAAAGGAGGTGCCTGTGGTCCGCCGAATTCTCAAGGCACCCTGTGATTCTGGAGGTTGCCGCCATGATGGAGAAGAACACCCGCCAAACGTCCGATGAGACGCTCGGCATGCGCGTATTCGAGGTCAGTCGCCAGCGTGCGGTCGAGCGCTGCATTCAGCGGTGGCGCAACGGCCTTAAGGCCGACTGGTCGCTGCTGTCGTATGACGATGTCACGAACCTTAGGTGGATTGCCGGTGAAGTGTGGGCGAACCGCTCGCGGGAGGAGTGGGACGGGCTTCACTTCAGCAAGATCGGCTTGCAGCACACCCGTGTTATCGTCTCGCACGCCGATCGCCTCCGCCGACACCGCGTGAATCAAGCGGCGACCGTCGATGCGGTCGTCACATTGCTTCACGAAGCGCGGTACGAGACGGAGAACGTCAGCGAAGAGCCGCTCAGCTGCTGAGTAGACCTCGACAGCAATCGCGTATCGGTGGAGGATAGCGAGAGGTCGGTCGGCGATAGGAGATGTGATGCGAAGGACCGCCGTTGCCGCGGCGATGCTCGTTTCCGCACTCCTATTCGGCGCGTGTGTCGCATCAGGTGCCACTACGGCTACACTCGGCGGCCAGAAGTTGCGGCTGTACCTCGCCGACAACGATGCGGAGCGCGGCGCCGGCCTCAAGGCGTTCGACGGTCTCGCGGGCGGCGAAGCGATGCTCTTCATCTACCCCACAGCCGAACCCCGCATCTTCGTGATGCGAGAGGTCGCCTTCCCGATCGACGTCGTCTTCATCGCCGAGGACGGGCTCGTGGCTGCAATCGAGCCGCTCGACCCCGGTGAGTTGCGCACCGTCGAAAGCCCGTCCGCATCGCGCTACGTCCTCGAACTCCCGCAGGAGTGGGCCGCGGCGCACCAGATCACTGTCGGATCGGCTTTCGGGTACGCGCCGGGGCGCTAGATCCGATTCTTCTCGAGGTACACGAGACTGAGCCGATCGCCCTCCCGTACGCGCCGAGACTCCCGGTAGCCGAGCGACTCGTAGAGTCCGAGTGTCTCGACACTACGATCGCCGGTGAAAAGCTCGAACCGCGTGGCTTCGGGGAAGTGTCGCTCGATCTCCGTTGCAAGTGCCCGCCCGATTCCCCGCCCCTGGAAGTCAGGTTCCACAACGAGCCTGCCGACGCGACAGACGTCACCATCGAGCGCGCCGATGACCGCCCCGACCAGCCGCTCGTGGAGTGTCGCCTTCAGCACGATCTCGTCGGCGAATCGCGATTTGAAGGACTCGCACGTTTCCACGAGTGGCGGTAGCGACCGATCGCCGTACTGCTCGCCAACCGCTGCGAACGCACGTTTGATGAGCGCGAGTATGTCGTCGGCATGCTCAACGGTTGCGACTTCGATGCGCGCAGGAATCACCCCTCGATCTCCACGCGTGCCGACGGATCGAACGGGTTCGTGCGCACGGCAAGTGAGAAGAGGTACGGGTACTGCGTCTTGAGGTGCTGGAGGTTGCCGAGCCACTGACCGGCGAGCGCCGCGTACGCGCGCTTGATGTCGCCGGACAGGTGTACGAGATCGCTCGCCGGCAGCGCATCGAGGTCAGTGCGATGCGCAAGTTCGTCGGCCAGGTGAAAAACCGCCCACAGCGTATCGGTGAACGACTGGTGCTCGAGAAGGTTCTGGTTCTCCAGCAGTCGCAGCAAAAACGCCCGCTTCTCGTTCAGGTACGTCCGGAGCGCCGGCAGGTCGCCGGTGCGGGCGTCGATCTTGAAGTCGTGGTGCGCGATCTCGGCGCGCGCGGCGTTGAAACGGCCGTTGTCCCAGCCCGGCTGAGCCACAAGGTCGTCACGCACTTCGTCGATTGCGGCATCGTAGGTCGCCAGCATGCCGAGGAGCTCGGTGCCCGTCTCGGCAAAGAACGCGCCGATGACCATGTTGAGCTTATGGAGGAGGTCGGCCTTCGCCCGGCGTTCGAGCAGCTCGTGCATGATTATCGTGACGAGAAGCACCTCCACCGGCAGGAAGGCGATGTCGCCGATGAGGTAGATGAAGATATGGTGGGCGTCACGGAAGACCAGGTAGTGGCTCGCGTAGAGCATGATCGAAGCGAGCAGGAGGGCGATCGCGAGGCTCAGGCGCCAGCGCCGGTCGTTCATGGGTTCTCCTCGGCAGTTCGGGTAATGACCGCATAGTACCCCGAGCGGGTATCTATCACGCAACGTCGTAGTGCTCGTTCTTGCGGAGGTCTCTATGTCCAGCACCGTTCGTGTGTCGCTCACCGTGATTCTGCTCGTTGCGCTGATGGTTCCGCTGGCCGGATGCGGAGGCGCGGCTCCCACGGAGTCGGCTACACCCCCTGCAACCGATGGCACAGCCGGGGTCCTCGATGGAGCCTCACTCGTGGAGTCACTGTGCACGACCTGCCACACACGGGAACGGATCGATTCGGCGACTATGGACCTTGCCGAGTGGCAGGCGACCATCAATCGGATGATCACTCAGAACGGCGCCAAGATCAGCACAGAGCAACAGTCCGCGATAGCTATCTATCTCTCTAACCGGTAGGCGGCGCCGCCGCTTGAAGGAGGGGCGCTGCCACGTCGGGGCGCCCCTCGCTTCATGGCGCACTGTTGCGTCGGCGTGTGCGTGGCAGCATAATCAGCGGCGCACACTCCCGAGGACTGGAGATACGCGCGTGCCCGAGTCGCCACACACCGACGCGCCAGAACTCCGTATCCGGCAGGTTGACCTGCCACTGACATCGCTGAGGGTGGGCATCGCGGGCGACGGTCCTCCGGTCATCATGGTGCCGGCGACCATCTCGCTCATCGAGGACTGGTCCACGCTCATCCAGTTCATCGGCAAGCGCTTCACGGCGCACTTCTTCGAACTTCCCGGCCACGGCGGCAGCACGCCGTTTGCCGAGGGGTACTCGGGCGAGCTCGTCGCCGAGACGATCGGACATCTCGCGGACGCAATCGGTGCCGAGACGTTCACGCTCCTCGGCTTCTCGTTTGGCGGGCTGCTCACCCTCAAGGCGCTCAAAATGCACGAGCCGCGGGTCGAACGCGTCGTGCTCTTCTCGCCCTTCGTGTCGCGCCGCGCGCTGCTGCATTCGCCGGCGAAACTCGCGCTGCTCCACAGCACGATACTGGCGCTCAGGCCGGAGTTCGCTCGCCGGGGGATGCTGTCACTGATGCACAACCCTGCGACCGTCTCGCTCATCGATTGGTACATGCGCGACATCGGGAAATTCGAGACCGCGGCGGACTTGAGCAAGCGTCTCTCGGGGTTCTCGGCCTCTACACTCGACGTGCTGCTAGCACAAGTCGCCCACGTTCTCACGACCGGGGGCGAGGACCTCGCCGGACCGTTCGACGCGCCGTGTCTCTTCGGCATGTCGGTCAACGACCCGATGCTCGACTTCGGGATCACGGAAAGGTTCGTGTCTGCGCAGTTCCCCAACCTCACCGAGGAACGCTGGGACTGGCCGTACCACGCCACCCCGCGCCCGCTCACCGTCGAGGAGTACGCGCGCGATTTCGCCGCGCTGCTCGACTGGTAGGGGCGACATCCGGGACCAGTGCACCCTGCCGTTCGGCCCGCCGCGGCTGCCTCATCGCTCCCGATGGAGTATCGTCAGGGGTACAACTTTCGAATCCCGAGGAGGGCACCATGACTGATGACACGATTGTTCCGGCCGATGAGGCCGTCGACGTTGAGCGTTTCGAAGATCTCGAAGCCGAGAATCTCGTGATCTCAAAGCTCGAAGCCGACACGCTCACGCTTGGAACGTGCGCGGTGGGCCTCGCGACGGTACGTGAGGCGCACGCGATGACCTCAGCGGTCGGCGCTGTCGTCGCGAGCCACGATGTCACGATGACGGCTTCCGGGGCGGGCGCCGTTGCTGCTCAGGGAAACGCGACCCTGGAGCGCGCAGGTGCTGCTGCGGTCATCGCCGGCGGCGACATCTCGGTCACCCAGGGTGGCGCCGAGCTCATCCTTGCGGGCGGCTCGGTCACTATGGCGTCCGCAGGCGCCGGTGTCGTCGCAGCTCGAAGCGTTTCGGTGACCGATGGCTGGGTCGGCCTGGCCATCGGCGGCAACATCGAACTCGGCGATGGCGTCGACATCATGTTCGGGCCACGTGAAGCGGTATTCGTCGGCGCAGCGTTCGGCGCGTTCTTCGCGCTCGTGCTCGCGCTCGTGCTCGGACGACGGAGACATGACGACGCTGATGAATAGCACTTCTTCCCTGGAGGCTGCACTGTGAGCCGGATTCGTGTTGGCACGTGCTCGTGGACCGACAAGACCATGATCGAGGCGTGGTATCCGAAAGGCACCTCCACGCCCGAGGCCCGGCTGCGCTATTACGCCGAGCGGTACGACACCGTCGAGGCGGACTCGCCCTTTTACGCGATCCCGCGTCCCGCCGTCGCCCAGAACTGGGCCGACCGCACCCCCGAGGGCTTCGTCGTCCACGTGAAGGCGTTCGGTTTGCTCACACGCCACAGCGTTGCCAGCCGCCAGTTGCCGCCCGAGCTCCGCGACCTCGTCGGCGATGTGGACGAGCGTGGCCGCATCCGGAAACCGTCGGCCGAGCTGCTCGACGCCGCGTTCGACACCTTCACCGCGTTTGTGGAGCCGCTGCGCGCGGCAGACAAGCTTGGTGGCATCCTCATGCAGTTCGCTCCCTATATCGCCGCAACCGACCACGCGACCGCGATGGATCACCTGAACTTCCTGGAGTACGCGGCCGACAAGCTCGTCGGGATGCGGATGCTCGTGGAGTTCCGCCACCCGTCGTGGGTCACCGGCAAGCAGCAAGCCGAGACGATGAAGTTTCTCGCGGATCGCGGATACTCGTACGTGAGCGTGGATACGCCGCAGTTCAAGGACAAGTCCACGATGCCACCGCTCGCCGCGGCAACGAGCGGCTGGTCGTACGTACGCCTGCATGGCCGAAATGTCGAGAACTATTTCGCCAGCAACGTGGCCGCAGCGGACCGCTATGACTACCTCTATAACGAGGCTGAACTTGCGGAGTGGGCGCCGCGCGTGCGCGACCTTGCGTCCCAGAGCGATGTCACCTGGGTGATGTTCAACAACTGCAAGTACGATTACGCGCCGAGAAACGCCCGAGAGATGCTGGCGATCCTGGGCGACGAAGCGACGCCCTACGGCGACGGAGCACCGGCTCGCATCTCCGGCGACCAGCTCGACTTAGACGTCTAGGGACCGCCCGCGGTCAGCGCGTCTGCCGCGAGCCGTCTTCCCCGAGCCACAGCGAAACAAACTCGTCGGCCAGCTCGAACGAGCGTCGTTCGAGTTCCCCGGCCGCACGTTCGTCGGGAGCACCGAACAGACGCCCCGACATCGCGAGTGACACCACGCCGTGAAGGCCCGCCCAGTTGATGCGTGCCATCGTGTCGGCATCGGGCGAGCCGGGGATGCTCCCGGACTCGATCGCGTCAGCGATAAGCGCCACGCTGTCCACGAGCGTTCGGGGCTGCACCGAGCGGGTCTCGGAGTCGAGCGGGCGGATCGAGTCGTGCTGGAACATGAGGCGGTACATGCCGCCGTGCGAGAGCGCCCACGTCACGTACGCACGGGCGCGGTTCCGGATACGATCGTCTGGCGCAGAGGACTCGACTGCCGCCAGCATCGCATCGGCGAACCAGCCGAACGCTCGCACGACGGTCTGGTCGAGAAGGTCGTCCTTGTTCTCGAAGTAGAGGTAGATGGTGGTTGCCGAGTAACCGATGCGATCAGCCACGCCGCGCATCGTGATGCTGTCGGGGCCGTTCTCCTCGATGATCTCAGCCGTCGCGAGAAGGATCTTCTCGGCGAGTTCCTGATTTGCGGGTCGGACCATGACGGGCTCCTGTCTGCGAGGACTTGACGTTGATAACTTAACACTCGGGAGGCGCTTCGTCGTGCTCGATGCGACGAACGGCCGACGGGCTCGAGCCGGTCACGTCAAAGGAAATCGGTCCGCGGCTCCGAAACATCACCTTAGAGGGTGAGGTGACCCGCGTGGGGCGAGTGCTGGTTGTGTACGACACAAGGTTCGGCGCAACGCGCGAGATTGCCGTGGAAGTCGGCCGCGCGATACGCGGTGTCGGTCTGGGCACCGAAGTGCTCTCTGTCGTGTCCGACCCGAACCCCACGGACTACTCCGCAGTCGTTCTCGGGGCACCCGTGTTCGGCGGTCAGCTCAATGCGGGGATCTGCGACTGGGTGAGCAGGCACGCCGACAAGCTCATGGCGATGCCGACGGCTGTCTTCGTGGTCGGCGCGACGATGCGCGACGACACACCCGACGTTCGAAAGGCGCTCGACGAGGTGATCGACGAGGCCGTGTGCGGCCACGTCGGACTCGGGAGCGCCGCACCGAGGGGCTACTTCGCCGGGCGGATCGACCCCGACAAACTGCCGTCGCAGCAGCGCTTCCTCATGAAGATGGCGAAACTTCCTAGCGGCGACTGGGTCGACCTGGACGCGGTGCACAAATGGGCGATCGAGATCGCCTGCAAGCTCGTGACCGGAAGCTTCGCCTGACGCCGGAAGGTCGCCGCTATCTCGCGGTACCCAGGTATTCGTTGCGAACGTCTTGCACCAGTTCGCCGTCGCGTAGCTCGAGGATCCGGTCGGTCTGCTGTGCGACAGTCTGGTCGTGCGTGACGATGAGGAACGCGGTGCCCGTCTCGGCGCCTACCTGGCGGAAGAGCTTGTAGACCTGCTCGGTGTTGATGGTATCGAGGTTACCGGTCGGTTCGTCGGCCAGCAGCAGCGCCGGCCGGTTCATGAGCGCCCGCGCGATCGCAACACGCTGCTTTTGGCCGCCGGAGAGCTGGTTGGCGCCCTTATCCTCAAGCCCGTCGAGTCCAAGCAGCGCGAGCGTCTCCTCGGCGAGCTTCTTGGATTCCGCCGCAGGCTTTCCGCCAATGAGCGCCGGCATGAGCACGTTCTCGAGCACCGAGAACTCCGGAAGCAGGTGGTGGAACTGGAACACGAACCCCACTAGTGAGTTGCGGAGTTTCGCAAGCGCCGGCTTCCCGAGGAGCCCGACATCCTGCCCCCGGTACACGACCGTGCCGCGGGTCGGGGTGTCGAGGAGACCGAGCATGTTGAGCAGCGTCGACTTGCCCGAGCCCGACTGCCCGACGATGCTTGCAAACTCTCCCTCGGCGAGGCTGAAACTTACTCCCCTGAGGGCATGAGTGGCCGTGTCGCCCTCGCCATACACTTTGTCGAGGCTCGATGCCTCCAATAGGATTTCAGCCACCCTGAATCACCTCGATCGGGTCAAGAGCCGATGTCTTGCGGATCGGGATGATGCTCGAGAGCAGTGCGACAACGATTCCCACCGTCGCGGAGAACGCGATGAACATAGGCTTCGGCGTGATGGAGAACGATGCGCCCGCAAACGAGAAGCCCCACAGTAAGAAGAAGCCGAGTGCGAGCCCGCTTGCGGTACCACCAACGCCGAGGAGCGCCGCCTGCCACAAGAAGATGCGGCCGGCTGCCGAGTCGCTCATGCCCATCGCTTTGAGGATGCCGATCTGCCGCGTCTTCTGGACCGCAGAGATCGCGAGCGTGGATGCGATGCCGAGCGCTACCGCGATGAGTACGAACGCCTGGATCATGTACGACGACGACCCCTGGCTCTGGAGCGCGGTCAGCAAGTCGGCGTTTTGCTCCTGCCACTCCACGACCCGCAGGTTCTTGAGCCGCCCCCGCCAGTCGGCGGCCACTGCCGCGCTGTCGAACGGCTTTGCGAGCTGCGTTTCGAGCGCCGCGTACTCATCGGCACGCCAGCCGAGCAGCGAACGTGGGACGTCGGCGTTCACGAATGCCTGTCGGGCGTTCACCTGGGCACTGCCGAGGTCGAAGACGCCCGCTATCGTGAGCGTGCGTGTCTTGCTGCCCGAGAACGTGAGTTTGATCTTTGCGCCGGGCACGAGGG
>JBBQIR010000047.1:0-17626 GCA_038325105.1 Coriobacteriia bacterium
GCCGATGCGGTCGCCGGGTCGGTGGCGGTCAGCCACTCCCGCGGGGTGGTGGCCGAGAGCACTGCGCCGGCGTGGTCGGTGATCGAGTCCACCACGTACGGTCGCATGACGACGCCCTCGTTGGCGATGCCTGCCGAGATGAGCGCCATCTGGAGCGCCGTGACCTGCGGTCCGGCCGGGCTCTTATGCTCACCGACGGGCTGGCCGACGCCTGCCCAGGCCGTCTCCCACTGCGTCATCTCAGCCGGGTCGGGCATGAGTGATGTCTTGAGCGGCAACTCGAAGTCGGCCTCATCGTTGATACCAAAACGTTCCGATTGCGCTACGAGCCGCTCGGCGCCGAGCTTGTCGGCAAGCTGTGCGTAGACGGTGTTGATACTGCTGGCAGTCGCCTTCTCAAGCGTGACCGTACCGTACCCGGCGCCGCCGTAGTTCGTGATCGGTGCGCCGCCGATTTCGATTCGCGCCGGACCGGCGAACGTACTCTTGCCGTCCGCGATGCCGGATCCGATGGCACCGGTGAGCGTTACGATCTTGAACGTCGATCCCGGCGGGTAGAGGCTCTGCGCCGCGCGGTTCACGAGCGGAGCCGATGCGCTCGAGGAGAGCGTCGCCCACTCGTCGTCCACGGTGGCCGGGTCGTACGCTGGACTCGCTGCCATTGCGAGCACCGCACCGGTCTTCGGGTCGAGGACGACGCACGCACCGCGTTTGGTGCCAAGTGCACCCTCGGCCGCCTTCTGGATTTCGCTGTCGATGGTGAGCCGCACGTCGTTACCGGGAACCGGAGCGCCGGCGAGCGAGTTTACGAGGTCGCCCATGTTCGCGAATGATTGCCTACCGGCGAGTGCGTCGTTCATGGCGGCTTCCACGCCCGCCCGGCCGTACCGCGCGCTGTAGTAGCCGACCACGTGTGCCCCGAGAGCGCCCGCCGGGTACTCCCGCGCGAAGACGTTGCCCGCAGGGACGGACTCGGCGAGTGTGACGGCGTCGCTCGTGAGGATAGCGCCGCGTTCCTGGCGAAGCTCCTCGGCGAGTCCGCGCGTGTTCGCCGGGTTGGCGGCAAGTGCAGGTGCGGCGAACACCTGCAGGTAGGTCAGGTTGGCGATTACAGCACCGAGCAGCGCCGCGAGCACGAGCGCCACAGCGGTGAGCCGTCGGCCGATGGCAACGCGGCCGAGCACGCCGGTCGTGCCGGTGGAAAGCATCTCGGCCTCGCGCCCCGTTGCCGAATCGCCCGCGCGCATGAGCAACGCGAGCAGCATGAAGTTGGCGAGTATCGACGAGCCTCCGTAGCTGATGAAGGGAAGCGTGATACCGGTCAGGGGAATGAGCCGGGTCACGCCGCCAAGGATGACGAACGTTTGCAGCCCGAAGGCGGCGACGAGGCCGACAGCCGTGAACGCCGCCATGTCCGAGCGCGCGCGCGTGCCTGTCGCGAGCCCGCGAAGGCAGAAGACGAGGTACGCGAGGATGATCGCCGCGCCGCCGATGAGCCCGAGCTCCTCACCGATCGCGGCGAAGATGAAGTCGGTCTGAATGAACGGGATGCGGTCGGGCAGGCCCCGGCCAGGCCCGACGCCGATCATGCCGCCCGCAGCGAACGCGAAGAGCGACTGCACCAGCTGGTAGCCGCGTCCGGTCGCGTCGGCGAACGGGTCGAGCCAGATGGCCACCCGCGTCTGGACGTGCGTGAACATAGTGAACGCGGCAGCGGCACCCACACCGAAGAGGGCGAGACCCACGATGACGTAACTGGTTCGCCCGGTCGCCGCATAGATCATCACGAGGAACAGGCCGAAGAACAGCAGGCTCGAACCGAGGTCCTTCTCGGCAACGAGCACGAAGAGCGAGAGCATCCACATGAAGACGACCGGGCCGAGGTGCTTGAGCGGCGGAAGCCAGATGCCCATAACGCGCTTCGTCGATACCGAGAGGACCTCGCGGTTCTCGGCGAGGTACGCCGCAAGGAAGACGACGATGAGCACCTTGGCAACCTCCGCGGGTTGGAACGACATGCCCGCGAACCGCAGCCAGAGCTTCGCGCCGTTGACCTCGACGCCGATGATCGCGGGCGCGACGAGCAAGATGACGCCGACGAGTGCGATCGTGTACTTGTAGCGCGCGAGGTGCTCGAGCGAGGGCACGACCGCCAGCGTGACGACGAGAGCGAACACGCCGCCGAACACCCACACCACCTGGCTCGCGGCGAGTGCGGT
This sequence comes from Coriobacteriia bacterium, assembly GCA_038325105.1. GTDB lineage: Bacteria > Actinomycetota > Coriobacteriia > Anaerosomatales > Anaerosomataceae > WSXY01. The sequence goes on from JBBQIR010000047.1 coordinate 2,220, forward strand.
GTCGAGCCGCGTCATGAACGCGAGCCCGGTCCCCGTGAGTGCGAACACGATGGGCAGCAGCACGGGATCCGCTCCCGGGGCGAAGTACCGCGCAGCCACGTGTGCGCCGAGGAACGCCACGAGCACGCCGAGCGGAACCGCGAAGTCCTGCCACGTGAGTGTCGCACGGGCGGCGCCGTGTACGAGCGCGAACAGGAGCGCAATCGCGGGCGCGGCTGCGAGGATGAGCAGGAGTTCCGTATCGCGACGCGAGCGCATCGCGATCACGGCGTCACTGTCGGGTCCGCCGGAGCTGACGTGCCCGACGACGGTTCCACCCGGAGCTTGTACTCGGCGATGAGCGCGAAGGCCGGCGCGAGGCCGTCGACACGCACGCCCTCTTTGAGCCGTGCGGCCGTGATAGGATCGAGCGCATCCGTGGGGATGTCGGTGACCGATTCGAGCCAGTTGAGCGTTACACCAGCGAATTCGCCCGGCACGCCACGGTAAATGACCACCACGCCGCCCTGATCGATAACGTACGCCTGCGAGCGAGCGTATCCGTACGCCGAGTACGCAGCGGCAGCAACGATTGCGATGGCCGCGAACAACCAGGCGATGCGGGAGAGCCACCGGCGGCCGTCCGCCTGGCGGGTCGGTGCGGCTTCGGGGTGTGGCGCGGCGCCCATGGCCGCGCTCCCGTCGATGTCGACGACGACTGCCGTGATGTTGTCCTGCCCGCCGCCGTCGTTGGCGGTGGCGATGAGCGTCGCTACGGCGGTCTGCGGTGCGGGAGACGTTGCGAGAATTCTCTCGATCTCCGCGTCTTCGACCATGCTGGTGAGGCCGTCGGAGCACAGCAGCAGCCGGTCCCCCGGTGACGCCGTGACCTCGAACGCATCGACGAGCAGGTTCGGGTCCGAGCCGAGCGCCCGCGTGATGACGCTCCGGCTCGGGTGCACCCGGGATTCCTCGAGCGTGAGCGTGCCCGCGCGCACCATGTCGGCGACCATCGAGTGGTCCTCGGTGACCTGGGTGAGCGTGCCGAGATGGAGCAGATACGCGCGGCTGTCACCGACGTGCGCGAACACGATCCGCGTGCCGTCCACCATCGCAGCCGTGATCGTCGTGCCCATACCCGTGCGCCCCACGCCTGACTGGGCGGCCTCGATGACCGCGGCGTTCGCGCTTCTGACTGCCCGCGCGAGCGCCTTGGCATCCGCGCGCTTGGGTGCTTCGCCGAGCAGGACCTCGACCGCGAGCCGACTTGCTACCTCGCCGGCCTGGTGGCCGCCGAGGCCGTCAGCGACCGCGAAGAGCGGTGCGTTCACGAGGTACGAGTCCTCGTTACCCGAGCGGATGAGACCGACGTCGGTCCCGCCCGCATGGTGGAGCGCGCCTCTGCGCGGACTCATGCGCGCACGACCTTGAGCCGGTTGGTGCCGAGTTCGATGAGATCGCCCTCGCGGACTCGGAGCGGACGGGTCGCTGGCTGGCCGTTGACGATCGTGCCGTTCGTGGAGTTGAGGTCCTCCACGATCGCGCCGTCACCCGATGGTGAGACCTTTGCGTGGATCGAGGAGACGAAGTCGTCTGCAATCACGAGGTCCGCATCGGGAGAGCGGCCAATGAGAATCGGTCCCGAGAGTTGCAAGATGACGCCGCGAAGTTCGCGCGGGCCTTCGACCACGCTGATAGCAAGTCCCGCTGCGCGCTTGCGGATACCGCCGGTTACCACCATGCCCACGCCGGCGCGAACCGTTGCATACAGGAACAGGTAGAGCATCGCCAGGAGAAGGATCCGGCCAAAGAGAAGAACGACGTCGACCATGCTAGCCCCGCGGTTCGTGGTAGGCGAGCTGCGTGAGGCCGATCTCGATGATGTCGCCGTCGCGAAGCCGCGCCCGCGTTACGGGTTGCCCGTTGAGGCGCGTTCCGTTTGTGCTTTCCAGGTCCTCGATCGCCCAGCCATCGTCGATGCTGATGAACGCCGCATGTCGGCGCGACACGTTCGTGTCGGCGAGACAGATCTGGCAGTCCGAGAGACGCCCGACCACGACCTGGTCGCCGCGGAGAGCGACGTCGTGCGCGAGATCGCCGACCGTTACGGTTGCGATGCCCTCCGACGTGATCGTTGGACGTCGGCGCGAGGGAACCGCGGCCGAGGGATTGTCGAGGTTGCCGTCATCCTCGGCCAGGGTTGCGCTTACGCGGAAACGCCCGAGGCGCAGATCGTCGTGGACGGTGAAGGCAACCGACGGACGCGAGGGGAGCGCGTAACTGTGCTCGCGCGCGTGGTCGGTGAGGTAGGTGGAGAGTTCGCCGCCGAGGGTGGGCTTGAAGCTGCCGAACTGCTCATCATCTTCAGGAGAGAGAGCGACCGAGTACGCGACCGGCGCGTACACCTTGCCGACGCCGACGACGCGGCCGTCGTCCATCGCCCGGCCGAGCGACTTGGCGAGTTCGGCAGGCTGCACCGGTGACCGGAAGGCCCCTGCGAAGAGACCCTCGATGCTTGCCCCGATGCGATCTTCGAAGTTTGAGAGGATGCTCATGCGCGATTGCCTCGATGCTGTCGGAACCATGCCCAGACACAAGACTATACCAGCAGCGACAGGGAAACGATGGCGTGCCGTTGCTGTGGCGTAGGGCCGCCTACGGCTCCTCGGGACGTGTCGGAGCGCCGAGAGCGACCACGATCACCATGAGCATGAGCGCCACGCCAACGTGCGGGAGGAACGCTTCGGGCGCCAGCACGTCGCCCGCGAGGACCGACCAGGCCGCATACCCAGCGGTGAGCGCCGCGCCGCCGAGCATGATGCCGGCGACTGCCAACGTGCGGGTGGCGCGTCTGCACGCGAGCGAGCAGAGCGCTGCAGCGAGCGCCCACGCCAGCACCGCGATGATCGGACCCGGTGCGAGGAGCCCGCGGATGTTCGAGGCCATGACGCTCGTTTGCGACCAGGGGTCGACGAAGAAGCGCGCATCGACGCTCAGGTACGGCGCCCGCCCGCCCGTGGCAGCCGAAACCGCCATCACGGCGGCAGCCGACGTGGCTCCGGCGATCGCGGCAGGCAGCGGCTCGAAGAGATAGCCGAGGAGAAGCGGCGTCGCGAGCGCCCCGCGTGCGACCGCGAGAGCGGGCGCAGCGGGCGGCGCGAGCGCGTCGCCGCCGCCGAAGCGTCCGGCGTACAGCCAGAATGCGAGCGCGGGCACGAGAAACGCGATGCCGCCAATGATGGAGCCCTTCGCGATGATACCGGCGCCGAATGCGAGTGCGGCCACGGCGAGTCCCAGCCCGGGTGCGAGCGCGGCCGCGAGCGCAACGAGCGCGGCGCCGCCAAGCGCGGGGGTGAGCGTGAGGCCGAACGCAGTGAGGCCGGCCCACGCGAGCCACCCGCAGGCGGCAGCCGCCCAGAACCGGCGGGCCGCGCTCGAGAAGCGCGCGAGACGGTCCCAGAGGCCGAGCGGCGTGAGCTGCTCGGCCGACGCGGGGGCGGCCTCGCCGAAGAGTGAGGAGGCGACCTCGGCGAGCGACGAGCGGCCGGCGGCTGGATCGCCGAGGAAGCGCAGGAGCGCGGCGCCGAACGTGACGACGTCGGGGTAGCGCTCGAACGCTTCGGGCGCGAGAGCCGCGAGGAGTACGTCGTCGAGCGGCTCGGGGAGCCCGGGCTCGAACTCGCTCGGGCCGGGTACCTCGGCGATCTCGATCTTGAAGAGCGATCCCTCGAGCGTGTCCGCATCGAAGGGGTTCGCGCCGGTGAGGAGTTCGTAGATGAGTGCGGCCAGTGCCCAGACGTCCGTACGCTCGTCGAGAGCCTCGCCACGGAGCTGCTCGGGCGGCATGTAGCCGATGGTGCCCGCCGTGCCGTGCGCGCTGCCTGACGCGTCTGTGAGTGCCGAGACGCCAAAGTCGGCGACTTTCACGCGACCGTCCGGCGTGACGAGTACGTTGCCTGGCTTCAGGTCGAGGTGCAGCACGCCGTTGTCGTGCGCGAACGCGAGTGCTGAGACGAGCGCCTCGACAACGGCAGCGGTCTCGTCGAGCGTGAGCGGTTCACCCATGTCGTCGAGGATGTCGGCAAGAGAGGCGCCTTCTACCGCCTCCATGACGATGAACGCCTCATCGGAGTCGGTGTCCCACTCGTGGACGGTAACGATCGCGGGGTGGTTGAGCATCGCGGCAGTGCGTGCCTCGGCAAGACCGGCTTTCGCGAGCGGGCGGCCGGCGCGGTCTACCGGGAGGGGGAGGCGCTTGATTGCCACGCGACGCGCCATCTTGGTGTCGAAGGCGAGAACGACGTCGCCATGACCGCCGCTGCCGAGGTCGGTGAGCGGGCGGTAGCGATCGAGGATGAGCGGTTGTTCCACGGGCGCCCTTCGTCTCCTGTCCGACGCGATTGTATCGCGTCGTGGGCAGGGGATGGCGAATGGGCGCCCGTGCGGTGTCTTTATCGGTTCCCTACGGCCAGATCGCGTCGATCGCGTTGCGGACCGACGTGGTCACCGCTTTGTCGCTGCCGAAGATGTGAATGCTGAAGATCTTCGCCTTGTTCGTCGTGATGGCACCTCTGGTTGCGGAGGACAGCGTTGTCGGGTCGGTCAGCAACAGAACGCCGCCCGCCGAGCCTGCAGCGGCCCCTCCTGCGAGTGCATCGGGGAAGTTCGTTCCGGTTGCAATGCCCGTGTACTGCCATGCACCAAGTCCTGCGTCGACCGCTTCACTGGCGACGTCGCGGGCTGTCTCGTAGCGGTTCGCTCCATACCAGCGGTCGCGTGTGGTGATTGATCCGGTGGTACCCAACTGGTTATAGACCGCAGCCGACACTACCGTGTCGCTGCCTACGACGATCGCCTCCGTTGCACCGACGTCTTCGATCGCGTTCGTCGAGTCTGCCGGCAGGGCCGTCGTGCGCGTCAGGAGAATCGGCATCCCGGTGGCGTACGCGATCGGCGAAGCGGCGAGCGCATCGGGGAATGAGGCGCCGGTCGCCACGAAGACAGCGCCGGGAAACGCCCTTCCCATGCGGTTCTTGACCTCGAGGGCGACCTTAGCAGCGGTAGCGTAGCGGTCAGTTCCGTCGATTCGGCTGACTATGTACGTGTTCTTGAGCATGTTCTCAACGCCAGGCGAGACCACGGTCTCGCCGCCCACGATGATGCAGTCGGTAACGCCGAAGTCCGAGAGAAGCGCCGTTACCGCGGCGGGAATGGCGTTCTTCTGCACGAGGAGCAGCGGCCCGTTGACGGCTCCCGCAAGCGCGGATGCCGAGAGTGCATCCGGGAAGTTCTCGCCGGTCACGATGATCGCGGTCTGCGCCGAACTCATCTCGGAGCGCCAGATCTCGCACGCGGTCTTGTATCGGTCCGTGCCCTCGAGTCGCTCGAGGACGGGTACGGGGTGTTCGTAGGCACCCATGTCATGTACGGCTACGGTGTCGCCGTTGCCATCGAGCGGTCGGTCGGCATTGAGCAGGTCATAGTCGAGAGCTGATGCCGGGTCGCCCGTATCGATGCATGGCGACCCGTTCTTAAGCTGATAGTCCACGGCCCCGGTAGTCGAGACGAACATCGGGTTCGTGTGGATAACGCCCGTGCCGGTCACCGCAGCGTTACTGACGCACGAATACTCCACCGTGGTCGGCAGGGGGCCGATCTCATCACCGGATTCGTCCCACACGATGGCGTCCCAGATGTCGATCGTCTGCGGCATGGCCGAGGCGAAGTGCAGAGTGTCGTTGCTACTCACAGCGGTATTGCCGACAAGCGTTGAGGAGTAGAGCGATAGACTCGAGTCGCTCGCGGAGATCGCGCCGCCGCGAATCGCTGCCGCGCAGCGGTCGAACACGGAGTTGTAGATGCTCGCCGAGTCCACCTGGCCCAGGTAGATGCCGCCACCTACGCCCGCGCTGCACTCTGAGAGTGTGCTGTCAGCCATAAAGAAGCTACTCACGTCCTGAACCGAGATAGCGCCGCCCTGCCAGTTGGCGCCACCCTGAGTCCCGGTGAACGTGCAGCGGTAAACGCTGACAATGCCCTGGTAGACGTGAGCGCCGCCTCCGCTTGTCACCGCGGTATCTCCGGTGAATGTGCAGTCCGAGACGATCGCACTGGCCGCACTGCCGATGACCGCTATGCCGCCACCCTCCTGAGCGGTGTTCTCCTCAAAGGCGCAGTCGACGATCGACGCCTTCGCGTTCTCAACCGCGATCCCACCCCCGGCGTCCGCCGACTGGTTGCCCACGAAGGTGCACCTGCGGATGATCGGGCGGTTCTGGTTGATTGTGTTGAGGATACGTATGCCGCCGCCTCGTTCGCTCGAATTGCCGCCGGTGATCGTAAGCGACTCGAGTCCGGTGGAGCCGTTGCCGTTCTCGCAGTAGAATGCCGCTTGCCCCGAGCCGGCCGCGTCGACCACAACGCCGTCGGACATGCCGACGATCATGTTGCCCACCTGGATGCTGATCGGAAACGTCTCGCCCGATGCCACGTTGTAGGTCCCGGGGTTGACGTAGACGTTGCCCCCACCGTCGATGAACGCCTGTGCGTTGCCCTTCCCGATCGTCTTATACGGCGAGCCGATCGAGCCGTCACCGGTGGTGTCGTTGCCCGTGGCAACGTCCACGTAGATCGACGCGAACGCATGTGCCTGTTGGGGCGCACTGGGCACTATGAGCAGCACCAGCAGCGCGCACAGAAGGATCGAGATCGAACGGGTCACGAGACGGTCGGTGCGAATCATGACAACCACTCCCCGGGGTAGCGTTGAGTAACGGTTAGATGCTACCGCTGAAGGGGCTGCTTCTGTCGATCTTCTCGGCGAACGGCGCTGTGGATGGCGATGGCCGGTTCAGGGCCCTCATCCGGCTGCTTCGCGACCTTGCGGTACACTCGGGAGGGAGAGGGTGCGAGGAGAGCAGTGGAGTTTCCCGTTCGATCCAGACTCAAGAGCTACGCCGAGGCGACCCGTCAGGGGACGGGCGTCTTTTGGTTGCGCCTCAAGAAGTGGTTCCTCGCTGCCGTCGTTGTTGGCGTGCTTGTCGGTCTGGCGGTCACCGCTGTTCACTGGCTCATCTACGAGTTCATCTGGGGCACTGTCTCAACGTACGCCATGACCCCATGGGGCACGGTTCTCTTTCCGACGCTCGGCCTGGCGCTTTCCGGATTCATCCTCCAACGCTTCACAAAGGAACCTGACGTTCACGGGACGGAAGAGGTCATCGAAGCGTTTCACCACCATCGCGGCGTGTTCGACTACCGGTCGGCGCCCGGAAAGGTGCTGGCAGCCGTTGCGACGCTCGGGTTCGGCGGGAGTGCCGGTCTTGAGGGGCCGAGCATCTACATCGGTGGCGTTGTCGGCTCATGGGTGATGCGGAAGAGCAAGCGTCTGGGATTCGATGAGGCCGACGTGCGCACGCTCATGGTCGCGGGGGCGGCAGCCGGAGTCGCGGCGATTTTCAAGGCGCCGCTCACGGGAATCGTGTTCGCGCTCGAAGTGCCGTACATGGACGATATGACCCGAGAGGCGCTCATCCCTTCGCTTGTCGCGGCGGTCTCTTCGTACCTCGTGCTCGTGTCGTTTCTCGGCGTGTCGCCTCTCTTCTATGTCGCCGAGCGCTATTCGATGGCACCGGCTGACCTCGGGTGGGCGATCGTTCTCGGCTTCGTTGTGGGGCTGTTTGCGCGCGTATTCATTGCGTCGTTCAAGACTGCGGTGCGTCTCGCCCGGCAAAGCGGCCTTCCGCTCTGGGCGCGGACGGCAACGGGCGGGCTGATCGTCGGTCTCCTGGGACTGGTCGGTCATGCGCTCTTTGGCAAGCCGCTCGTGCTCGGTACGGGATACGACCTCGTGCAAGGTCTCGTGGCGGGATCGTTCGGCGCGCGGGAAACCCTCTGGCTGCTCATCCTCAAGACCGGCGCCATCGTCGCCACGCTTGGCTCGGGCGCAGCGGGAGGCGTGTTCATCCCGATGATCGTGCTTGGAGCTGGAGCGGGTTCGTTGCTCGGGAGCTTGCTGCCGGGCAGCTCGACCCCTGCGCTCTTTCCGGTCGTGGGAATGGCCGCATTCCTGGCTGCGGGCTACAACACGCCGCTTGCTGCCGCGGCGTTCATCGCCGAGACGACCGGCGGTTCGGGGTACATCATTCCGGGTTTGGTCGGTGCGGCCGTGGCGTATGCCGTCGCCGGCAAGACTTCGATCTCATCGAGTCAGAGATGGAGGCGCGAGTCGCGTCTCGACCGAATGCTCGACATTCGCGTGAGCGACATCATGACTAAGGACGTGATCGGTGTTCCCGAGAGCATCACCCTCCGCGATTTCGTGAGTGACTACGTCGTCAAGCTTCGCCACAAGTCCCTCCCGGTCACCGACGGCAAGCGCCTCATCGGCATCATCGGGCTCTCCGACGTCAACACGTTCACCGCCGAGGAGCGAGGGCAGATGCTCGTCTCGGATGTGGTCGTTCGCGATGTCTGCACCGCGCTTCCAGGCGATACCGTGCGCCGCGTCGTCGAGATCATGACCGAGGGGGACTTCGACCGCGTGCCCATCGTGGAGGAAGAGGGTTCCGACCGCATCGTCGGCGTCGTCTCGTCGACCGATATCGTTACGCTCGAGGGCATTCTGGAGCCTGTGGGACCAGGATCGCGGGAAATGCCATAAGCCAGGATCGTTTCGCGCTTTCACCGTGCGCCTTCTCGGGAAGGAACTTCATGATGACCGGATATGAGGAGGCGTGCCGTGACCCCGAAAGACGATGACACCCGGTTCGGTGACGAGGAGCTCGTGCGCGAAGGCGGCGTCTTGGTCTCTCGCAACGGCGGCCACGAAGTCGAGTGCAACGACGATACGTGTGCCGAGGACGACTACGTCGAGGATCCTGTGAACGACGACGGAGTGCCGGGCACTGTGGATGATGTGCCGTACAGCTACGGCGTCGAGGTGGCCAGGGCCGCCGATGAGACCTTCGAGAGTCTCGACCGCTCGCCGGCGAAGTCCTGGGACGTCGGGATGACCGGGCCCGCCGACGACGGTGATGAGAAGCCGCTTGGAGAGCCCGAGGAGCGCGAACTCTGGCGCCAGCAGAGCGCGCTCATCGAAGAGGCCGAGGCCGAAGAGATGCACTACGCCGGACTGCCCGAGTCGGAGATCCCGGAGATCGTCGAGGCAAGCGCCGAGGGTGCGGCCGAGGTGCTCCCCGATTCGCCGGAAGGCGTCAGCGCGACGGGTGCCGCCACCGAGGAGTGAGCCTCGCGTCAGTCCGAGCCCGGGGCGATTCGCCGCCGCCAGCGGCCGAGGCGCTCGGCGCTGACGCCACACCGATACGCAGCGATGACCGCCAGGTTGGTGAGCGTCGGTCGCAGCAAGCCGTGCTCCGCCCAGGCGCGCGCAGAGGTGATAGCGCGTTCGCGGAGCGTGACCACTCGCCCGAACCGCTTCAGCCGCCGCCCGAATTCGAAGTCTTCCATCGTTGGCTGGTCCGGGAAGCCGCCCAGCTCGACGAACGTGTCGCGCGAGACGAAGAGTCCCTGGTCACCCCACGGGGAGCCGCCGAGGCGCCCTCGCGCCCGGCCGACGCCCGAGATGAGGCGGGAGTGGCGGGCGCTTCGCGGGACGGCGAAGCTGAAGCCACCGGCGACGACGCGCGGCTGCGCGAACGCATCCACGGCGAATTCGCACGCACCCGCAGGCAGGGTCGTGTCGGCGTGCAGGAAGAGCAGCACCTCACCTTCGGCGAGCGCCGCGCCGGTGTTCATCTGGCGCGCTCGGCCGGGTGGCGATTCAACGACACGCGCACCCGCCGCAGCGGCGACCTCACGCGTGTCGTCCCGGGAGCCGCCGTCGACGACGATGATCTCGGCTGCTCCCGCGATCCGGGCGCTTGCGATCGCCTCCGGCACGAGCGCGGCGTCATCGAGGGCGGGAATCACGACCGACACACACGCATTGGGAGCGACTCTGGAGCGGGCGAGTGCGAGTTCAGCATCCTGCAGGTCCTCAGGGCGGTCGACGTCCGGCAGTGGCACAAGAAGCGCGGTCTCAAGCCCGGCATCCTCGGCTCGCTCCAGCGTCCGCGAGAGAACCGCGTCCGTGCTCCAGGGCATGTCCGAGAAGAGCGCAGCGGCGCCCCGCTTCATCGCGTCGCGCGTGAGTCCGATCAGGTAGTAGCCGCCGTCCTCGGCAGGTCCGAGCACGACGTCGATGGCCGAGAGCCGTCCAAGGGCGTCCCGGAGGACGGGTGCCGAGAGCCGCGGGCAATCGCTGCCGATCACGATCGCCCGCTTCGCTCCGCGCCTGAACGCGTCGTGGAAGGCGAGCGCGATGCGCGCGCCAAGATCACCCGAGCCCTGATAGCGGTAGCCGATATCACGCTCGCGGATCCACTCATTCGCGGCCCGCTGGAAGGCGGCGTCGGTGCGAATCTCGGCCCGGGCTTCACCGGTCACGGCCAGCGCGCGGACACTGCGCACGGCCTGTCGGGTGAGACGATCGTGCAGGTCGAGGGCTTCCTCGGCAGAAAGCGGCGGCGTTAGGCGCGTCTTCGCCTCGCCGAGACGCGGGAATCGGGCGAGGATGCAGATGATGTTCTCGCGACCCGACCGGGTCACGTGAGCGCGCCGTTTCAACCCGAGCCCGCGCCGGTGGTGCACGCATAGCAGTGCGGGCCGAACGCGATCCGCCGTGCCGAGAGGGTCGCGGCGAGGCTGTTGCCAAGCGCCAGGGCCTCCGCGAGTGTGCGAGGGCCGTCGGTCACGCGGATCCCCGCTCCGAGATTGAAATCGCAGTCCGAGAGCGTGCCGTCCCACGCCACCTCGATGCCGTGCCGACATGCGAGCCCGCCGAGGACGTCGGCGTTGAATGCGCCGGCCAGCCGGGTCAGCTCGGCGTCGTATGCGCCGCTTTCCCGCAGACGTCGTGCGTAGCGTCCTGCCGGGACGTTCGCGATCACGCGAAGCGAGTCGAAACGCACACCGAGCGGCGACAGCGCAGCGCGGAACTCCTCGGCAAGCGCGGCTTCTGAGCGAGATAGCTCGCCGAGGGGCGGGTTGTACGCGATGTCGAGCGTGAGCGCCGGGTCGCCGTCGGCGTAGCCGAGGTCTGCTAGCGTGCGGAGCGCAGTGAGAGAGCGGTCGAACGCGGTGCCGCGCTGCTCGGCCACTTCGCGGGCATTCATCCCGGGCAGCGAGCCGAGGATCGAGACGCCGCTCTTGGCGAAGAGTGCAGGGAGGTGAGCGCAATCAGGACGCGTCAGCGCGACGAGATTCGTGCGCACGCGGACGTTCACGCCGAGCTCACGAACAGCTTCGACCAGTTCCGGAAGGAGCGGCCAGAGCGACGGCTCTCCGCCGGTGACATCGATGAGTGACGGGTGGAGTATCTCGGCCATCCGCAGTGCGTCGAGCATCGTTTCGCGCGCCATGACCTCGGAGCGCTCGGGCGAGGAGGACTGGTGACAGTGGGCGCACGCCAGATCGCACCGGAGCCCAACGTTGAGCATGAGTGTGTCGACGCGCACGGCGAAGGAGGCCTCCGGGCGCGCGGTCCGGATCCGCTCGGCGAAACGGGTTGGTGGCACGAGTTCGGGGGTCATGGTGTCCATGAGTTGAAGTCTACCCTCCAATCCGCGAGCGGGTGCGGCTATGTCGTACAGACGTCCGCTTTGCGCGCCCCGGATCATGTGCTGGTCGAAGGGGAGCGGCTTGCCATCTTCTCGCCGGTCGCGCGCGGGTGATGAACCCGGAGCCGTAGGCTACCCCGCACTGAAAGAAGGCCCCGCAGATGCGAGGCCCTCCTTGTGTGTTCTCTGTGGCGCAGGGCGCTACTGCACGGTCGGGTAGCCCGGAACCGTAGCGGGATCGAAGCCTTGGAGGCCGCCCATGGCCGGGTCATTGGTCCAGCCGCTCATGCCGAACTTCATGTTGTACGTCTCGTAACCCATGAGGTTTAGGAACATCGCTGCCTCGCCGCCGGTGTGACCGGTGTAGCAGTAGATGATGATCTTCTTGTCCGGATCGATCTTGTCGAGGTTGTCGGCAATATCGGTCCACATGATGTTGATGGCACCATCGATGTGGCCCGTCATGTAGTCCTCGGCTTTGCGCACCGAGACGATCTGGTAGCCGGGATCCTTCGTCTGCACGACCCCATGAACGTCGGTGGGGGCGATCGTTGGGGCGAGGTCCTTGGCGAAGTACGCCTTGGTCTGCTCCTTGATGGCCTCGGCAACGTCAGCGTACTCACCCTCGAGCTCGGGAGCTGTGAAGCCGCCGGTCGCGACGGTGGGAGCGGTCACGGTTGGATAGCCCTCTCCGGCCTTGCCGGGGATATCCACGCCCACGATGGCCTTGTCGGCAACCCATCCGCTCATGCCGAACTTCAGCGTGAGGGCATCGTAACCGAGCATGTTCCAGACCATGTTCGCCATCGAGGCGGTATGGCCGGTGTAGCACACGACGACGATCTTCTTGGCGTCGTCGAGCATCGCGATGCTCTCGTCATCCGCGATCGTCTTGAACGGGATGTTGATCGCACCCTCGATGTGACCGAGGGCGTAGTGCTCGGCGGAACGGATGTCCACGATCTGGTAGCGGGTGTCTTGTTCCTGCACCGCTTTGAGCAGATCGACACCCGCAATCGTCGGTACGGGCTCATTCTTGAAGTACTCGTTGGCGGCGTCAATCATCGCAGCCCGCACGTCGGTCGAGGCTCCGGCTACCTCTTCGGTGGCCGCTTCCTCTACTGCGGGCTTGTCTGCGGCGCATCCGGGTACGGCCACCAGGCCGAACACCAGGACTCCCGTCAGAAGGGCGACCATCCAGCGCTTGTAGCTCATGTGCACATTCCTCCCTATTTCGTGAACCCGCCAGGCGATCTGATGATGACCCGGCACCCCTCGTGTGTGCGCTACTCTCGGCGTGAGAGTTGTTTCAGGGTCATCGACACCAGACCGATGAAGTCGGCGAAGAACTTCTCGAACGAGCCGATCTCGTCATTCGATCCATCCGGCTCGAACTGAGCGTCAAAGTCGCCGCCTGCCACACGCATGGAGATGTCCTGAATGTGCGTTGTCATCCGCTTCAGACGCCTGAGAATCAGGATGTCCATGAGCGCACCGATGGTCAGGGTGGCGACGATGAGCGTGATGCTCACTGCGATGATCGTCTGCAAGAGCGTGCGCTCGGCCTCATCGGCCCGCGTGGAGACATCCTCTATCACGTAGATGATGCCAATCGGGTCAATGCCGCCGGAGTAGACGGCAAAGACTGCGTGACCGCTGCTCGTTTCATCGTTGCTCGCCCGCACGGACCAGTAGTCTTCGTCACTGCCCGTGCCGTGGCAGGCGTGCCAGCACGAGCCGACGTCGAGCCCGACACCCCGGCCCTGTTTGGGGATGTCAGACGGTGCGGGGTCGAACTGCATCCGCTCGGCTGCCTCTGCGCTGGTTGTCACCAGCAGCCCGTAGCTGTCATCCTCGTCCCACACAGACTGCTCGCCGATAGCTTCGCGCGCCGCAGCGTACGCAGCTTCGTCGACCGCGTCCTTGTCGACGAGCAGGCCGTAGTCGGCTCCCGTGACCGCCTTCATCCGGGCGAGGACGCTCAGTGCACGGGCCGGCTCCGCCACGGGGTGAAAGCCGTCAGGGGGGGAGAACTGCTCCCACGCGGCGCGACCCTGGATAGCTGCATCGTCCGCCGCGGCCAGGAGCCCGCTCGAGTACGACTGGTGCAGGAAGAGCATCAATACGATGGCACCGAGCAGGTTGACCAACACTACGCCGGCGAGAATCCGCGTGCGTATAGAGAGGTTCTTCATTCGTTGCCCGCCTCCTTGCTGCAATTCGGATGGTGGTGTCTCAAAGGCTATGTGCGTGTACGGCGTCGGGCTTGTCCCGGAAAGACCACCGTCCTTCGACGAGCAGCCCGTCAGCCGAGCCGGAGGTCGAGAATGCTCTGTGCCGCGGACTCGAGCGCCGCGATCCTGTCGGGATCGTCGGGATCATTGGGCGTGACGAGCGAGATGATGAACCCCGCCTTCAGCGCTATCGCTCCTCGCGTCTTGAACACATCGAGGTTGTTGGCCTTGATGTGTTGCTCGATGCGCTGCGCGTGGTCGTACAGTTTGCCCACAGGTGCCCACCTCCGGTTGATTGGTACTTCAATACTCGGCAACTTGCGTGACTATGTTGAGCGCGAAGTAGCCCCGTGCTCGAAGAAGAGCGATGAATCTCACTGGTATGGACATGGGCAGGACACCATCTGTTCTGAAGTCGCTCTAACAATTCGTCCAGTATTCACCCGCAATCCAATGCCGTTCCGAGGTGTTTCACGGGGTTGCCCCACAGGGGCGTGAACCGCCTGTTCTAACGTTTCCCCTGTTCCGCCCCTGTGGTAGTATCGCCTACGCACGCTACGCGGGTGTGGCGGAATGGCAGACGCGCATGGTTCAGGTCCATGTGGGGGCAACCCCGTGAAGGTTCAACTCCTTTCACCCGCACCATAAAACATGTAGGGACCTCGCCGATGATGGCGAGGTCCCTGTTTTCGTGTAGGTAGCTAGCGAGAGCCTAGGACGTGTGCAGCTTGCCGGCGAGTTGCCTCTTGGCGTCTTGGGCAAGCCTGAACTCGAATACCCGCCCGCGCTTCTGCTGGTCCAGGTACCCGGCGCTCACCAGCTGGAGGAAGTCCTGACGGGCGGTCTCGTATGCGAGTTCCCGCAAGAGTGCGTGACGCCTAATGGTGAAGACAGCCGAGGGATCCGCAAGGGCTTTGTCGAGGATTCGCGCCTGGCGATGGTTGATGCCGAGGAGTTCAAACCGGGCCTGAAGCGCGTGGTGCCGCTCTACCGCGTCTCGTGTCTCGCGCTCGGCACCGACGTAGGCGTCGAGGAAGAGATAGAGCCGCTGGATGATGAAGGACGTCGCGTCGAAGCGGGAGTCCTCCTCAGTGGCCTGCGGCGGAATAGCCCACACGGCGCTGACCGTACGGGTGAGAGGTGTGAATGGCAGGCTTTGGTAGCCTTGCTGGTACTCGTAGATGTGTGCGACCAGGCGGGCGAAGAGGCCATTGGCGACGGTGAAAGGTTGGACACGGCGAATCCAGTAGAAATGGATGACTGCTTTGATGAGCGGATGGACGAACGGTTTCTGGTCACGAGAGCCATAGCTGGCAATCGCGTTCATCTCACCTGGTATCCGAGCCGAGAGCACGCCAACGCCATCAGTGGGGAGTTCGATTCCCGGACCGGGGGTGATGTCGGTCGTGCGGAACACACCACCGGTGCTCTTGTCCAAAACGAGAAGAGTGTGTAGTTCAAGAAGACGCGTGAGCGTAAGGGGCTCCTCGGAGAGCTCGGGGAGCTGTTTCATGAGTTCGAAGAAGCGGAGAACCCATCGCTCGTACTCGTTGTCCGGATCAGTGCCCTCCCGGAG
>JBBQIR010000048.1:0-17532 GCA_038325105.1 Coriobacteriia bacterium
GGCTTGTAGAGATAGAACCAGGCGACCGAGGCGCCAGCGGCGACCAGCACGATAAGCACGATCGCAAGTCCGGCGAGAACGCGGCCGACGCCGCCCTTCTTGCGGGGGCGCTCGGCGGGTCGTGACGGGCGCTTATGGCGCGGGGTTTGGACGCGACGACCCGGTCGCGCGGGCTCCTCGCGCCCCTGTGCCGCACGCCGCGCTCTGATGGCCTCGCTCCTATCCACGTAAAACCTCCGGGATTCGTTTGGTTCGCGGGCACCAGGCTACCAGAATCGCCGCCAGAGCGAAGCAAGCCGCGCCGCGCGTGGAATAAGCGCATGTCATGCCAGACGAAGCCTCGGACGGGAGGGTCGCCTCTCTAGTTTCCACATCCAAACGGAAGAGTAGACTGATTGCGGAGCACCAACGCACGCGATTGGGAATATTCTCCTCTGTGACTCTTGCACGGCTCAGGTGGGCGACCAATGGAGCAGCGATGAATGCGATCGAGACCAGCAAGCTGACGAAGTTCTACGGCACGTCGAGAGGCATCGTCGATGTCGACATGACTGTCAACGAGGGTGAGATCTACGGTTTCATCGGACCGAACGGGGCTGGAAAGTCAACGACGATCAGAACCCTCCTCGGTCTCATCTACGCCACGAGTGGCTCTGCGACCATCTTCGGCAAGGACGTCATCAAGTCCGGCCCGGAGATCCGTCAGGAGATCGGCTACCTACCCTCGGAGGTCTTCTACTACGACGACATGCGCGCCATCGACCTTTTGAAGTACTCAGCGAGTTTCTACAACAAGGACCAGAAGGTTATCGGCACACGCATCAAGCACCTGGCTGAACTGCTCGACCTCGACCTGAAGAAGAAGATCGACGACCTCTCGTACGGCAACAAGAAGAAGGTCGGCATCATCCAGGGACTCGCGCACGAGCCCAAACTCATCATCCTCGATGAGCCGACCGGGGGGCTCGACCCGCTCATCCAGCAGCAGTTCTTCCACCTGCTCAAGGAAGAGAACGCGAAGGGCGCCACGATACTGTTTTCGTCGCATATCCTCGGCGAGGTGCAGAAACTCTGCGACCGGGTGGCCATCATCAAAGACGGCACCATCGTCAAGGTCGAGCAGATCAAGACGCTGCTTGAGAACAGCACGAAGCGCTTCAAACTCGAGTTGGTCAACACGCCTGACGCATCAGCCTTCGACATCGACGGCGTGGGCGACCTCGCGATAGCCAATCACTCGGTGAGCTTCCTGTACCGCGGCCGCGTCAACGACATCACGAAGATACTCGCCGAGCAGGACCTCATCGACTTCCTGGTCGAGGAGCCGGACCTGGAAGAGATCTTCATGCACTACTACCAGAAGGAGGACGTGCAGTGAACGTGTTCCTCCGTGAGCTGAGCGCTTATCGGAAGTCGACGATTATCTGGTGCGCATCGCTTTCGGCAATCCTCATCGTCTTCATGGCGCTCTATCCCGCTTTCACCACTGATGTTGCCGCCACCAAGCAGGTCCTCAGCCAGTTCCCCGAGGCCCTCAGGACCGCGCTCAACATATCGTTGGCGAACTTCTTCACCATCTACGGCTTCTACGGCTACCTGCTTGGTTTCGCGCTCCTCGCGGGTGCGATCCAGGCCATGAATGTCGGAACAGGGATCATCTCCAAGGAGGTCTCCGGCAAGACTGCGGACTTCTTGCTTTCCAAGCCGATGACCCGCACCCGCGTGGTGTCCGCGAAGCTCGCTGCGGCACTGACGATCATCGTGATCACGAACGTGGTGTTCTGCGTGGTGTCGTACCTTGCTACGCTGATGGCGGCAACCGAGACGTTCGCAGCCGGAACCCTCTTCCTGCTGGCTTCCACGATGTTCCTCGTACAACTGGTCTTCCTGGCGCTCGGAGCGTTCTTCGCGGTGCTCATCCCGAAGATCAAGTCCGTGATCGCAGTGTCGATGCCGACCGTGTTCACGCTCTACATCATCGGTACGCTCGGCGACGTGCTGGGCAACGACAAGGTGCGCTACCTGTCGCCGTTCAAGTTCTACGATACGAACTACATCATCAGAAACGTCAGTCTCGAGGGTAAGTTCATCGCCATCGAAACAGCGTTCATCGTCGTCGCCATCGCTGCGAGCTACGTGATCTACATCAAGAAGGACGTCCGCGCCTCAGCATAGGTGGAGTGTATGAACATCTATCTTCGTGAAATGAAAGCTCACCGCAAAGGCCTGATCTGGTGGTGCGTCGGTATGGCGGCGCTCGTCGCTTCCGGCATGGCAAAGTACGACGCGTACCAGGCCGCCGGAGTCTCGGTCCAGGAGATGCTGGCCGGACTACCGAAAGCGGTACTGACCGTCTTCGGCATGACGGGCTTCGACCTGACGAAAGCGAGCGGCTTCTACGGCGTGCTCTTCCTCTACATCGGCCTGATGGCCGCGATACACTCGGCACTACTGGGCGCGCACCTCATCTCCAAGGAGGAACGAGACAGGACGTCCGAGTTCCTCTACTCGAAACCCGTATCTCGAAGCAGCGCTCTAACCTCGAAGCTCCTCGCAGGACTCACGATGGTCGTCATCCTGAACGCTGCAACCCTGCTCTCG
Organism: Coriobacteriia bacterium; assembly: GCA_038325105.1. Lineage (GTDB taxonomy): Bacteria > Actinomycetota > Coriobacteriia > Anaerosomatales > Anaerosomataceae > WSXY01. The sequence continues at coordinate 2,602 of JBBQIR010000048.1, forward strand.
TCCTTCTACTTTGTGAACCTTTTCGGCAAGGGCGAGTCGGTCAGCGCGGACATACTCGTCTTGATGGCAGGCTTGCTCTTGCTGCAGCTCATCTTCTTTGCGATTGGCGCGGTGGTCGCTAGCATCGTGAGGAAGCCAAAGGCCGCTCCCTCAATTGCGACGTCAGTCATGTTCCTGGCGTTTCTCACGTCGTATCTCGTGAACATGAGCGAGAGCCTCGACTTCCTCAAGTACCTCTCGCCGTTCAAGTACTTCGACGCGGCAACACTCATGGCAGACGGACAACTCGATCCTGTGTATGTTGCGCTGTCGGTGGCAATCGTTGCCCTTGCCGCTGCCGGGACCTACCGCCTCTACAGCGGTCGAGATCTGAGCGTCTAAGAGCTCGCTTGCCGGGAGCTCGCTTGCCGGAAGGGCGACATCCCTACTCGTAGCGCACGAGGACGGCTTCGGCACAACGCATGCCGTCGACGGCTGCGGACATGATGCCGCCCGCGTAGCCGGCACCTTCCCCACAGGGATAGACACCCCGCAGATTCGACTGCAGGGTGTCGTCGCGCAGCACGCGCACGGGGGATGACGAGCGCGTCTCAACACCCGTGAGCAGTGCGTCCTTCGTTGCGAAGCCGCGCATACGCCGATCGAACACGGGCGCCGCTTCACGGAGCGAAGTGACCACGAACTCCGGCATGCACAGCGCGAGATCGGTGTACTCGACGCCGAGCGGGTACGTAGGCCGGACATCACCTGCGGCCGAGGATGCGACACCCTGCAAGAAGTCGCCCAGGAGCTGCGCTGGTGCATGAAAATTCCGTCCGCCGAGCTCAAAAGCGGCGTGCTCCCAACGCCGTTGAAGCTGCACGCCCGCCAAGGGATGGTCATCATCGAAGTCCGAGGGAAAAACGCTCACGAGGAAGGCCGAATTCGAGTTTGCGCCGTCGCGAGCGAACCGGCTCATGCCGTTCGTGACGACGCCGCCAGCCTCACTCGCCGCCGCCACGACCCAGCCACCAGGACACATGCAAAACGTGTAGACACCGCGACCGGACGGCAGGTGACACGAGAGCTTGTAGTCCGCGGCACCGAGCGCGGCGTAACCGGCCGCAGCGCCGTACTGTGCACGGTCAACCATACGCTGGTCGTGCTCGATGCGGACGCCGATGGAAAACGGCTTCTGCGCAAGACGCGCACCGCGAAGCTGCAGCATCTCGAACGTGTCGCGCGCGCTGTGGCCGGTCGCGAGAATCAGCGCTTCCGCTGCGATCTCCTCGCGTCCGCAATCGCTCTGCGTGACGATACCGCGAAGCGCGTCATCTTCTCCGAGGATCAGGTCGGACACACGCGTCTTGAAGCGCACCTCACCGCCGAGCGACTCGATCTCCTCCCGCAGCGTACGCACAGCCCCCGTGAGATGGTCTGTGCCGATGTGGGGCCTCGCCTGCCAGAGTATCTCCTCGGCAGCGCCTGCCCTGACGAATGTCGCAAGCACGCTGCGGCATCGAGGATCGCGAGTGTTGGTGGTGAGTTTGCCGTCCGAGAACGTCCCGGCACCGCCCTCGCCGAACTGGATGTTCGAGTCCGGGTCGAGCACGCCCTCGCGAACGAACGCATCCACCGCGCGAATGCGTGCTCCGACTGCGGCGCCGCGCTCAAGCACGAGCGGCCGCGCACCTGCCTGCGCCAGGGTAAGCGCCGCGAAGAGACCGGCGGGACCGGTACCGACGACGACAGGTCGAATCGGCGGTGCGGTTGCGAGCGTCACGATCGCAGGCAACGGCACGGCGGCAGCGACGAACACGTCGCTGTCCCCCACCCGGCTGACAACGAGCGCCTCGGTTTCATCGGCGGACGTGGCGAGCGTGACACTCAGCGTCACCACGAAGTGGACGTTGCTCTTGCGACGGGCGTCGACTGAGCGTTTAAGCAGGCTCACCGAGGCGATGTCGCCTTCTTCGATGCCGAGACGCCCGGCTGCCGCGCGCTTGAGGGCCCGCTCAGCCGATGGGTCACTAGCCGAGAGCGGCATCGCGAGATTCCTGATCTCGATCACTCGGGGCCACGCGAACCGGTGTCGTGGCCCGCAGCGCGCTCCATGGCCGAGCGGGCAGCACTCTCCCCCGCCACGATGCCCGACACCCAGGCCCAGTGCAGGTTGTAACCGCCGGATCGACCGTCGATGTCGAGCACCTCACCGGCCGCGAACAGCCCGCCTACGCGATGCGACGCCATCGTGCCCGGGTCGAACTCCGCGACCGATGCTCCGCCGCGCGTGACCTGCGCCTGCCGCGCATCAGCCATGCCGAGGACCCGCAGCGGGAAGTCCTTGAGAAGCGCGCCAAGGCGGGCTTGCGGCAGCGTCCCGGCCGGTGTGTCCGGGCCGACTCCCGCAGCGCGCAAGACGGCGCGCGCAACCCGGTCGTGGAGCATACCCGTGAAGAACGTCTCGGCCGTTCGCCATGAGAGCGCCTCGCAGCGCTGCGAGATCATCGTCTCGAGGACTCGCTGTGAGGCGTCCGGGAAGAAGTCGATAGAGATGACGCATTCGCTCTCGATGGAACGCGAGAGATCGAAGACCATGATGCCGCTCACTCCGTAGTCGCGGAACAGAAGCTCGCCGCGTTCGGTTGTGATGATCTCGCCGCTTGTGCCTTCACCGCGCAGCAGCGTCGCGGCGCACTTCACGCGCACGCCCGAGAGCCCGCGGATTGGCCCGGCGTCCGTCCGCACTGGTCCGAGCACAGGCGCACTCTCCACCAGCGCATGTCCGAAATCGCCGAGGAGTGAGTCGCCTCCGCCGGTCGTGACAACCACCGCCTCCGCGCGAAGCGTCTCGCCGCCCGCAGCGGTCACCTCGAACTCGCTCGAATCAGGAACCTCCGAGACGCACACAACCTCGAACCCGCAGCGCACGTCGACGCCAAGGTGCTCGCACTCCAGCCGCAGCACGTCGAGCACGGAGCCGGCAGCATTGGTGGTCGGATAGACACGGCCTTCGTCATCGACCTGCGTGAGCAGACCCAAGTCACCGAAGAATGAGCGGACCGCTTCGCAGCTATACGTGCCGAGGATCGGCTCGACGAAATCGGGGTGATTGTATGCGGCTGTCGACGACGCCGAGAGGTTTGTGAGGTTGCAACGACCGTTGCCGCTCGCCAGGATTGTGCGACCCACGCGGGAATCAGCCTCGAGAAGCGTGACGCTCACGCCACGACGCGCCGCCGCGATAGCCGCACTCAGCCCGGCCGCACCCCCACCGATGATCAACACCCTCGACTGCCGCATCGCGTCCATCTCAATCGTCCGGACAAAAACGTGTCTCCACACGTCATCATAGTTTCTCGGTATCCTTTGTGCTCGTGCAATGCCATAGTTCGTGCGTGCTCCCCTGCTCTGCGAGGATCGAGGTTCATCGAGTGGCATACCTGCTTGGATGCGAGAACGTCTGTCTCGAGTACCCGACGAAGAAGGTTTTCGACTCCGTCACCCTTGGCATCGATGAGGGCGACCGGGTCGGCATCGTCGGCGGTAACGGCGATGGCAAATCGACGCTGCTCGCGCTCCTCGCGGGTTCGGTCGAGCCCGACGACGGCCGCATCATGCGGCGTGGCGGCATCACCATCCAAACGCTCGAGCAGTCAGACGCCCTCGATCCGGGAGCAACCGTCGGTCACTCGGTCGTCGGAGACGTGCCCGAGTACACGTGGGCGTCAGACGCGCGGATTCGCAGCATCATCGCCGGCCTCATCGCGGACATCGGCTGGGACGGTCTCATCGGCGAACTCTCCGGAGGGCAGCGGCGGCGCGTGGACCTGGCCCGAGTGCTCATCGCGGACTGCGACGTGCTCATGCTTGACGAGCCCACGAACCACCTCGACGTCCACGGTATCGCGTGGCTTGCCGACCATCTCAAGAACCGTTGGCCGAGGAAGTCAGGCGCCCTTCTCGTTGTCACCCATGACCGCTGGTTCCTCGATGAAGTCTGCCTGAGCATGTGGGAAGTCCACCACGGGATGGTGGAGCAGTTCGACGGCGGATTCTCGGCCTACGTGCTCCAACGCGTCGAACGCGCGGAGGCCGCCCAGACAGCCGAGCAGAAGCGCCGCAACGTCTTGCGCAAGGAACTCGCGTGGCTCTCGCGAGGCGCGCGTGCCCGGGCGACCAAGCCGAAATTCCACGTCGCTGCCGCACAGGCACTCATCGCTGACGAACCGCCGGTTCGCGACTCACTGGAACTCAAGCGGACGGCGATTTCCCGTTTGGGCAAACAGGTTGTCGACCTCCACGACGTGACCGAACGCTTCGGCGACAACACCGTCATCGACAACGTCACCTGGCACATCGGCCCGGGAGACAGGTTCGGCATTCTGGGCGAGAACGGATCGGGCAAGACCACACTGCTCAACGTGATTCAGGGTTCGCTCGAACCGACCGCGGGTCACGTGAAGATCGGCAAGACGATCAAGTTCGCTGTCCTGTCACAGCATCTCGACGAGCTGAACGAACTGGCGGGCCTCCGCGTCCGTGAGGTTCTCTCGCGATACAAGACGCGCTACGAATTCGACGGCAAGGACATGACCCCCGCCCAGCTTCTCGAGCGCCTGGGATTTGAGGCCGCTCAGTTGTCCGCGTACATCGCCGATCTGTCCGGCGGACAGAAGCGCCGCCTCCAGCTGATGCTCATCCTCCTCGACAAACCCAACGTCCTCATCCTGGACGAGCCGGACAACGACCTGGACATTGACATGCTCGCGGTCGTGGAGAACCTCCTGGACTCGTGGCCCGGCACGCTCCTCCTCATCACCCACGACCGGTACCTGATGGAGCGCGTCACCGACGACCAGTACGCCCTGGTTGACGGCAAGATCCGCCATCTCCCGGGTGGTGTCGACCAGTACCTGCGGCTCCTCGCCAAGCGGAGCGAAGCGCGTGCTGAGGCGAAACCCGAGAAGTGGAAGGAGATCGCGCCCGGCGCCTCAAGCGCCGTATCGGCCGAGGAGCGCACGCCAACCTTGTCGGCCGCAGATGAACGCACCCTGAAGAAGGAACTCGCTGCGATCGAGCGCAGACTGCACACACTCGGCAAGAAGGCCGACGAGATCCGGGCCGAGCTGAAGGCAGCGGACCCTTCCGACTATGTCGCCTTAGGGGACGTCCAGGAACGGCTTCACAGCGCGGAGCGGGAGATATCTGCCGTCGAAGACGAATGGCTGGGACTGTCCGAGAAGCTCTCCTAGTCGGCCGGTGCAGTCGACGTCGCTGCTTCTTCAGTCGCCGCCGGGAAATCAGACGGATCGGGTTTCGCGGACCCCGCTTGTCTGAAGAGATCCAGCGGGATGTGGCAGTACCCCCCGGGGTTCTTCTCCAGGTACTCCTGGTGATACTCCTCGGCAGGTGTGTAGTTCTTGAGCGGTCCTGATTCGATCGCTATCCGCTTGTTGTACTCCGCCTGAAGCGTCTTGAGCGAGGCTTCGATGATTGCGGCATCTACGGGATCTGTGTAGTAGATGCCGCTGCGGTATTCCGTGCCGGTATCGTTGCCCTGACGGTTGACCGAGGTCGGGTCGATGGCCTGGTAAAACGTCCTCAGCAGGAACGCAAGCGGCGCCACCGCCGGATCGTAGTCGACCCGAACCGCCTCGGCGTACCCGCTCCCGTCGCCGTACTTCGCCGACTCGGACGCCCCGTTCGCGTAGCCGGTCTCGGTGCTCACCACGCCGTCGATCAGACCCAGGTACTTCTCGAGACCCCAGAAGCAACCACCTGCAAGATAAATCGTCTTCACTCCATTGCCTCCAACCGTCGTCGGCGACTCGGTCGAGTCAGTATTCCCGACGCCGCCACCGGGTGCACACCCCGACAGCGAAAGCGCGATCAGCGGCACGAGAGCCGCCAGTGTGAACAGCCGTACAGTCGATCGACGCCTTCGCACCACGACACCACTCCTTTGCAGCGTGACTGCGGAGAGTAGGAGCAAATGCCGTGCTGCTATGCTCTGCATAGCCGCGCAAGCAGGGCGGCACTCCGAAAGGAAATGCTCATGCCACGCGTCGCTCTGAACGTGACAGCTCCTGATTTCGCCCTGCCCGACCTCAACGGCAGCCCCGTCAGCCTGTCGGACTTCCGTAGCCGCAAGAACGTCTTGCTGGTCTTCAACCGCACGTTTGCTTGACCGTTCTGCCGTCGGCATATGGCGCAGTTGCGCCGCGACTACTCCCAGTTCGTTGACCGCAACATCGAGATCGTCGTAGTCGGCCCCGAGGACGCATCGGCGTTCGTGAAGTACTGGCAGGACGAGTCCTTGCCCTTCGTCGGCCTTCCAGATCCCACCTACAGCGTACTGAAGCTCTACGGGCAGGAGGTCAACCTTTTCAAGCTGGGGCGCATGCCGGCTCAGGTGCTCATCGACACAGCCGGGATAGCGCGCTTCGTTCATTACGGCCACAGCATGAGCGACATCCCAGAGAACGAGGAGGTCTTGGCCTTGGCCGATGAGATCAACGAATTGGCGCCGCCGAGCGCCTAGGGGATCACATGCTCCACCCATCGAGGTCACGGACCTTCGGAGCAGGGAACCGTATTATTCGACCTTGCTCATGAGCTTGAGGATCGCGTCCGCCGTCAGTCGCTGTTGCTCGTCGCGGCTCACCATCGCAACTCCATCGCCCTTCTGAGGGCCGTAGTAGCCGAACTGAGCGTGATTACCGCCCTCTATCACTTCCAGAGAGGTGCCGTCAGGCAGGCGCTGCAACGACTCCTCGAAGACATCGCCCGCTACACCGTCTTCACTGCCGTGGATGGAGAGGACAGCGGCGGACATCGATGAAAGGTCTGTTGAATCGGCCGGGTAGGACGCGAGAAACGCAACTCCATCGATCGCATCAGGGCCGCTCTTCATGTATTCAGCAGCCATCGCGCCGCCGAGTGAGTGACCACCGATCACCCACGTGTCGATGCCCGGATACGCCGCTACGACGTCGTCCGCGCGACCCACGCCGAAAACAGCCAGGTCGAGTGGCATCGGGACAATAATCGCGAGAACCCCGTCATCGCTCAGCCGCTGCATCAGCGGCGAATAGGCTGCGGGATCGACGAGTCCGCCTGGATAGAAGATGAAGCCCGCACGGGGTTCTCCATCGGGCTCGAACACGTACCATCCGCGCTCCGTCTGCGCCGTCTTGGCGAGCGCCGCTGCCTCCGGGAAGGCGGGGTACGTGGCAATGCGCGTCCACGCATAGAAGCCTACAGACGCGAGCACAAGCACCACTGCCAGGGACGCGCCGATAACTTTCAACCGCTTGTTCATCCGCGGCATCAGTCCAGCGAGAAGGGCAGCAGGCTCGGGCTGAATCGTTCGCTGTCCCAGTTCACTTTTAGGACGATGACTGGCTTGCTTCTACCTGGGTGCACTGGCTTGTCCCCTCTCAAACCTCGCAACGACCACACCTCGAACCGCTCCTGCCAGTCAATATACTCGACGAGCACGCGGGTACGCAGCGTCTTCCAGGCCACAGGAGAGACGGGGCTTTGCGTGGTCGTCGCTTATCGGGGGTAGAACGGACCTTGATCGCGAGCGCCTGTGTTAGGGGGTCGTCGGGGTCGAGCCTGGTGCCCCCGGCATACCCGGAGCGCCCGGGGCACCACCGGCTCCCGGCGCCCCCGGCATACCCGGCGTTCCCGGAGTCTCTTGTACAGGCGCGGGCTGCATCATGTTGATGACCCGGGGCCCGCCCATGTAGCCACTGAAGAACATGACTGCCAGGACGAGAAACCCTATGGCCAAGATCGCGATGACTGCTATAACACCGACGCTGGTGCCGGACCGGTCCGGTCCTTCATTAATGGTTGTAGCCATGATGGTCGAGCCTCCTCGAAATGCTTACGGACCCATGCCGCTTAACGGACCCGCGCGTCGTGTCTACCCGTCACGTGACGCGGGGAAACCCGGCGACCGGGCTCATGCGCGTGCCGGGACTTTCGCGAGTTTACGACTCGTTCTTCTCGGCGTCCTTGTGAGCCTTCTTATGCTCCTCTTTGCAACGACACGGGGGACCGTCGCCATGGTGGTGATGTTTCTTGAGTTCCTTCATGTGCTTCCACTGCTCATCATGTCCGTAGTCAGACGCGGCGTGCTTGCGCGACATCAAGCTCCCGACCGTCCAGCCAAACATGAACGACACCAGGACACCGAACATCACAGCGGGAATCGGAATCGAGACTGCCTGAGTCAGATCTTTGACGCGCATGTCCCCAAAGGAATGCTTCAGGTGATCCATCATTGGCCTCCGTTCGAAAGGGAATACAACTGGTTCCTACCCTCCTCACGGAGAACGAACCGCCCCGCGCGTTCCATCCAACTGGACTCACCTCAGCTTTACGCCTCAGGCGTCTCCAGGACGGCTCCAGCTGCTCTCGGAACGACGATCTGGATGGCGCCCGGAACCACCGTGGCTTCGACCGGAGTCTCCCCTGCGGGCTCCCCATCGGACACGACGGACTGCGGGGGGTGCGACTCAACGCGGATACTCGTCCCACGCCAGTGGCTGACGCTTCTCCCCTCTTGGCCGCCAAGCACGTCGGCAGCGTTCGCGGCCATCGTGAGGAAGTCAGCACGCTCGATGACGATAACATCAAGCAACCCGTCGGAAGTATCGACTCCGTCGGCTATTGTGACGCCCATGACGCCGGTGTTCGCGGTGTTCGCGATGATGCACGCGATTCCCTCAGCTTCGATGATCTCCCCGTCTACGTCGATCCTGTACTCCGCGATGGGAGGGTTGGTCATGGTCTGCAGGCCCGCCATGGCATAGGCCAACCAGCCGAGACGCTGCTTGCGCTCTCTCGTTGCCCCCTCGACCATTGATACCTCGAGCCCCATGGTGAGCCGGACGATGAACAAGTCATCGCCTGAGCGCCCCATGTCGACCGAGCGCAGGTCGTAGTCACCCGAGGCGACGAGCGTGGCGGCATCCACGAGGGCTTTTGGTATGCCGAGATCCTCCGCGAGCGTGTTCCCCGTTCCCCCCCGCAAGATCGCCATCGCCGGACCGCCGCCCTGTGCCAGCGCCGAGGCGACCTCCCGGATGGTGCCGTCGCCACCGTACACACCAATGAGATCATAGCCTTGCGTGGATGCCTCGCGCGTGGCCTCGAAAGCGTCTCCCGACGCGTGGGTGACAGCAACATCCCAATCGATGCCCGCTTCACCCAGCGTCTGATTCAAGACGCTCAGCACGGGCTCGGGTTGTCCGGCTCCCGGGTTGACTATCACCTTCATACGCATGGCTCTTGCCTCCAAGATCACTTGGACGAGTCGCTACCAGGCGGTTCGCCAACTCGCGCGCGCCAGTCGCGCTCGAAAGCCCGTATGCGGCGCTCGATGTACGGGGCGTGCGGGTCTGCGACCGGGCGCCTCTCGACGACGAGATCCATTGCCTCGTCGGCGGTCATTCCGCGAGCGATGAGAATGCAGCTCGCCATGACGACGCTCCGGTGCATGCCTGCTCGGCAGTAGACAAAGACCCTGCCACCTACTGCAAGAACCGGCAAGGCGGCTTCGACCCCTCGTCGCACAACCCAGAGTGGAATCGGGAACCACGGGTGATCGATCAGCGGAAGCCATCGTACTTGAAACGGCGGACGACTCAGTGCTTTGTTGGGAGCGAACCACACCATGTTCAAGACGAGGTTCACACCAAGACTGCGCAGGTGTTCGACGTGTTGCGAACGCGGACGAACCGCGATGAACAACTGGTCCGTTATCGCGGAGAAGTCGTAGACCGGGAGTTCGACGAGACCTGTCTGGATGTCTGCCATGCTAGTAGGTACCCCTTGGAGCGGTTGAGCGTTCGGCCATTCTGCCGGTCGCCGGTCCGCTCGTCCGGGTCCGCAGATCGCAGTCCTTGCTTCATGCACCAAAGTCAGGAACCGTCGCTCGCGGGAATAGTGTGAGGACGCTCGCAAAACGAATGCACCATGCCAGCGCATCCGATCAGCGATCATCCCGCACTACCGATTGGAACCTGCATCCCATGTTCTTCAGCCTGCTTCGACGCACATACGACAAGTGGCGTGCCGATGGCGCGCCACAAATTGCAGCTGCGCTCAGTTACTACCTGCTTCTCTCGCTCGCGCCAGCCGTGTTGGTCTTACTGAGCGTGCTCGGCCACTATCTGGGCAGAGCTCAAGTCACCGCACAAGTTCTTGAGCAGACCCGGACACTCACCGGACCCGTGGGCGAAGAGGCTGTCAAAGCGTTGATAATCGTTGCTGAACGGGCCACGCTCAGCACCGTGGTGTCTGTTGCGGCAGGTGTGATAGCACTTCTTGGTGCCATGCGCGTGTTCGGGCAGCTCCGCATCGTGTTCGACCGCATTTGGAGCATCGGGCCAACCGAACCCGAATCGCGGAACACCGATGCCTGGGAGCAGTTCAAGCGGATGATTCGGGGACTCGCGACCCACAACCTCGCGGCCTTTCTCATGGTTCTCGCCGCAAGCGCCCTGCTGGTTCTCTCGGTTGCGCTTTCAGGCTTCCTGGCGATCGGGGCCGAGTGGGTGGCACCGGTGATCGATGTCGGAGTGCCCGTCCTGGTAGTTGCAGAGTGGATTCTGTCGCTCACCATGATCACCCTGCTGTTCGCCATCATGTACCGCATCTTGCCACGCACCCCGGTCGACTGGCGAGATGTGTGGGTCGGCGCCGGGATGACGGCCGCCCTCTTCATGCTAGGCAGAGCGTTGCTCGGAGCGTACTTCAGCCGGGTAGACCCTGGCTTGGCGTACGGCTCCGCGGGTTCATTGGTGGCGTTGCTTGTATGGATGAACGTCTCCGCGCAACTGTTTCTGTTCGGAGCCGAGTTCACCCACGTTTGGAGCCGCACTCGCCATTCGGGGAGTAGCTAGAATCGCGTTTTCGCCCTATCGTCGCTAATTCAGTATCGCATCCAGACTCTCGGACCACTTCGTCTCGGCGGCGCCACTCGGGTCTGGGATGTAGTGCTCGCGCTCGAAACCCAATTCGTACACGCCTCGGTCGCTCAGGTACTTCGGCAGTTCAAGCCCGATGTCCTTCGGCACCTTGACGCCCTTCGACGCGAGGAGTTTGCGAAGTCCGGCCTCGGCCTTGTCTGCCTCGGCTCTCGCATCCTTGAGAATACGCTCTGACTCGGCCGGGTTGTGGAAGCCGACGGAGTTCTCCGCACCCATGTAGCCGACACGATAGAAGGCCTGACGGTAGTGCGCCGCCGCCTCATCGTATGAAGGGTCGCCACTCGTGGTCTCCAGCGATCGATTCGCGAGCTCAAAGAGCTTCGCGACAGTCGCCACTCGATAACCAGCATCGATGAGGCCCGTGAGTGACTTCTTCTGGATCGCAATCACCTTTGCCCGCATCTCATCGGCACTTCCCGGATGACACTGCCTGCATGCGACCATGTCCCGCTTGAGAGGGCTGATGATGTCGTGGTTCGCCACAGCGTCCGATCCCAGACCGACAGGCTCCATGTGGCAGTCGTTACAAGACGCGCCGGCGTTGTAGTGAGCCGACCCTGCTGTGAAGAACTCGATGTCCGGGTGCCGGATAAAGCCAAGCTTGAAACCGGTGACCGCTTGCGTCCATTCGAGACGCGGCGCCTGCTCCTCGAAGTTCTTGATGATGTCTTCGACGGTGATCGCTCCCCACTCGCCGCCTTCCCATGGCAAGTCCACGTCGACCGACTTCCCGCTGTCCTTCATGACCGAGTACGTACAGTGGCACTGGCCGCAGACCATCAGTCGCTCGTCGCTTTTCTTCATCTTGTCTTCGGTCAGGCCGATCTCCTTCAGCGCCGCGTCCACGGTCCACCGGCGCGTGGCGAGATCGAGCGTCTCTGTGTCATGGCAGTCGATGCAACTGGCACCGAGTTTCCGGTGCTGCTCCGGAATCATCGCGACGGCTTCGTCGTACGTAGCGTCGAACAGTTTGCTCTTGTCCTCAGCCTGCAGGTCTTGAACGTAGGGCGACTTGCAGGTGAGACACGCCCCTCCGGCCTTGACACGCGACGGGTCGGCCTCGGACTGGTCGATCAGCATGTAATAGTGGCCGCGCGGCTCCTTGTAGTCGATGCCAAAGCCCCATCCCTTGAAGAGCACGGACATGAACGGGTACTCCGACAGCTTGTCGTACATGACCCCGCCATCGTATCCGCGCTTGTAGTCGCTCTTGTTGGCAGGCCGTTTCTCCTGAGTCGCCAGCCACTGCTTATAGACCTCGGGGTAGAGCTCTCCCCACACCGCGGGGTCATGTTCACCGGCAGCAATCAGCGGCGCGTCCTTCGACGCTACATTCGACGCTGTGCAACCGAGAACCAGGAATGCTAGCAACAACATCCCCGCGATGAGCGCCAAAGACGCAAACGTCTTGGCCGCGTGCCGAGACAACCCGGGCATGGCTACCGCCTCTCGCTGTGGACCTTCCTTCCTAGGTACCCTGGAACACCCCCAGGGAGTCGACGACGCGTCCATTCGTGTCTCCGGTGCTCCAGCGAGGTTCAACACAGCTCTGGGAGTCGATTGGGGTAAGAACCGGTCGTCCATTCGCGCGCGGCCGCATACTTGAGGTCGTCGGCCTTGCGGAGTACTCAGCGAAAAACCCAACCATCACCGACGGAAGGATTGTCACATGAGCCTCAGGGCACTGTTCCTAAACTGCACGCTGAAGTCATCGCCGGCTGTGTCGAACACCCAGGCGCTCATCGACAAGGTTGCGGCACTGTTCGCCGAGATGGACGTTGAGTCGGAGACGATTCGGGTTGCAGACTTCAACGTGAAGTTCGGCGTTTCCTCCGACGAGGGTCCGGGCGACGAGTGGCCCAAAATCCTTGAGCCGATCAAGGCGTGTGACATTCTCGTCGTCGCGATGCCGATATGGTTCGGGGTGCGCTCCTCTGTCGCCCAGCTCGTTATGGAGCGACTTGACGGCACGTTTGTAGACGGCGACCCGGTGACCGGGCAGTATCCCCTCTACGGCAAGGTCGCCGGCGTCATCGTAACGGGCAACGAGGACGGGGCGCACGACTGCTGCGCGAACACACTGTTTAACCTGACGCATCTAGGTTGCACGGTTCCGCCCAACGTCGACTGCTACTGGGTCGGTGACGCAGGACCAGGCCCGAGCTATATCGAGGCCGGTGGCGACAAGCATCTCTATACCAACCGCACCGCTCGCTACATGGCGCACAACCTGGTGTGGGGCGCGCAGACTCTGAAGGCGAAACCATGCCCGACGAACCTCAAGGAACTTGATGCTGAGGCGAAGGCGGTTAGCCTGTAGGTGTGGCGGCGACGCCCAGCGCTCCTCTCCTCGTAGCGATGACTAGACCTGTGCGTGCAGTGAAGCGGCAAGTTCCTCCGCAGAAGTGACCGGGCGCTCGCACGCGAAGTGCCGACACAGGTAGGCGGTGGTCGCCCCCTTGATGGCATCCCGATCTCTGAGCAATGACACGCTGCTGTTCTCATCCTCCGACTTCGCGGCGACGATCAGGTTCGGCCTGTAGGCGGCTCGCACAAGGCGGAGCATCGGCAGCGGATCAGCGCCGACGATCGCCAGTTCGCTCGGCGGGGACAGGACGAAGTCGAGCGCCGAGAGCCAGCTCGCGAAGCCCACAGGAGCCTGCGACATCTCGTCGCGCATCGAGGCCAGGGCCGTCTCGGCCGCATCGGAGTAGCGTGCCTCGCCCGTGAACTTGCCGAGTTTCGCGAGGACCATGGCGACAACTGACCCGCCGGATGGAATGGCCCCGTCCTGCGTCTCCTTGGGACGGAACAGCAGCTCCTCATGGTCATCGCTCGTGTCGAAGAAGCCGGACACCGGGTCGGCGAAGTGGGCCAGGATCGAATCTGCGAACTCGACGGCCGGGTCGAACCACGCTGAGTCGAAGGTCGTCTGGTAGAGCTCCAGTAGGCCTTCGGCATAGTGCGCATAGTCCTCGAGGTAGCCGTTGAGCTTCGCATCCCCGCCCTTCCAGGTGCGCAGAAGACGTCTGTCCGTCCCTCTCATCTGTGACAGGACGAACTCAGCGTTCGTTTTGGCTATCAGGAGGTAGTCATCGCGGGCCAGCACCCGAGCCGCCTCCGCGAAGGCGGCGAGCATCAGACCGTTCCAGCCTGTAAGCACCTTGTCATCGGTACCCGGTCGTACTCGGTTCCCGCGGGCGACGAGCAGCACCTCGCGCCCTCGGCGGATCCGTGCTTCGATGGCCGTTGCTGCGACACCAGACTCCCGCGCCAGCTGCTCGGCTGGCTTCGCGAGGTGCAGGATGTTCTTGCCCTCGAAGTTACCGCGCTGGGTTGCGCCGTAGGCTGCCATCAGGAGGTCCGCATCGCCCCTCGGATCATCGGACAAGCCGCTCATCGCTTCCACGATCTCGTCCGGCGTCCAGACGAAGAATCGTCCCTCCTCGCCTTCGGAATCCGCATCCTGTGCCGAATGAAAGCCCCCGCTCGGGTCGAGCATCTCACGGGCCACGTAGTCGAGCGTCTCCTCGACGACCCGTCGATAGAGCGGTTCACCGGTGACCTGCCAGGCATGCAGGTATACGCGGGCCAGCTGTGCATTGTCGTAGAGCATCTTCTCGAAGTGAGGCACCAGCCAGATGCCATCGACCGCATAACGGTGGAATCCACCGCCAAGCTGATCGTAGATGCCTCCGTGAGCCATCGCGTCGAGGCTGGAGGTCACCATATCGAGTAGCGACGCGTCGCCCGTTGCGAGATACCGGCGCAGGACGAACTCGATGATCGCTGGCTGCGGGAACTTCGGCGCCCCACCCCAACCGCCGTGCCCGGAATCGAATGCGCGCGCCAATCCGCGAGTAGCGGCGTCCAGGATCGAGGTGTCGATTGCCGTGAGTGAAGCCGCGCGCAGCGAGCTACTGCTGCGAACGAGCGCGGCCGA
>JBBQIR010000049.1:0-17435 GCA_038325105.1 Coriobacteriia bacterium
ACGTCGCCGTGGCCGCGCCGTTGGCGTAGGCGACTGCAACGGGCTTGCCGTCGATGCTCACCTCGAACCCGTCGTACTCACCTTCCGACGTCGGGAATGCGAGCGAGAAGGTTGCCGACGTGGCCTTGTCGAGGGTGTTCCTGACCTGGTAACCGGCGCGGAAATCGACCGCGTAGGTCGCGTACCAGAGGAGGCCTTTGCGGCGCTGGTCGAGTTTGAAGTCGGCCGTGATATCACTGCCAACGAGGTCGAGTGTCCCGACCTTACCTGCCGACGCGTAGGAGAATGTCGGTGCCTGCTGTGCTTGCGGCCCGCCCCAAAGCCCCTGGACACGTTCACCGAGCGCATCACCGGTGTTGTTGGTGCGGTAGTCGACCGATCCTGCCAGCACGAACCAGGAGCCTGCGGCGAGCACGAAGATCAACGCGATCGCCAGGAGTCGCAGTACCGTCATGAGAGTCCCCTTCCCGGGTGGAATGTCACTTCCAAGTATGGGAGCTGGCGACGCCACAACGGCGGAGGCCGGGTGACGCGAGGGTCACGGGACGGTGACGTCGGTGGAGACTGCGGGGTGCAGAGTGTCTCGCGGATACGAAGTGAGTGCTCAGTCCCCGATGACGGGCAACCTGAGCGTGAACGCGCTGCCGCCCTCGGGGCGGTTCGCTGCTTCGATCGATCCCGCGTGTGCCGTCGCTATCGCCTGGACGATTGCGAGCCCGAGTCCTGCGCCGCCGGTTGAGCGGTCGCGGCTCGTCTGTGCGCGGTAGAACCGCTCGAACAGGTGCGGAAGCGCCTCCGGCGGTATGCCGGGTCCTTCATCGAGCACCGCTAGTACCGCGAAATCGCCCTCGTGCGCGAGCCTGACCCGGACGCGTCCCCCCGAGTGGGTCATGCGCGAGGCGTTGTCCACGAGGTTTGCGATGACCTGCTGGAGCCTGTCGACATCGCCGAGTACGGTCGGCGCTTCGCCCTCGATGACAACCTCGATCCCGCGAGCGTCCGTCAGTGGTGCCAGGCCGCCGACGGCTCGCTCGGCGATGTCGCGCAGTTTGATGCGCCTGAGGGGCAGTTCGCCCGTGGCGCCTTCGATGCGCTGCAAAGTGAGGAGGTCATTCGCGAGCCGCGTGAGGCGGTCGGACTCCCGAATGACCGTCTCGAGGAACTGGCGGGCGTCATCCTCGGGTACATCGCCTTCGAGGAGGGTTTCCGCCGCTCCGCGAATCGCGGTGAGCGGGGTGCGAAGCTCGTGGCTGACGTCGGAGACGAAACGGCTCTTGCGTCGCTCCTCCTCCTTCAGTTCGGTCACGACGTGCTCGACCTCTTCACCCATCAGGTTGAATGCGTCGGCGAGCGCGCGAGTCTCACTCGACCCCCGCGGGAGTGCGCGAATCTCGTGATCGCCGCCCGCGAATGTCTTTGCAGCAACGGCGAGCTCCTGCAACGGACGCGAGAGCCATCGCGAAAGCAGTTCGGTCATCACGAGCGTCATTGCCGCGAAGAGCACCAGGACCAGGGCAAGCCGCATACGGTAGTCGCGCAAGAGCGTCATGATCGAGAAGGTCGTCGAGGAGGAGTACGCAACGCCGCGTACTTCACCCGCCGAGAGGATCGGTACCGCAACGTAAAGGGCGACACGGCCCTCCTCGGTCACGCGTGTTGCAGCCCCGTAGTTGCCGACGAGCGCCTGCTTGACCTCGGTGCGGTCTCCGTAGAGGTCGCCGATGTCGGTGGGGGTCGAATCGGCGACAGCTACGCCCTCGACATCGAGGATCCGGAGCCGGGATGCAGCGTAGGGGGTTGCGTCGGTGATGGTCACCTGCAACTGCCGCGCGTCGGCAACGCTGAAGTCGGCAGCGCCATTGAGATACGTGGTCGATGCGACCGAAGCGAGCAGCCTCGCCTGCGTGTGCAGGCGTTCCTCAAGCTTACGAAGCGCGAAGCCTTCGAGTTCCTTGAGGAAGTAGAACGACAACCCTGCCGCCGCCGTGATGGCGACGACGAGGAACGCGGCGAGGAGTCGTGCTCGGATCGAGGCGCGCATGCGTCGTCTCTTAGGCGGAGATGCGATAGCCGTAGCCGCGCACCGTCTCTACGAGCGCGGGGTCGGCACCTGCCTGAGTGAGCTTGTCGCGGAGACGCTTCACGTGGGTGTCTACGGTCTTCGTCTCGACGAGGTACTGCCAGCCCCATGCCTCGCGCAGCAGCTGCTCGCGTGAGAGCACTTTGTTGGCGTGACGCATAAGACATGCGAGCAACTCGAACTCACGTGGTGTGAGATCGATGAGCGTGCCGCCAAAGGTGGCCTCATGCGCGGCCTCGTCGAGGTGGATGCCCGATGCCTCGACAGGTACGCCGTCGGCAACACCGCCGGTACCCTTACTGGTCGATCTGCGGAGCAGTGCCTTCACGCGCGCCTGTAGTTCGCGGATCCCGAACGGCTTCGCAAGGTAGTCATCGCCACCGAGCTCGAGCCCGACGACCTTGTCGAGTTCGGTATCGCGTGCCGACAGGAACAACACGGGGACGTCACCGGTGGCCCGAAGCTTGCGGCACACCTCGTACCCGTCGGTGCCGGGGAGCATGATATCGAGAATCACCAGGTCGAAGGGGTTCTCGGCCGCTTGTGCAAGCGCCTTGTCGCCATCTTGGACGCAGGTGACTTCGTAGCCCTCCTTGCGGAGGTTGTAGGATACGAACTGCAGGATGGAGTCTTCGTCGTCAACAACAAGGATGCGTGAGGTTGTCATCAGTTGTCTCCCGCTCTCGATGAACACTGGGAACGATGCGATGATAACACCACGTTACCTGCCGTTCTGTCCGCGTTGACGGGCCGTCATGCCCCCGACGCACGTACGATACAAGCGCACCGCTGTCCGGCGGAGCGCGATGAAGGGAGCCGTGATGATCCTCGCCGTCGATGTTGGCAATACGCAGACCGTGCTTGGCCTGTTCAACGGGGATGCGCTCAACGGCCACTGGCGCGTGGCGACCGACCCGACCCTCACGGCCGATGAGCTCAGGGTGAAGATCGGGGGTCTGCTGGCGCTCGACGGTCTGGGATGGTCCGATATCGAGCGCATCGTGCTTTCGTCGGTTGTGCCCGCTCTCACCGCTCACTACGAGGAGATGTCCGTGCGTGCAACGGGTGGCGACCCGATGGTGGTCGGTCCCGGTGTGAAGACCGGCATGCCGATCCGGTACGACAATCCGCACGAGGTGGGAGCGGACCGCATCGTAAACGGCGTCGCCGCGTTCGAGGCGTTCGGGGGACCCGTCATCATCATCGACTTCGGTACCGCCACGACCCTCGATGTCGTCGACGGTACGGGTGCCTATCTCGGCGGAGCGATCGCTCCGGGCGTTGAGACAAGCGCCGAGGCGCTCTTCGCCAGGGCCGCCCGGCTCGCGAAGGTAGACCTCGATCCGCCGACGAAGGTCATCGGCACGAACACGCGCGAGTCGGTGCAGGCAGGATTGCTGCTCGGCGAAGCGGCCATGGTCGACGGACTCGTCAAGCGCGCGTGGGGTGAGCTGGGCGGGGAGTGCACGGTTGTCGCGACCGGCGGACTCGCTGAGTTGATGGCGCCGTTGTGCGAGACGATCGGGCACGTGGATTCCGACCTGACCCTGAAGGGGCTCATCTTGGTCTACGGGCGGAATATCTGACAGGTCGTCGACCGGTATCGGCACACCGTTTGCTCATGAATCGGGGACGACAGCACGTTTGTCGGCGGCCCTATCTGATGGTACTATCCGAGTGTTCAGGCAAGCAGACGACACAAGCGGTGCGTACCGCATCTCACGATGCGGCCCCTCCCTTTGAGCGTCCGCTCATTCTTGGACAACCGTAGCGGTTCCGTGCGCGATGGCGCGCGGTACGAGGGAGTGAAGCGCGTGAACAAACGGGCGAGACAGCGGCTCATCGGCGTCACGATCATCGTACTCATCGCGGTTGCGGCGCTGATCTTCGGCGCAAGCTCCTCAGGCGCCGGCGGCGCGTACAAGAAGTCGGTCGCTGAGGTTGTCGCCGACAAGACGCTCATTGGAGAACAGGTTCAGGTGCAGGGTCCCGTGCTCAAGGGCTCGTGGAAACCCGGTGCCAGTCCCTTCGTCTTCTCGATTGCCGACGAGACCGATCCGAACGCCGAGGGCCTCAAGATCATCTGGGATCGTCCGGTTCCGAGCGCATTCGGCGACGGCACGACGGCAATCGTCACCGGCATCGTTGGTGAAGACGGCAGCGTGACGGCCAAGACGCTCATTACCCAGTGCCCGTCGAAGTACGCGTCTGCCACCGGCGCGCTCACGGTAGCCGAGTTGCTCAAGGGTGACATGGGAAGCGCCTCTGCCACCTTCCATGTGACCGGCTATGTTGTGAACGGCACGATTCAGGCGGCCGGTTCCGCCGAGCGCTTCAAGGTCGGTATGACCGCGACCGGCGAGGAGAGTGTTTCAGTCGCCTACGACGGTGCACTTCCGCAGGGCATGGTCGAAGGCAGCAAGGTAGTCATATCCGGCTCGCTCGACGACAGTGGCGTGTTCCTCGCCACCGATGTCGCAATCGACGAGGCCGAGAAGAAGTAGCGTCCGCCATGGAGCACGACCGCGGCGCGGCCGCGCGTGATGGAACGGAGAGGGAATGGATCTTTCGACGCTCGGCAATCTCCTGTTGGCGCTTGCCAGCATCTCGGCACTAGGGTCGATCGCGGCCATCGCGTTCACCTCCTTCTCGGGCAAGTCCGACACGTCGCGGGTCACCGGACACGTATTGACGTTCGTGTCCACAGCGTTCACGTCGCTTGCGACGCTGCTGTTGCTCTCTGCGTTCCTCGGCGAGAACTTCCAGTTCGAGTACGTTGCGTACAACCACCCGACAATCACGGGCCCGTTGGCGTGGCTCTACCGCGTGTCCGGCGTGTGGGCAGGCCGAGAGGGTTCTCTGCTGTTCTGGGCGTGGCTGCTGTCGCTCTTCGCAGCGTGGATCGCCTACCGGTTCCTGAGCAAGCGGGACCGGCTCGCGACAACCGCGCTCGGGATCATGAACTTCGTTCAGCTGTTCTTCCTCACTGCGCTGTTCATCCCGCTCAACAACCCGTTCAAGCTGCTGCCGCCCGAGTACCTCGATCCCAACACCGGCGCGCTGCTCATCCAGGCGGCCATGAACCCGCTGCTGCAGACCTGGGCGATGATCGCCCACCCGCCGACGCTCTTCCTCGGCTATGCAGGTCTCACGGTGCCGTTCGCCTTCGCACTGGCGGCGCTCTTTACGGGTGACACGTCGAAGCACTGGGTCCAGATAGTGGACCGTATCACCGTGTTCTCCTGGCTCATGCTTGGTATCGGCATCGGTCTGGGTGCCATCTGGGCGTACATCGAACTCGCATTCGGTGGCTACTGGGCATGGGACCCGGTCGAGAACGCCTCGTTGCTCCCCTGGCTGACCGGCGTCGGCCTGCTGCACTCGATGACGGTCTACCGCAAGCGCGACGGGTTCAGGGCCTGGACGATCTTCATGGCTGCGGTCACCTTCGTGTTCGTGCTGCTCGGCACGTTCATCACGCGCTCCGGCATTGTCAACTCGGTGCACGCATTCCAGGAGGATCCGCTTTCGTTCTGGCTCTTCCTCACCATGATGGTCGGAACGCTCGTGGTTACGAGCGTCGGCATCTACCTGCGGCGTGACAAGCTCAAGGGAAACGACGAGTTCGAGCGCCTGTTCTCCAAGGAGGGCTCGTACTACTTCAACAACGTGATAATGCTGGTCGCCGCGACGCTCGTGGCGTACCTGACGCTCTCGCAGGCGCTGCCCACGTGGTTGCCCGGCGGAGGCAAGGTCTTCGGTGCGGCTACCTATGACATCCTGGCGCGCCCGGTTGGCATCTTCTACATCCTTGTGATGTCAGTCTGCCCGATCCTCTCGTGGGGCGGAGCCGGCTGGAATGCCTTCTGGAGCCGCGCGAAGTGGCCGCTTGCGGGTGCCGGTGTTCTCGGTGCCGGATTCGTCGCCATCTGGGCGTTCGCAATGCTGCCGTACTACGCGCCGACTGCCTCGTCGATGCCGTTCCTGCACCATTCGGTTGCGATCTTCGGCCTGCTGGTCGCGTCGCTCTCCATCGCGCTACCGATCTTCTTGTTCATCGATGGTGCGCGAAAGCGTGCTGCCGCGAAGGGCGAGAGCTTCGGCGGTGCGCTCTTGAACATCATGACGAAGGCGCGCTCGCAGTCGGGCGGGTACCTCACGCATCTCGGCATGGGCGTCATCCTCGTGGGCCTTATCGGCTCGACGATGTACGTGCGCACCTATGAGACGGCGATTCCGCAAACGGCGGGCTCGAAGATCGAGGCCGGAGCGTACACATTCGCGTTCGACGGTATCGATGAAGACACGCTTAAGAACGGCGACCGCGTCGCCACCGCCAACCTCAACGTAACGCGTGACGGCAAGCCTGCGGGTAGGGTCGCGCCGCGCATGGTGTTCCCGAAGCAGCTGGAGCAGGAGGGTTCTTCGACGCAGAAGGTCTCGCTCATCCAGCAGCCCCTGAAGGACATCTTCGTGTCGTTCTCGGGCGTTGACTCGCAGGAGAACGCGGTCTTCACCGTGAAGTATTTCCCGATGCAATGGTGGGCCTGGGCCGGTTTCATCATGACGATCCTCGGTAGCGCCCTGGCCTCGTGGCCGAAGCGGCTTCCGAAGGCAGCATAGGACGGCATGGGGGAAAGCACGCAAGGCGATACCGCCGTTCGGGTCCGGGATGTCACCCGGGCCTTCGGCGTACGCAAAGCGCTCGACCGGGTCAGCTTCGACCTGCCGAGCGGTGCTTTTCTGTCGATCTTCGGCCCGAACGGCGCCGGCAAGACGACCCTCGTACGTGTACTGACCACGCTGCTCAACCCGAGCAGTGGAACGGCGAGCGTCTGTGGATACGATGTCGTGACCGAAGCGGTCGAACTCCGGCACCGCATCGGCCTCATCAGTCATAACCCGCTGCTCTACCCCGACCTGACCGCCGAGGAGAACCTGCTGTTCTTCTCGGAGATGTACGGGCTTGAGGATCCGAAGACGCGCGTGCGGGAGTTGCTCGAGAGCGTCGAACTCGATCACCGCCGTCTCGACGTCGTCAGCACGTTCTCCCGCGGCATGCTGCAGCGCCTCTCGATTGCACGGGCGTTGCTCCACCATCCCGACGTGCTCTTCCTCGACGAGCCGTACTCAGGCCTCGACCCGCACGCGATGGACATTTTGGACAGCCTTATCGCCCAGATTCGCGGCGATCACACCTTTGTCATGATCAGCCACGACCTCGACAAAGGCCTCGAGCTTTGCTCGCATGCGCTCATCCTTGCGCGGGGCAAGGTCGTCATGTTCGAGAACCGTGAGGACATCGACGTGGCGGAGTTCCGCGAGACGTATCGTGCCACTGTAGGATCGGGGGTGGCGTGAGCGCTCAGTCGAACAGCTGGCGCCAGTTCAAGGCGATCCTGCGCAAGGACATCGTCATGGAGCTCCGCACCAAGGAGATGATCTCCTCGATGGGGCTCTACGCGATCCTGACGATGGTGGTCTACCAGATCGCCCTCGCCGAGGCGGGCGAGAGTTTCGATGTCCGGCTCGTCATGCCCGGTCTCATCTGGGTGGCGTTCATCTTCATGTCGATGCTGGGGCTGAACCGCTCATTCGTTCACGAGAAGGACCAGGGCTGTATCGAAGCGCTGCTGTTGTCACCGGTCGACCGGCCTGTCATCTTCTTCGCGAAGGCGATCGGCAACCTGATCTTCCTGCTGATTGTTGAGGCGCTCTCGCTGCCCGTGTTCACGTTCCTGTTCATGCAGGGTCGGGCAGGTTTTGGGAATCCCGTGTGGCTGCTGGCTGTGGTGCTCTTTGGGGCGTCGGTTGGCATCGCAGGCGTCGGCACGCTGCTCGCTACGATGACGGTGAATACCAAGGGCAAAGACGTCATGCTTGCGGTGCTCTTCGTACCGATCATGTATCCGCTCCTTCGTGCGGCTGTCGGTGCCACATTCGCAGCGGTGATCGGCGGCCCCGGGACGGTTGAGACCTTCTGGGCATTCATGGCGTGGGTCGTTGGTTACGATGTCATAATGGTGGCCCTTGCGTACGGCCTCTACGAGTTCGTTATCGGTGTCTGAGGAATCAGAAAGGAGTGGACCTGTGAAGCGAAATTCGTTAGCCGAGATCATGCTCGTTCTAGGCGGGCTGCTGACCACGGCTGCGTTCTTCATGACGTTCTTCTGGGCTCCGCCGACGGTGTATCCCGATGGTCGCGTCGACTTCGCTCAGAAGATCTTCTACTTCCACGTGCCGGTCGCTGAGGCGTCGTTCCTGGTGCTCATATTCACGGCGTACTACGGAATACGGTTCCTCACCACACGCCAGCGCATCTACGACACCAAGTCGAGAATCGCGACCGAAGTCGCGCTGTTCTTTGTCTTGCTCACGATGGCGACGGGCATCCTGTGGACGCGCGTCGAGTGGGGCGTCTGGTGGCAGTGGGAGCCGCGGCTTACCACGTACTTCATCCTAACGCTCGCAGTTATCGGCTACTTCGTGTTGCGCAACTCGACCGAGGACGAAGAACGCCGTGCGGTCTACGCGGCAGCATTCGGGATTCTCGTCTTTATCAACGCGCCTATCTCGTTCTTTATCACGCGTTGGCTCAACTCGATCCACCCGATCGTGTTTGGCGGAGGGGAGAGCTCGGGCCTAGAATCGCCGATGCTCGTGACGTTCATCATCGCGCAGGTCGGCATGCTCATGCTCGGGTACGCGTTCTACCAGCTCAGGCTTCGCGAAGAGGAACTCAAGGAGCGTGTCGAAGCGCTCAAGATCGGAATCGGAGGCTAACACCATGGGCGACATCTACTCAGCTGTTATCCCGCAGGCACCGTTTGTCATCGGTGCATACGGCATCATCTGGATCGCACTTCTGGGCTTCGTCGGCATGGTGTTCAACCGCCTGCGCCGCCTGGACAAAGAGATCGCCGTTCTCGAGGAGTCCATCAAGCGTCGCGACCAGCCGTAGGAGTTTACGTGGGACAGAGCGCCGTCATTCTCTTCTGGTTCAGCATCGTTGCGTACGTCGCTGCGACGGTGTTGTACGCTTACTTCTTCCTCAGCAAGCGCGCGGCCTACTCGTGGTACGCGACGTTTCTCACGGGTGCGGGGTTCCTGTGCCACACCGCGTCTATCGGCCTGCGGTCGACCTCCGAGCAGGGGACCCGGCTTGACGGGCCGAACACGCTCATCTTGTTCGCGTGGGCGCTCGTGCTTCTCTATTTCGTCATAGAGCACCTCATCAAGGTGAAGGTGTACGGGACGCTTCTCGTTCCGCTGTCGGTCATCCTTATGACGGCCTCCCAGCTCGTCGCCGGTAGCGGCGCCCCGACTTCGCCGCTCATTGAGAACTGGAAGATCGGCATGCACGTGGCGCTCATCGCGTTCGCGAACGCCGGCTTTTTCGTCGCCGCCGTCGCCGCCGCTGCGTATCTCCTTCAGGAGAGCCAGCTCAAGCGGCACAAGACGAGCGTGATCTTCAAGCGACTTCCCTCGCTCAGCAAGATCGACATGCTCGCACGTCGCTCGGTGGCATTTGCTTACCCCGCGTACACCGGCGGACTGCTCCTCGGGGTGCTTCGCGCGATCGAAACCGATCCCCCGGGCTGGTGGGCGGATCCGCGCGTGATCCTTGCGGGCATCGTGTGGCTCATCTTCGGTACGTATCTGGTGCTCCACTACACGCAGCGCGCATCCGCGCGGACGACCGCCTGGATCGCGATCGCAGGAACAGCGGTCGTCACCTTCGTCGCAATCGTTGCGCGAACCGTTCCGGCGGGCTTCCACGTCTTCGGTCTGTAGGAGAGTGTCTGTGGCCGACTACTCAAAGCCGTATTACCCTGTGTTCCTCGACCTGACGGATCGTCTTGCGGTCATCGTTGGCGGGGGATGCGTTGCTGAGCGCAAGGTTCTTACGCTTGCCGAGTATGGTTCGCGGGTCCGCGTTATCGCTCCCGAGGTCACTCCAAAGCTCGCGGAACTCGCGGCGTCGGGCGCTCTAGAGCTCGAACATCGCGGCTACGTCCGCGGCGATCTTGCAGGAGCGTTCCTCGTGGTCAGTGCGACCAGCTCCGAGGAGGTCAACCGCGCCGTTCATGCCGAGGCGGAGGAGCGCGGTGTGATTGTCAACGTCGTTGACGTTCCCGAACTCTGCAGCTTCATCGTCCCGTCGATCGTGCGTCGGGGAACGCTGTCGGTTGCCATTTCGACCGGCGGCGCAGCGCCAACGGTCGCCAAGCGCCTTCGCCGTCACGTGCAAGAGCACCTCGGACCGGAATGGGAGACGTACGTGACGCTTCTCGGGGAGGTTCGTTCACTCGTGATGGCGCGCGTACCCGGTGGCGAAGCGGAACGTAAACCGCTCTTTGAAGCGATTGCCGATTCCGACCTGCTCGACCGTATCGCCAATGGTGCCCGCCCGACTGCCGAGGAAGTCTACACCGAGTTCGTGGGCGAGCGCCCGTGAGACTCGATGACTGTACCGCGATCGTGACGGGCGGCTCCTCGGGCATCGGGCTCGCCGCCGCGGGGCTACTCGCCGCGCGCGGTGCCAACGTCGCACTCCTCGCGAGAGACCCGGAACGGCTTGAGGCCGCACGTGAGGCCGTGCATGCCAAGGCAAGGGACGCCGGCCAGCGCGTCATCGCGGTGTCCTGCGATGTCTCCGATCGTGCGCAGGCCGCAGCGGCCATACGCACGGCCGAGGAGACCCTGGGGCCGGTTGATGTGCTGCTCAACTGCGCCGGCTACTGCACCCCCGGGCGCTTCCTCGAGCTTACGGAAGACGAGATCGAACGTCAGATACGCGTGAACCTGATGGGTACGATTAACCCCACACGCGCAGTGGTGCCGGGCATGATAGCCCGCGGGCGCGGTCACATCGCCAATGTTGCGTCCATGGGTGGCTACCTCGGCGTGTACGGTTACAGCGGATACAGCCCCGCGAAGTTCGGCGTGATGGGCTTCTCGGAAGTGCTTCGCTCGGAGATGAAGCCGCATGGCGTCGGCGTGAGCGTCATGTGTCCGCCAAATGTCGAAACACCCGGCTATGCGCGCGAGCTCACACTCGAGCCGGAAGAGACCGCGAAGATCAACGGAAGCGTGAAACCCGCCTCACCAGACGACATGGCTCGCGCGTTGCTCCGCGGCGTGGAGCGTGGTCGCTACTACGTGTTACCCGGCTTCAGCAACAAGCTCGCGTTTCGTCTCAAGGGACTCGTGCCCGAGGCGTTCTTCTACTTCTTTGACCGCGATGTCGCTGCGGTCCGACGTGACCAGAGGGGGCGTACCGATGTCTCGTGAATGCGCGACTCCTCGTTGTGCCGGACCCCTGGCCGATGGTAGAATACCCACGTTCAGGCAAGTGCAGATGGTGCACTCCATAGCGCGTTACACCGCCCCCGCCGGGCCTGCTTGCCTGAACAACAATGCACCGCACCGGCGGGGGCGACCCATGTCCCGATACGCGGCAGATCTTCGTGACGCGATGAAGCGAGTCCTATGCACCTCCTAGTCGTCGGTCTCAGTCATAAGACCGCGCCCATCGAGATTCGGGAGCGGCTCACGTTTCCCGCGCATCGCCAGGCTGAAGCGCTGGCGCTGCTCGTGGCGGACCCCGCAGTGGCCGAGGCGGTCATCGTCTCGACGTGCAACCGCACCGAGATCTATGTGCTCGCGTCAGCCGATGATGATGGTGTGGATGCGGTTATCGACTTCATGGCTGGCTTCCACGATCTCGATCGTCACGAACTCATCCGTTCGCTCTATATCACCCAGGGTGAAGACGTCGTCCACCATCTCTTCCGCGTGGTCGCGTCGCTCGACTCGATGGTCATTGGCGAGGCCCAGATCCTCGGACAGGTGAAAGAGGCGTACGATCACGCGCTTGCCGCCGGAGCGACGGGTATGGCGCTCAACAAGTTGTTCCGTCAGTCGTTCGAGGTTGGGAAGCGCGTCCGTACCGAGACCGAGATCGGCGAGAACGCGGTGTCGATCAGCTATGCGGCGATCGAGCTTGCGAAGAAGGTCTTCGACACCCTGACCGGCCGTACGATTCTCATTCTCGGCGCCGGCAAGATGAGCGAGCTCACTGCAAAGCATCTCGTGAGCAATGGTGTGAAGAGCGTGCTCGTGGCAAACCGCACGTTCGAGCGCGCGCAGGAGCTTGCGGATCGCTTCAATGGCGAGGCGATTCGTTACGACGAACTCTACGAGCGCATGCACGGCGCGGACATCGTTATCACGTCCACGGCGGCAACCCACTACGTCATCACGAAAGAGCAGGTGGCCTCGGCCATGCGTGGCCGCGGCGGGCGCCCGCTCTTCCTTATCGACATCGCCGTGCCCCGCGACATCGAGCCGGCGGTCAACGAACTCAACAACGTCTTCCTGTACGACATCGACGATCTGAGTGGTGTCGTGGAGTCCAATCTTGAGGAGCGTATGCGCGAAGCGGGACGTGCCGAGCGCATCATCACCGAAGAGATAGCGTCGTTCGCGCGCTGGCGCGAATCACTTGAGGTCGTGCCCACTGTCGCGGCAATCCGCGCGAAGGCCGACATCATTCGACGTTCGGAGATGGAGAAGGCCTGCAAACGCCTGGGGAACCTCTCGGACAAGGATCGCGAGACGATTGATGCGCTCACGTGCGCCATCGTCAACAAGATGCTCCACGGTCCCACGCAGCGCCTCAAGCAGGCCGCCGCGTCGAAGACCGGTTACGAGTACGTCGAGACGGCGCGTCACCTCTACGGCCTCGAAGATGCCGAGGGACGCGGCCATGGCAAGCTGCGCAACCTGCTGAACCGGCGGGCGCACGATGCAACAGAAGCGCCTGCAAATGAGATAGGAGACACACTTGGCTGCTGAACGAGCGCGGCTTGTCATCGGTACGCGAGGGAGCAAGCTCGCGCTATGGCAGTCTGAGTACATCAAGTCGAAAGTCGAGGAGATCACCGGGTTGCCCGTGTGCCTTGAGATCATCAAGACGACCGGCGACAAGATCCTTGATGTGCCGCTGGCGAAAGTCGGCGGCAAGGGACTCTTCACCAAGGAGCTCGAGGTCGAGCTCATGGCCGGCACCGTGGACCTGTGCGTCCACTCGATGAAAGACGTGCCCACCGAGCTTCCCGAGGGACTCGTCATTGCCGCGATGCCACCGCGGGTCGATCCCCGTGACGCGATCGTCTCGGGCGAGGGCTACAACCTCGACACGCTACCGCAGGGTGCGCGTCTCGGCACCTCGTCGCTGCGGCGTCGTTCGCAGGTGCTCGCGCTCCGCCCCGACCTTGAGATCGTGGATGTCCGCGGGAACCTCGACACCCGGATGCGCAAGGCCGAGAACGGCGAAGTCGACGCGGTCATTCTCGCGTCGGCGGGCATCACCCGCATGGGCTGGGCCGACCGCATCACCCACTACATCGACCCCGTGCAGATGACGCCGGCCGTGGGCCAGGGCGCAATCGGCATCGAGATTCGTGAGGACGACGCGTTCATGCAGGACGTGTGCGCGAAACTGAACGACCTCGTCACGTTCACGTGCGTGAGTGCCGAGCGGGTCGTTATGCGCGCACTCGAGGGCGGCTGTCAGGTTCCGATCGGTGCCTACGCGACGCCAGTGGGCGACGGCGGCCTCGTGATGGACGCGTTCGTTGGGTCGCTCGACGGTCTCACACTGCTGCGCCACACCCTTGAGGGCACGATGGCGGAGCCGGAGATGCTCGGCCTGGCGATGGTCGATCGCATGCTCGACCTGGGCGCGGACACCGTTCTCGCCGAGATTCGCGCTGCCGCAGACGGCGGCGTGAGCACGCTGCTCGAAACCTGAGAGAAAGCCGCGGCGCGGATGCCGCTCGATCGCGAGTAAAGGAGTGTTGGATGGGCCGTCCCATCGTCTATCTCATCGGCGCCGGTCCGGGTGACCCCGGGCTTATCACGGTGAAGGGTCTCGCGTGTATCGCCGAGGCCGACATCATCGTGTACGACTACCTAGCCAACTCGAAGTTCCTCGCGCACGCCCGTGAGGACGCCGAGGTCATCTACGTGGGCAAGAAGGGCTTCACGCAGCATGTGACGCAGGACGAGATCAACGCCGTCATCGTCGAGAAGGCGCTCGAGGACGGTGGCAAGACCGTCGCGCGGCTCAAGGGCGGCGACCCGTTCATCTTCGGCCGCGGTGGCGAAGAGGCGCTCGCGCTCGTTGATGCGGGCATCCGTTTCGAGGTCGTCCCGGGTATCTCTTCGGGATACGCGGCACCGGCGTATGCGGGTATCCCTGTCACGCACCGTGGCATCACGACCGACATGGCGTTCGTGACCGGTCACGAGGACCCCACGAAGGACTCCTCGGACATCAACTGGGAAGGCCTGGCCACCTCGGTCGGCACCATCTGCTTCTTCATGGGCATCAAGAACCTGCCCACTATCACGAGCCGACTCATGGAGTTCGGGCGCGCGGCGACAACGCCGGTCGCGCTCGTGCGATGGGGCACCACCCCCAGGCAAGAAGTCCTCGTTGGCACGCTCGCCGACATTGCCGAGAAGGCCGCCGCCGTGAACTTCAAGGCTCCGGCGATCACGATCGTCGGTGAGGTCGTGAACCTGCGGGAGCAGCTGGCGTGGTTTGAGACCCGGCCGCTCTTCGGCAAGACGATCGTCGTCACGCGCTCGCGCGCGCAGGCGTCGGTTCTCACCGATGCGCTTGAGGACCTCGGCGCCGAAGTGCTCGAGTTCCCGACCATCAAAGTCGTCGACCCCGACGACTGGGCGCCGGTTGACGAGGCGATTCGCAACCTCGACCTCTACAACTGGCTCGTCCTCACGTCGGTCAATGGCGTCACGCGGTTCTTCGATCGCCTCGAGTACGCCGACAAAGACGCTCGCGCACTCGCTGGCCTGCGTGTCTCGGCAATCGGCCCCGCAACGGCGGCCGCGTGCATCGAGCGGGGCATCCGTCCCGACTACGTGCCCGACGAGTACCGCGCCGAGGGCATCCTCGACGGCCTGTGCGAGCGCGGCGTGGGCGAGGACTCCAAGGTGCTCCTCGCCCGTGCGCTCGAGGCGCGCGACGTGCTCCCGGACGAGCTTCGCGAGCGCGGTGCCCGCGTGGACGTTGTGACTGTCTACCGCACCGAGGTGGGCGAGGGCGACCCGCGTGTGCTCGAGCGTCTTCGCAATGCGGAGGTCGACGCGGTGACATTCACGTCGTCGTCGACGGTCACGAACTTCATCAAGCTCGCGGAAGGCATCGACCTTGCTGTAGTGCTCAAGGACGCGCTCGTGGCGTCAATCGGCCCGATCACCTCGGACACGGCGCGCGCTGCCGGTCTCACGGTCGGCGTCGAGGCTGAGGAATACACGATTCCGGGACTCGTGACAGCTGTCGCGAAGCACTTCGGGGTCGACATCGACGAAGAAGACTAGCGCCAGTACCGGCGAAAAGGGAAAGGACCGCACGCTCATGATTGGTATCTCGAAACTGTACTGCGGGGCCGTAGAGCCCAGTGATGTCCTGCGCTACAACCGTGAGTCCGGCAAGCTGCCAAGCGAGCTGCTCCAGTTCGCGGCAGACAAGAAACCGGTCGTTGTGTGGAACTGCACGCAGCGGTGCAACCTCAAGTGCGTGCACTGCTACGCACAGTCCGAGGATCGCAACTATCCCGGCGAAATGAGCACCGAAGAGGGCAAGGCCATGATCGATGACCTCGCCGCCTACGGTGCACCGGTGCTGCTCTTCTCGGGCGGCGAGCCGACGATTCGCAAGGACCTGCTCGAGCTCATGCACTACGCGAAGTCCAAGGGCATGCGCGTCGTCATCTCCACCAACGGCACGCTCATCACGCCGGAGAGGGCGCAGCAGTTCGCCGAGGTCGGCCTCAGCTACGTCGGCGTATCGCTCGATGGTGGCCGAGAGACGCACGACGCGTTCCGCGGCATCCCGGGCAGCTTCGACAAGGCGATCGCCGGCATCCGCAACTCGATGGCCGCCGGTATCAAAGTCGGCCTGCGCATGACGATCAACAAGCGCAACTGGCAAGACATTCCCGAACTCTTCAAGATCATGGAGGAGGAGGGCATCCCGCGCGCCTGCTTCTACCACCTCGTCTACACGGGCCGTGGTTCCGAGCTCATGAAAGAGGACCTCGATCACGAGGAGACGCGCGAAGCCGTGCGCCTGATCATGACCAAGACCAAAGAGATGTTCGACAAGGGTCTCGAGCCCGAAGTGCTCACCGTCGACAACCACGCCGACGGCCCCTTCCTCTACATGGAGATGCTCAAGGAAGACCCGGAGCGCGCCGAGGACGTCTTGCAGCTCCTCCAGTGGAACCAGGGCAACTCGACCGGCAACGGCATCGGCTGCGTATCCTGGAACGGTGAGGTCTACGCCGACCAGTTCTGGCGTCACTTCTCGCTCGGCAACGTGCGCGAGCGTCCGTTCTCGGAGATCTGGACCGATGTCTCGGGCGACACCGAGCAGTCCGAGATGATGAAGCGCCTCAAGGACAAGAAGCCCTACGTGACCGGCCGGTGTGCCGAGTGCAAGTGGCTGCAGATCTGTGGCGGCAACTTCCGTGTGCGTGCAGAGGCTGCTCACGGCGATCTATGGGCGCCCGATCCGGCATGCTATCTCACCGATGAAGAGATCGGGCTCGGCGACATCGCCGACCTAGCCGATCGCGCGGAAGTCGACGTTATCATGGGCGACACACCCATCGGTTGCGAAGTCGACTAGCACGACCCCTGTGGCGGTCGATTGAGACCCGTCGCGGCGTTGACAAAGAGCTGATGGCTCGGCATTGTATACACTTGCGCTGGCCGCCCAGGCGGACATGCACACGGGGATGTAGCTCAGCTGGGAGAGCACTGCGTTCGCAACGCAGGGGTCGGCGGTTCGAGTCCGCTCATCTCCACCAACGGATGCGATGTCGAGGCGGCCTGCTGTGCAGGTCGCCTCGACTGCTTCACCACCGCGAACTGCGGCAACCGCCGCGATGACAGAAGGGGAGCTGCCACATGCCCGTTGAAAGCACCGCAATCAGCCCGTTCCTTACGTGGTTCAGCAGTTGGGGTAACGTCGTCTTTGTTGTCGCGCAGGTCTTCTTCTGGGCTGCGGTGGGCTTCGCTGCCGTGTACGCAGCACTTGCATACAAGCGGCTTGTCGACGCGAAGGTCAACAAGCACGACAAGAGCGAGAAGGATCACAAGAGCGAGAAGGACCACAAGAGCGAGAAGGACCACAAGGGTCCCAAGGCTCCGGACGCCCCCAAGGCCCCCGAAGCCGCTGAGACTGTGATCAAAATCGACGAGTTCGTTGAGTAGGACCGGCGGGTCTTGTGACCCGCGTTCGACCACATGGAGGCTC
>JBBQIR010000050.1:0-17425 GCA_038325105.1 Coriobacteriia bacterium
CGGCTGCACGTGCGATGCAGTGTCCGCCGTCGTGTGGTAGACGGGGTCCTGGCGCCACTCGAGCCACGCGGCGGGAATCCCGGCGCGCTCGAAGCCCTCGTGGTCGCTCCAGCCGTAGCGGCCGGGATCGCGCAGGTACGGAAGCGCCTGCCCCACGTACCATGCGCGCTGCCGAAGCGACGTGACTGCCGTCTGCGGTCCGGTCCCAAGACTCCGAACGTTGAACGTCGACCCGTACCCGACCATGTCGACCGAGACCATCCCGTGGATGCTCGCCTTCTGCGCCGATGAGAGCGATGCCACGTACTGCCGCGAGCCGAAGTGATGGTCATCGGCGGTATCGCCGGAGATCTCCTCGGCGGCGAACGCCATGAAGCGGACCGTCGGCGTGGAGGTCGTCTGCGAGAGGAGCCGGGCGAGTTCGAGGACGGTCGCTACCCCCGAAGCGTTGTCGTTGCCACCCGGCGACGGAGGCTTGCTGTCGATGTGGCCGCCGAGGAGGAGCACATCGGGACGCGTTCCAATGCGCTCTGCGATGACGTTTCGCGAGGTCTTGCCGTTTGGCAGCATCACCGTGGGTGTCGTGACCGAGTAGCCCCAGCCGCGCAGCTGTGCCGCCACGTAGTCGATCGCCTTGCGCTCGGCGGTGCCACCTGCGGCGCGTGGGCCGAATGCGGTGATTGCCCGCACGTGTGCCATCGCGCGGTCGGTGTCGAAGTGCGGCGCCACGAGCGCGTGCTGCGCTTCCTGGCGGACGTGCGCCGGGACTGCCGGCGTGCCGCCGAACACCGTGAAGCCACCGACCTCCGCGCGCCGCGCATAGAGCGCACCCGCGATGCGGTCCGGGAGTCCGGCCCGGGGAGTCGGCAGTAGTGGCGCGAGACGCTGCCCGAGCAAGACACCGCCGGTGAGCGCGTCGGCGAAACCCTCGCTCGTAGCGATGCCCGGCTTCGCCCAGGTGAAGCCGGCGTGCGTCTCAGCGTACGACGCAACCGCGAGCGCGGTCGCGTAGCGGTCGGCACCGGCGACGCGCTCGGTGCCGCCGACGGCTGCAGAGAGGCGCGCTTCGAGCGCCGCGGACACGGCCGGGGTGCCGCCGAGAACGACCGCGTGCGTGACACCTGCGGCGCGCATTGCGGCGAGCACGTTCGCGGCCGCGGCGTTGTCGTCGATGAGGTAGAGCGGCCGTCCGAGCGCCGCGGCCACGGGACCCGCCGCCTCGGCATCGGCGAAGCCGCGTCCGGTCGCCACGAATGCAGTGCCGTCCCAGCTGGGATTCGCGTCAATCGTCGCAGACGCGATCGCGGCGGCGCTCTCGTAGCGGGTCGCACCCGCGATCCGGGTAACCGTCACGGCGGGCAGGTTCGCCCTGAGCGCGGCGAGCACGCCATCGCTCACGGCCGCGGTGCCGCCGAGCACGTACACCTCGCTCGCACCGAGCCTTACGATCTCGGCGAGCGCGGACGGCGTGAGGCGTGCGGCTTCGGTCAGCAAGATCGGTCCGTCGAGCGCACCCGCGAGCCCGGAGCCCGCGAGGGCGTCGGGCCAGTTGATACCGCTCGCGACAAGCACGCGCTGCGCGCGGTCGGGGAACGCGGCTTTCGAGACCGCGATCGCTGTCGTGTAGCGCGAATCGCCGGCGAACGCTTCGAGTGTCGCCGCATGAGCGGTCGCGGGGGCGGCACACACGAGTGCGAATACGAGCGCGAGAGTCGTGAGAATGCTGTGCTTCGACCGCTGCACGGGTGCCCTCCACTCTTCGGGGTCAGGTCTAGTCTACTCCCCGCGCATCCGCAGGTATCCCGTGAGGTCAGCGCCAAGCACGGCGCGCAACTCCGAGAGGTCGTCGGCGGGAAACGCCGCGAACGTGAACGCGAAGACCGGATAGCGGTTGAAATCGACCGGTCGTACCTCGAGAACACGCGAGAAGCGCGCCGTGAACGCGTCGTAGTCGACGGACTCGATCGCAGCCAGGTCGGTCGTTGACGGCACGTCGGCAATCACGAGCGCGGTCACGACCCCGTGCCGGTCCGCAAGGATGCTGTCCCAATCCGGCGTCTCGGCATTCAGGTACGTCGTGTAGGGGTTGATGCCGTACGCGAAGTGCGCGAGGTCGGTCGCACACCAGCCCCCAAAGCGCATCGGGTTGATCTCGATCGGCGCGATCGTGCCGTCGGCGGCCACGCGAACCTCGGCGTGCACCGGGAAGTCGTGCAGATTCGCACGCTCGCCCACCTCGGTCAGGAACGCAGCGAAAGGCTCCCGCCACTGCTCGATGAGCTCGGCCGAGGTGAAGTAGACACGATCGCTCACGTCGTCTGCCGAGGCAAACAGGTGGCTGTACACGTTCACCACGACCGGCGTGCCGTTCGCGTCGTAGTAGGCGTCGATCGCGTACTCGTCGCCCACGATGACCTCCTCGGCGACAAAGCGGCCGAAGTCGAGCACAGCGCCGGGGTAGAGGCTCGCGAATGCGGCCGCCTCGCGCTCAATGGCGTCCACGACCCCGGGCCACACGTCCGCCGAATCGACGACGTGCACGCCCATGCTGAAGAAGCCGACCGCCGGTTTCACAACGAACGGCAGCCGCAGCGTGCGCGGGTTGAAGTCGCGCAGTTCGCCCAGGTCGAGACCGCGGAAGCCGTACGACGGGTACAGGTCGCGCAGCAGCTCCCGGAAGCCGACCTTGTCTTTGAACAGGCCGATCTGCCGGGGCAGGTCCGTTCCCGAGAGGTGCTCCGCGATCCAGCCGATCGCGTTCTCGGAGTTCGCGTAGAGGCGCGTCCGTCCTCCGTGCCCGAACGCTCCCGCGAAGGCCGCGTTATCCGAGAGCACTACGTCCCTGCCGGCAAGTGCTGTGGCAGCCATCGGCGTGTCGAGCACCGGCATCCCGGAGGCGACCACCGTGTCGGCAAGCAGGTTCGAGACGTACGGCTCTTCCAGGATGAACACGGCGGCTCCAGATCTTCGTCGGCACAGTGAGAGAGATTCTACACGGTGCTAGGCGTGCTCGTCCCGACCCTTCACCGCGCCCAGCAGCCACACCGCCGCAGCCCCGCCAACGAGCGTCCAAGCGCCCCACACGGGAATCTCCGCGGCAGCTGACTCGGTTCCGGCGCGCATCGCCAGGACCGAGTTGACCGTGAGGATGAGCGTATACACCGCGCCGAGGAGCGCCGCCATCGGCGCGATGACGAATCCC
Organism: Coriobacteriia bacterium; assembly: GCA_038325105.1. Classification (GTDB taxonomy): domain Bacteria; phylum Actinomycetota; class Coriobacteriia; order Anaerosomatales; family Anaerosomataceae; genus WSXY01. Next base: position 3,203 of record JBBQIR010000050.1, read on the forward strand.
CATGGCCGACGGCGCACGAGCAGCAGCCCGCCGGCGATCATCAGCGGCACGATGATCGACAGGTCGAGCGTCGCGACAACGTGAAAGGCGTCCTCGCCGACCGCCGGAGCCACGCCACCAAAGATCGCCGCCGCCCACTGCGCGATCCACACCACGCCCAGACCGACGCCGGTGAGCAGCAGGTAGCCGCCGATGGCACGCGCCGGCGCTCGGGTGTCGTAGCTTTCAGCCAGCGCGGCCACGTCGGCCCGCGAGAGCGCCAGGATGAGCGCGACCACCGGCAGCACCACCAGCAGCACGTACAGTGGGAACCAGGCGTTGAGCGTGGCGCCAACGAGGTAGTAAGCGTAGTTGTACGCCGTGAATCCGAGCATCGAGTACCAGACGAGTTCCCCAAGCGGCGAACCTCGACGCGCGGCGGCAAGCCCCCACACCAGCAGGGGCACGGCCACAAGCAGCACGACCGCGTCGTTACCGAGCCACGTGAGCTTGATCCACGCGACATCGCGGTAGAGGTCGCGCGCCAGCAACCCGCCGAGGGCCTGCCCCCACGCGAGCACCGCAATGATCGCCGAAAGCACCCAGGCCGCTCCGAACGCTCTGCGGGTCGTCATGCCTTCGCCCCCGCGCTCCGCAGCATCCGCCACGCGAGCACGCCGGAAGCAGCCGCCACCGAGGCGAACGCGACGAACGGCGCGATCTCAAGCGAGCCCTCAACGAGCGCCGCCGACACGAGCATCGCGCAGATCGCGCCCGCCATCGTCACGCCCTTGACGGCGAAGACCGGCGCGAGGAGGTAGCCCCACGGGTGTTTGCGCCAGAGTGTGACCGCAGTGAGGAGCGCAAGCGGAACGAGCATCCCGAGGTCCATCGCCTGCACGGTCAGCGTCGGCATTCCGAGGAGCCCGGCACCCGCGAGGTCTCCGCGCAAACCGGTCGCAATCCGCTGCGTCCACATGCCAAGCAGCATGAGCGCCACGAGCACGCTGAAGACCGCCATCCCTATGCGGGGGAATCCCGCCGAGAACCGCTCGGGTAGACTGCCGACATCGACCGTCGAGACGATCCACACGATCGCCGATGCCGCGCCGGCATAGAGCACGATGAACACCGGGAAGAGCGGCCCGAGCGCCCAGAACATCGCGTACATGAGGTACTGGTAGAAGAGGTACGCAAGGATTCCCACTGCGAAGAGGCGGCCCCCGAGCGAACCGCGCCGAATCGACGGCAGCACGAGCAGCAGCGCCGGCGCAGCGAACAGGAGCGTGACGACATCCCACCCGACGCCTTCGGCAACCACGCGCTCGGGATTAAACGCGTAGATCCCGTCGGTGGCGTACTCGAACGCCTCGCCGCGAATGCTCACAGCCGCTTCGGTCGCGCCGGTCCCGCGACCGAAAACACCCACAGCCGCCGTTGCGCCTGCGGAGAGTGCGAGCAGCACGCACAGGATGATGATGCCGCGGTAGCCTCGCGCGCTCACGAGATTCCCAGCTTCTGCGCGAGTGCCTCGGCCCACACGCCCACCGCTTCAAAGTCCCGGAAGTCGCCCTCGGGAGCCTTCATCGCCTTCATGATGAGCCGCTCGGGAAGCGAGAACGTCTTGGGCTGGTTCATGCCGGCGAACAGTCCGATGTCGATCGGGGTCACGCCCGTCTCGGCAATGAGCGGATCGGTGTACGCGCGAACCACGTCAGCCTTATCCGACTCGGATGCCATCGTGAGGCACGCGGTGAAGAATGCGACCGGCTTCATCTTGAGCGCATCGGCGTTCGATGCCACCCATGACTTCACGGCGCCGTGCCAGTTGCTCGCGCGCACGCCGCTGCCGACGACGATCGCGTCGTATGTCGCGGGGTCGGGCTTCTCCCCGGCCGCCACGACGTCCACGCTCACGCCCGCGGCCGACAGCACCTCGCCCACCTTCTCGGCTATTCCCTTGGTGCACCCCGTCTTGGTTCCGTACACAACCAGTACCTTGTTCATGTCCGCTCCCCTCACACTTGCTTCTTCGGCGCAGCACCCGACCAGAACAGGTCGAAGAGCTGCGCGATTGCTTCATCTGTCTGCACGTCTGCGGGCATCGGCGCGACGCCCATAACAAGGCGGTACATCACGTAACTCGACGTCAGCCCGAAAAACGCCTCCGCCATCACCTCCGGGGCGATATCGTCGCGCAGCTCGCCGGTCGCCTGTCGCTCGGCCATGTACTCCGCAAGCCCCTCCAGATTCCCCGGCATCCCTTCGCCGAGGAGCGCCGCGACCTCAGGTACCGACTGCGCGTCGAACGCCATCCTGATTGCGAACGCGCCGCCTACGATCGTGCCCTCGATCTCCATGCGCGCGAGGCGAAGGAGCGTCTCCCGCACGGTCTCCGAGTCTGGCGCTGCGGCAGCTGCGTGACCCGCCTGCTGCTGGGCGAGCCGCTCGCCAAGAGCACGAAGGACCCCTAGCTTGTTCTCGAAGCGCCGAAAGAGAGTCACCTCGTTCACGCAGGCCGCCTCGGCAATCGCGCGCGTTGTGGTGCCGGTATAGCCGTGCACCGCGAACAGTGCAGCAGCGGCATCGAGGATCCGATCGCCAGTCTCATGCTCTGCGCTCATAACCGCTCTCCTCCCACGATGCGTGCAAGTGCTTACTTGCATTGTGCATCACGACCCCGAGAGTGTCAACGCCGTGCCTGCGGTATCCGGGACTGCGGCAGAACATGCGAGGGGCGCCCGGCAGGGGTCGACAGTCGCGAGGGTATGTAAGGAGTGAACCGGACGCCCGTTTTCGTCGTCTGAGTACCAGATGAACCGACGAACCGAGGAGGACATCATGTTCGCCAAGACCGTTTCGACACTCATAGCCCTCACGCTCGCCTTTGCCCTTGTCGGCTGTGCCTCGTCTCCCGAAAACGAACCCGTAACCGGCTCGACGCCGCCTGCAGACGGTGGCGCAGCAAGCGGATCGCGGCTCGCACCGGGACTCTACGACCTGGAGGACGGCACCGCCCAGGCGCTCGGCACGCTCGAATACCGCAATCTTGAGGGTGGACTCTGGGCGATTGTTGGCGGCACCGAAAGCGAAGGCAACCTCGGTGAGGTTGTCGCGGTCGTGGCCAATCCCGACGAGTTCGCGGACCAGCTCCAGGCGCTCAAAGGCAAGACCGTGCTCGTGACCGGGACTCGTTCAGATGGCGTGTCGGTTCGGATGGCCGGACCCGAAATCGTCATCTCTGCAATCGAGGAGATCAGCGACACGCCAGGTGCTGCCGAGTAACTGGACAGGGCGCATCACAAGGATGGCGGCGGGTGCGATGCACATCGAGAACAGGCTCCCGGGCGGTGATCACGGGATGTGCGACACCACGATTTTGCCGCTGCCGTACCATACGCCCTCGAAGGTCGCTCCCGCACCGGCGGCGATGTAGCTCGAACCGCCGTAGTCGCTCACGTATGGCGCACCGGGATTCGCCGCGCCACCGTTTGGCCACCCGGTCGCGGTGGCACTGTCAGAAGCGCCGACCCTCATCGTGAGGACCTGGCCGGGCACGACGGACACAATGGCTTTGACGAGACCGCCAGCATCTCCGGGGATGGCGCCGAAACCCCCGCCCGACGCGCCGTAGATGTCCAACGTCAGCGCGTTGACGTCCTGAGGCACGATGTAGAACTGGTCCGATTCGGTGAACGAGAACGTCTCGCTGGTTGAAGTGAGAACCTCGTATGAAACGCTCTTTCGGGGCGATTCCAGGTTTCCGGCGGCATCGATCGACCAGAATTCGAGAGTGTGAGTGCCCACGGTCGAGGTCATGACGACCGACCCGGTGGTCTCCATTCCACCGTCGAGGCTGTAAAACGTGTACGCCACTCCCGATCCATCCGCATCGTCAGTGGCAGTCAGTGTGACGGCCGCCATCCCGATGTAGGACGGCAGTGCATTCGATGTTGTGGTCGGCGGCGTCGAATCCGGCGCAATCGTCTCGGTGGCCTCCACTGTGGAGGTCGCACCTTCCGAGGGCGAGCCGACAAGCGGCGCAACGCCGGTCATGCCGGGCGCATGGACGTTGCTCGCCCCGGACGATCCGTACTCGCTGCCGTGGCAGTCATAGCAACTCATCGACGCGTCTGCCCGCTGGTGACCGGGAGTCTCCCTGAGCAGTAGCCAGTTCTTGCCCTCTCCGCCGGGACCGGAGCCGTCGGCCCCGCCGTTGCGGAGCAATCCCTCGACGGTAGCCGAAGCCGGCACCGCCGCGTAGGTCGCGCTCACACTCTCCCATCCGAGGAGGTCCGAGGTGACGTGGCAGCTCAGGCAAAACGTGCGAACGGCCTCGGGGCCGGCACTCGTATCAAGGCTCCCGCCAAGCGCGTCAGAAAGGAGCTTCGTGTTACCGCGGCTCGAGCCGTGGGGGTTGTGACAGTCGTAGCATGGAAGCGGCGCCTCTACAGGAAGCGTTCCACCCGAGGACTTGATGCGGTGTCCGCCCGAGGCGCTCGTGCTTTCATCGCTCGCTCCGTCGGTCACGTACTGCTGTATGTTCGCTGCGCCAGAGGTCTCCCACGAACCACCGCCATGGCAGCTGAAGCACAAAGCGGCGTACTCGCCTGTCGCCCGATCGCTCGCGACCGAGGTCGAACTCGAAGGAGCGAGCGTGGCCGAGAGGGAGTCGTACTTGCTTGTTGAGCCGTGCGCGTTGTGACAGTAGAGGCAGTCTCCCTGGGTGCGATTCTGATCGTCTGATGCCGGAATGCGCGCATGCGCGTTCGCGGTGGGACTCGAGTACACCGAGGCGCCGGCGAAGACGCCAGCGACCGGGTATCCGGACGCGTCAAGCGTCGGAGCGGCAAGCGGCGGGTACGTGCCGAGACTGGCGTACCAGTCCTGCCCGTCGTTGTGGCACGAGAGACACCACTCCTTGCCGGCGCCGTTGATAACGACCGCGTTGATTGACGGTGCAGGCAGCCCGGGCTGAGTAGCGGAGTCACCGTGTACCGCGTGGCAGCTGGAACACACGCTCGTGAGATCCGCTGGCGCAGTGCTGTCCTGAGCCTTCAGTACGTGTCCGCTCGCGAGGGCGAATCCGTCCTGCCCGGACTTGACGTTCGAAGCAGCGCCGGACCCATCGTGGCAGGCAAGGCACAAAGACACCTCGCCCGGCGGTCCACCGGCATGGAGGAGGAGACTGCCAGCGGCCGATGCCCTGTGTGACGAATGGCATGAACTGCACGTGCTGAGCGCGGTGCCCCCCACGTGCGGTGTCGCAGCAAACGTCTCGGAGGGGAATCCAAGCACGAGCGCGACGCCGCAAGAAAGCGCGAAGATCCAGGTTGCCAGAAGGGCCTCACGACCCGAGAGGGTCGCACGCGACTGTATGATGTTGAGGTGGAACCGTTCCGACATAGCGAGCCTCCACTGTGCGACAGGTGACCGGTACTCTCTTGGAATCACACCCACCTGAGTGCTCGTTCGTATGTTTCAATAGCAAACGAGCGCCCAAAGCGCGCGGAATATGCGTTGCTCGGCCCGGATGATGCATCCGACCTCCTCTTTCAGCCCGATTCGACCGTCGCCTGTGGGAGTCTCACGTGCCAAACCCCGTCCGCCATAACCGCATAGTGCCCCTGCTGTGCCTCCTCGGCGCTGTCGTGTTCTGGGGAACGAGCTTCGCGGCGACCAAGACGGCGCTCGACAGCTTCAGTCCCATGACGGTCATCTGGCTCCGTATGGCGATCGCGACCATCGTGTTCGCTCCGGCGTGGTTCTTCCTGCCAAAACCCGCGTACCGGCGTGGCGACCTGAAGTGGCTCGCGCTCATCGCGCTCCTCCAGCCGTGCCTCTACTACCTTGCCGAGGGGTACGCGATCCGCCTCACGACATCAAGTGCGGCCGGGGTCATCTCGGCGATCGTGCCGCTTCTCGTGGCTGTGGGTGCGTGGCTGTTTCTGAGCGAGCGCCTCACGCCGAGAAGCATCGCGGCAATCGCGATTTCGCTTGTGGGCGTCGGGATGCTTTCGATCGGCGGTCACGCTCAGGCGACCGCGCCCAACCCGGCGCTCGGCAATACGCTCGAGGTGCTGGCGATGGCGAGCGCCGCCGGGGCGATGATCGCGATCAAGCACCTCTCGGCCAGGTACAACCCGTGGTTCCTCACAGGATTCCAGGCGGTAGTCGGTGCGGTGTTCTTCCTGCCGGGAGCGATCGCCGGCGGGACTGCGGGCTGGGCTGCCGCTAGTCCGGCGGCGTGGGTGAGCGTCGCGTACATGGGGACGTTCGTGTCGCTTGCGGCATTCGGCCTCTACAACACGGCCGTGGTGCTCATGCCAGCCAACCGGGCTGCGCTGGCCATCAACCTCGTGCCCGCCGTGGCGCTCATCTCGGGATGGTTTGTTCGCGGCGAGTCGCTCACGCTGCTGCAGCTCGCGGCATGCGTGGTGATCGTGGGTGCCGTCGTGTTGTCCGAGACAGGCGCGGCACCAGTCCCACCTTCCGAAGCCATCGCCGCCGTCGAGTTCGCCTACGAGCCGGAACCGGCGGGCGAGTAGCGGTAGAATCGGCACACGCCCCGTCGTTGCGAAGGAGCACCATGCCTGAGACGCGCCGCTCACCTGCCGAGTTGATTGCCGCGTACAAGCGCGGCACCGCTCTTCTGCGCGAGGCGCTTGCGGGTCTCGACGCCACCGCGCTCCGCGCCCGGCCGATAGCTGGCAAGCTCAGCTCGCTCGAGGTCGCCTGTCACATCGTCGACTCCGACCAGTTCATGTGCGACCGCATCAAGCGCACCATCGCGACCGAGCGACCGCTCCTCATGGGCGTCGAATCCGTCGACTACGTGGGTGCGCTCCGGTATCACGAGCGCGATCTCGAACTCGACCTTCGCCTCTTCGGCGTACAGCGCGAGCAGATGGCTGCCGACCTCGATCGCCTGCCGAGCGAAGCGTGGGAGCGCCCCGCGGTTCACTCGGAGAACGGGACGCAGCTTCTGATCGACATCCTCGAGCACGCGGTCGAGCACCTCGAGGACCACGTGCAACGCATCTACGAGAAGCGCCGGGCGCTCGGGTTGTAGAATGCGGCGTCGCATACCACTAGGCCTATATATGTTTCTTGCGTTCTATTTGCCGTATGAGACGACTCACCGATATCGGCACCACGCTCATCGAGACCAGACGCGCCCAGGGAGTGACACAAACCACGGTGGACGTTCCGGCAATCCTTGAGTTGCTGGCGCCAGACTCCGACCGCAGCTGCTAGCGTTCACGCCCCTACTGGTACCGAAGTGCGTCAATCGGGTTGAGCCTTGCCGCACGCCGTGCCGGATACCAACCGAACAGCACGCCGATGCCCGTCGAAACACTCACGGCAAGCACGACCGAACTCGTGGTGATCGCCGTCTCGAAGGTCGAGAACGCCGAGATTGCCGACGACACACCCCACCCGAACAGGATGCCGATGATGCCGCCGGTCACGGTGAGCGCGACCGCCTCGGCCAGGAACTGCGACGTGATATCGCTGCGCGTGGCACCGATAGCCTTGCGCAGACCGATCTCGCGGATGCGTTCGGTCACGGTCGTGAGCATCATGTTCATGATGCCGATGCCGCCAACGAGGAGCGAGATTCCCGCGATCGACCCCAGGAGCACCGTGAGAAGACCGGTAATGGTCGACGCCGTGTCCGCTAGGTCCTGCTGCGAGAGCACCTGGAAGTCAGGCTCAGCATCGGCCGCGATGCCGTGTTGTGCGGTCAAGAGCGCCTCGATGCCGTCCTGCGCGGCGGTCATCTCCTCCTGGGAGGTCGCCTCGACATAGATGATGGCCACGGTGTCATCGCCGGTGAGGTAGCGCTGGAGCGTTCGCAACGGTATGTACACCGCATCGTCGGTGTTCTGCATGCCCGAGGAACCCTTGGCCTTCGTCACACCAACGACCGTGAACGGTTCGCCGTTGATCCGGATCCGCTGCCCGACCGGGTTCGATCCTTCGCCGAACAGATCCTCGGCGGTCGTCGGCCCGAGGACTGCCACCTTAGCGGACGCGGCGTCGTCGTTCTCGGTGAACCACGTGCCCATCGACGTCTCGACGCTTCGCACCGACGGAAAGTCCGCCGTCGTGCCCGTGACCGAGACGTTGGTGCTCGCGGAACCAGCGACGACCGGGTACCCCGCGGCGGCCTGCGGTGCCACAGCCGCGACACCGGCGACGCTGTCACCGATCGCCTCGGCGTCCACCGAGGAGAGCGTGCCGGCGCTGCTCGAGCCGCCGCCCATGCCCGTATCGCTACCACCCGGCATGACCATCAGCAGGTTGGAGCCAGCCGACGCGATGCTCTGTTCGATGGAGGCTTTTGTACCGTTGCCGATCGCCACCATGACAATGACCGAGGAGATGCCCACAACGATACCGAGAATCGTGAGAAACGAGCGCGCCTTGTTCGCGGTAAGCGACTGGATAGTCTCGGAAACGAGGTCCTTGGGTTTCAATGTCACGCACCTCCCTCGGTGTCGGTGATGAGCCCGTCACGGATGTGGATCGTGCGATCAGCATGATTCGCCACATCGGCCTCGTGCGTGATGAGTACGATCGTGCGTCCCTGGTCGCGCAGACGCTCGAACGTGGCGAGGATGAAGTCGCCCGTCACTGTGTCGAGGTTGCCGGTCGGCTCGTCGGCAAGGATGAGCGCCGGGTCGTTGACGAGCGCCCGTGCGATCGCGACGCGCTGCATCTGACCACCCGAAAGCTGGTTGGAGTTCTTGTAGTGGAGCGACTCCTCAAGACCCGCCGCCTCCATCGCCGCGAGCACGCGGCTGTCACGGTCCCTGCCCGAATCCGCCGCGTAAATGAGCGGAAGGCGCACGTTGCGGTAGACCGACGCGCGCGCCAGCAGGTTAAACGACTGGAACACGAACCCGATCTCACGGCTGCGTGCCTCGGCAAGCTCGTCGTCGTTGAGCGAGGACACGTCGACTCCGTTGACGAGGTATGTCCCGCTCGTCGGCGTATCGAGCAGGCCGACGAGGTTCATGAGCGTCGATTTACCCGAGCCCGACGGCCCCATGATCGCCACGAACTCGCCGCGCTCGACCGTGAGCGACACGCCGCGCAGAGCGCGCGTCTCGGTATCGCCGGTGACGTATGTCTTGACGACGTCGTGTACCTCAAGCAGAGCGGCCATTAGTTGCCGCCCATGCCCGGCGGCGCGAAACTCGATGCCGCCTTGTCCTTCACCGTGCCGATGACGACCGTGACTCCGGCCTCGAGGCCGCTCACGACTTCGGTCTTCAGGTCACTCGTGACGCCGACGGTGATGTCGGAGCGTGACGTCGTGCCGTCTGCTGCAAGCACATCGACATACCGCTGGGGGCCGTCGACTTTCACCGACGCGCTCGGCACAACAACGACATCTTCTTTGGTCTCGGTGGTCACGAGCGCCGACGCGGTCATGTCGGGTCGCAGCCGGTCGTCCTGCGCGTTGAGCTCGATATCCACGTCGTAGGTCACGACGCCCTGGGTGGACACGCCGTTGGGCGAGATCCACGATACCTTCCCGCCGATAGTGAGTCCGGTGACCGCGTCGAGCGTGACCGTGGACTCCTGCCCGACCTTAAGACGGGAGATGTCGACCTCATTGACGGCCACGCGTACCTTCAGCTCGGAGGTATCCGAGATGACCACGGGCGCGCCCGAACCAGATGTGGTCGCTGCCGTGAGCGACGCGGTGCCCATCGACGCACCTGCAGACGATGTACCTCCGCCACCGCTCGACACGCTACCGCCTTCGGCCACCGACAGCGCGGTGACGACGCCGGCAGACGGCGCGTACACGTCGGTAAGGTCGGCCTTGCGTGTCGCTTCAGCGTAGGAATTCTCGGCGTTGGCGAGGGTGGCCTTGGCAGTCGTGAGGCTGGCGGCGGCGCTTGTCACAGCAGCTTTCGCGGCGGTGACGCTCTTCTGCGCGACCGCGATATCTGCGGCACTCGTCTGCGTCGCCGGCAGGCTCCGGAGCTTCGCAAGCGTCTGCTCGGCCTGGGCTTTCTGCAAGTCGGCCTGGGCCGCTTGCTGGAGCGCCCCCGCCTTTGATTGCTGCGCCTGGCGCAGCGATGCCCGTGCCTGGAGCACGGCCGCGTCGAGGTCGCTGCCGTCGATCGTGAACAGCAGCGTGCCCTTCTTGACCGTGTCGCCAACGGCCACGTCGACCCTCTCGACCGTGCCGCTCACCTCCGGGTAAACGTCGGCCGTGTTCACCGGCATCGTCTTCCCGTCGCCCGAGACCGTCACGACCATCGTCGTGCGGGCGGCTTTCTCGGTGGTGATGCCGGCCGTTGGAGAAACGGACGGCTTCATAAGTGTTGCTGCAACCAGACCCGCCACACCGAGGACGGCCACCACGAGACCTGCAACTACGAGGCGCGACTTGCGCTTACGGGCCGCGGTGCGCGGCGCTGCTTCGGCGCTCATCGGGCAATCTCGCAGTCGCAGGTCGCACCTGAGCGCGACGCGGGCGATGAGGTGATCGGCATGGATCCTCCTTGTTCGGTGATTCCTTCGAGGACCACTCTACGCATCCGGCGCGCGCGGTGCCTCGGCCGACGGGCGCGTTTCCGCTCGAGAGCGCCTACGCCGCGGGGAGTAGAGCGACGCCTACGCGTCCGGCAGCGAGCCGGGCGACACGAGACCGGTCTCGTACGCGATCACGACGAGCTGCGCGCGGTCGCGCGCCTCGAGTTTGAGCATCGCGTGACTGACGTGCGTCTTGGCAGTCGCCGGACTGATGAAGAGTTCAGCCGCGATTTCGGCATTCGAGAGCCCCCGGCCGACGAGAGCGACGACCTCACGCTCCCGCTCGGTGAGCTGGTCAAGCACGTCGGCGGCAAGCGTCGACGGAGCCGGACGGCGCACGTACTCGGCGATCAGGCGGCGCGTGATCCGCGGGGCGAGGAGCGATTCTCCGCCGGCGACAATCCGGACCGCTTCCAGCAGATCGTCGGGGTCGGTGTCTTTCAGGAGGAACCCGCTTGCTCCCGCACGAAGCGCCTCGAAGATGTACTCGTCTAGTTCGAACGTCGTGAGCACCAGAATGCGCACGTCGGCGGTCGCCGGGTCCCCGGCGATGATGCGCGTTGCCTCGATGCCGTCCATGTGCGGCATCCGGATGTCCATCAGCACGACGTCGGGCTTGAGATCGCGGACGAGTGCCACCGCCTCGATGCCGGTTGACGCCGCGCCCACGACCGTCAGATCTTCAGCCGAGTCGAGCAGCATCTTGAATCCGCTGCGAACGAGCAGCTGGTCGTCGACGATCAGCACGCGAATGGGAGTTCCGGAGGTCATTCGACCCGTCCTCTCGTGTAGGGCAACCTCGTCGCGACACGGAATCCGCCTCCGGGGGCCGCACCCGCCTCGAACATGCCGCCGAGAGCTGCGACGCGTTCGCGCATGCCCGAGATGCCGTGACCCGCGGGCGGTGTGTCCGAGCCACTCACGCCGATGCCATCGTCGATGACTTCGAGAGTGAGCTCGCTCCCGGTCGCCGCAAGCGATACGTTCACGTGTGTGGCATTCGCGTGCCGCACGGCGTTCGTGAGTGCTTCTTGCACGATGCGGTACGCCGAGACGTCAACGAACGCTGGCGCGAGCGACACGTCGCCGCTCGTCTCAAGACCGACTTCGATGCCGGCCGCCGTCACGCTGGCAACAAGCTCGGGCAGCCGGGAGAGCGTTCCGGCGGGTGTGAGCGGCGCTGCGTCGTCATCGCCCCTAAGAACCCCGAGCATGGCCCGGAGTTCGTCGAGTGCGCTCTTGCTCACGAGTCGAATGGCACCGAACGCCTCGGCCGCCGCATCCGGGTTCGTGCGCACGATCCGCTCGCCAGCCCCGGCCTGCACCGCGATGAGCGAGAGCGAATGCGCGGTGATGTCGTGCAGCTCGCGCCCGATGCGCAGGCGTTCTTCCTCGACCCGGCGACGGGCCTCTTCATCGCGTGTGTGCTCTGCGTCGAGGGCGCGTTGTTCGACCTCGGCAATGTACGCGCGGCGTGCGCGAGTCGCATCACCGAGAGACGCCGCAAAGGCGAACGTCGCCATGATGCGAACGCTCTCGCCGATGAATCGCGTGGGCTGCATGTCTGTCACCGCAAGCGGGAACGTCAGCGCGAACGAGAGCAGTGCCGCGATCCACAACGTTCGGCGGGGCAGCAGCGTTCCCACGGTGTAGAGCGCCACAAGCGGCGCGATCGCAGCGAGCGTCGATGGCTGCGGTAGCGCGTCATAGAGTGCCGCGCCGAGCGTGGTCCACACAAGGATCGCGAGCGGAAACCGGCGACGCAACGCGAGCGGCATGATGATCGCAGCAATCAGGAAGAATGTGAGTAACGAGGGAGTGCTGACATCCAGCCCGGCCGCGGTTACCGTGAGCGGCTGCGTGAGGGCAAACCGGGGCAGCAGAAAGACGTGCGTCCAGGCGAGCAACGTGAGAGCGAGCGCGCCGAGGACGTCACGGCGACCGTCACCGCATCGGGCAGTCCTGGGAACGTTCGCGATGGCATCCATGAACAGATTGTAGCGTCCGACTTCTGCAGGCGCATGGGCCCGCAGTCTCGGCTGCCTCTACTCCCAGCGGCGTAGTCCGCCCTGGAACTCGAGCGCCTCCACACGATCGGACACGACGCCGAGTAGCGAGCTACTCCTTCACCACGTAGGGCCGCATCATCTCGTTGTCCTCGTGCTCGAGGATGTGGCAATGCCACACGTAGGTCCCCGGGAGGTCGAACGGCACGCGGATGCGCGTGATCTGCTCGGGATAGGCGATGATCGTGTCTTTCAGACCCTTCTCCCATGCCTCCGGTCCGCGCTTCTTGCCGCTCTCCACATCGATGCGGTCTACCAGCGCGAACATCGACTGGTGAACGTGAATCGGGTGTGCGTCTGCCGTGTAGTTATGGATCTCCCACACCTCAACCGACCCGGCCTTGGGAGTCTCCGTGACCGCATCGCCCCACATGAGCGCGACGCCCTTGCCGTTCTTGTCCACGGTTCCGAGTCGCGCCTGACGCGGCCCAAACGGCTCGGCATCCTCGTCCCCACAGGCCAGGGTGATCGGACCGCCGTCTTCCTGCACGACCTTGACCGTCGACGAGTCGAGTTCGTTAAGCGACACCTTGCGCGTCACCGACTCCTTGCCGAGAGGCTCCGTCGCTGGTAGCAGCAGCGCGTCCGGCGTCGTGGTCGGATCGGGCGCCGTCAGCTTGACGACCCGGAACTCCATGACCTGTCCGGTCGTGTCCGGATTCGGCGCAGGGAACTCGGGTCCCCCGTAGGGCTCATCTGGCCCGAGGTTGCGCAGCAGCAGCGTGTCACCCTCGGAAAGGCCCGAGAAGTCGACGATGACATCGGCCCGCTCAGCGGGAGCGATGAGAAGTTGCTTCAACTCGACCGGCTCGGGCAGGAACCCGCCTTCGGAACCGATCTGCCACAGCGGGCGCTTGTCCGCGAACTGGAGGATGAGAAAGCGAGACTGGCAGCCGTTCAAGAAGCGCAAACGGTAACGGCGTGGTTCTACCTCATAGAACGGCCACGTGCGACCATTGACTATGAGCGTTTCGCCGAAGAACTCGGGGTTCCAGATAGGTGAGATGTCGCTTGGACCGCCGCATGCCTTGTCGGGGATGAACGGGATCTTGAGCTCGGTCTTCTCGAGCCCCTCGAAGTACGCACGGTTGTCGGGATACGCGAGCGATCCGTCTGGGTTGAAGCTCCGATCCTGGATGACAAGCGGGATCTCGAAGGCGCGACCGGCAACGGTCGTGTCAGCGGAGGACTCCGGCAGTACCGCAGCACCGCCGTCCTTCGTGCGGACGTCGTCCGCCGACCCGCCGCGCAGGAGGTAGAATCCCGCCGGGCCGGCGTAGACGTTCAGGCGTGTCATGCCGAGCGCGTGATCGTGATACCACAGCGTGGACGCGCGCTGATCGTTGGGGTACTCGAACGTCGCCGAGCCAGGCTCCCACTTCGAGCCCTGTCGCTTCTCGGCCTTGGCGCGGTTCGGTGCATACGCCGTGCCCTCGGTGGCGAAACCGTCAGGGATGTTTTCGGCGATGGGTAGGAACCACGCCTCCGGATAACCGTCACTCTCTTCGTGCGTGTGCGCGCCGTGGACGTGCGTGATCATGGGAACCGGACCGGTGTAGGGCGTCGGATCCTTGCTCTCCATGTCCCGACCCATGTCACCGCCGCCGGGGTTCGCCCA
>JBBQIR010000051.1:0-17336 GCA_038325105.1 Coriobacteriia bacterium
AGGAAGCGCGTCACGCCGACGTCGATCCCGTACGCGGTGAAAAGAATCGGATACCCCGCCCCGAGCACCATCGGCTCGGCCTCCAGCCGCTCCACGCCGCGCTGGTAGATAGCGGCCGAGAGACACAAGCCGAGCACTGCCGCCATAACGGACATCGCGGCAACGAACGGCTCGAGGCCCTCGGCTTCGAGCCCAATCGCGCGCATGAACGGCGCCGAGAAGTACCCAAGTGCCGCTGCGGGCACAGCTAGGGCGAGCAGCGGCAACGTCATCGCGAGACCACCCTCGTGCGGATGCCCGAAGCCACGATAGCGTCCGAAGAACACGAACCGCGTAACCCGGTATGCGTAAAACGCCGTCAACAGGCTCGCGGCGACAAGGGCATAGCCGGCGAGCGGCGTGTCGTGTAGCACCGACGCGATAACGCCGTCTTTGGAGAAGAAGCCTGACAGCAGCGGCAGGCCGGACAGCGCCCAAACGCCAACGAGCCACGTGCCGCCGGTGATCGGCATCTTTCGCAAGAGGCCGCCCATCTCGCGGATGTCTTGCGTCTCAGTCGCGTGAATGACGCTACCCGCGCCGAGGAAGAGCAGCGCCTTGAACGCCGCATGGGCCACGAGATGGAACATCGCGGCACCCCACGCACCGGCACCGAGCGCTGCGAACATAAATCCCAGCTGACTGATCGTTGAGTACGCCAGCACCTTTTTGATGTCGAGTTGCACGCAGGCGACGGTGGCGGCGAAGAGCGCCGTCAGCGTGCCGACAATGAGAACGACATCACGCGCCATCGACGATGCACCAAAGACCGGCCACATCCGCGCCACGAGGAAGACTCCCGCGGCAACCATCGTCGCGGCATGGATGAGCGCGGACACCGGCGTTGGACCCTCCATGGCGTCGGGCAACCAGATATGGAGCGGGAACTGCGCCGACTTACCTGCGGCGCCAACAAAGAGCAGAAGTGCGATGACCGTCACAGTACCGGCACTCATCGCCGGAACGGCCGAAAGCATCTCGGGAATCGAGAGCGTGCCCGTCTGCTGCCAGAGCAGAGCGATGCCGAGCAGCATGCCGATGTCGCCGATCCGCGTTGTCAAAAACGCCTTCACCGCAGCAGCCGAAGCACTTGGCTTGCGATACCAGAAGCCGATGAGCAGATACGAGCATGCACCCACGAGTTCCCATCCAATGAAGAGCGTTACGAGCGACGACGCCATCACAAGCATGCTCATCGCGCCGGTGAAGAGCGCGAGCAGAGCGAAGTAGCGCGGGCGGGCATCGTCGTGCGCCATATAGCCGACCGAGAAGACAACGACGCACGTGGCAACCACGCCTACAACCAGCAGCATGATCGCCGAGAGGTTATCAATCGCAAGGCCTGTGGCGATGCTCCGCCCTCCCTGAGAGAGCCAGGCAACGTCGGTGGCGTCTGCGGGAGAGCCGGCGAGTAAGACGCCCGCTCCCGCCAGTGCCGCCGACAACGGCGCTAGAGCGGCAAGCCACTGCGTTGCAGCAATCCCTCGCTTCCCCGCAGCTGCGACCAGTACTGCGAGCGCCAGCGAAAGCACGAGGACGATGAGGGGGTTCTCGGCGATGAACGACATCAGCCGTTCACCTCCTGCAGGTCGTCGGTACGACTGCGTCCGCTTCTGCGCGAGAGCGTGACCACGATAGCGAGCCCGATGGCTGCCTCGGCGGCGGCCACGACCAGCACCATGAGCGCAAGCGCCTGAATGCCCGCCCCGGGCGCACCCGCGTACGAACCGAACGCAACGAGTTGCACGTTTGCGGCACCAAGCATGAGTTCAGCACCGGCGAGAATCGCGATGAACTCTCTGCGCGTGAGCACGACGTACAGCCCGAGCCCGAAGACGCCGGCGCATACGATGAGCGGCATCATCGGCGCTCACCCGACCCGACGATAACGAGCACCGCAACCAGCCCGATGAGCAAGAGCCCTCCCGCGAGTTCGAAGACGACAATACTGTTGCCGAGCAATTCCTCGGCGACCGACGTGCCGGCTACGCCGCCCTCGGGCAGCCAACCGCCTACCGACGCCCGCAGCGAGAGCACGAACATCGCGGCAACACCTGTGGCAATGGCGCCGGCGCCGATGTCGTGGCGAACCTCCATGAGCGGACGCCCGCCCTGCGACCTGTGAACCACCATCACGGCGAAGAGCATCAGCACGAGCACCCCGCCGACGTACACGAACACCTGCGCGGTCGCCAGGAAGGCGTGGCCGTAGTAGAGGAACATGCCGGCGACGCCGAGGAGGAAGACCCCCAGGCCGATTGCCATGCGCATGACATCCTTCGTAAACACGACCGAAAGCGCTCCGCCGAGCATCAGAATTCCGGCGAGCGCGAATGCGAGAGTATCGATCGTCATCACCGCTCCCTCCTCGGCGGAACGGGACAGCCGGGAGGCATGATGCCATCTCGGCCGGTGGCGCGGGTGCCCTCACCGTCGCGAAGCATCTCACCCTTGTCGAAGATCATGAGACCCCGGTGGAAGAACGAGAGTTCGTACTGGCCGGTGTGCGTGAGTGCGTTCGTGGGGCATTGCTCAGCGCACAGGCCGCAGAAGGCGCACTTGGAGAGGTCGAGATCGTAGCGCGTGAGACAGCGTCCGCCGGGTTCGTCCACGCGCTCGACAGTGATCGCGTAGTCGGGGCACGTACGCGCGCAGAACGTGCAGCCGACGCAGACCTCCGACTGGCAGCGCAGGCAACGCTCAGCCTCCATCATGGCTTCCTGGTGCGTGAGGCCGAGTTCGACCTGGCGGAAGTCCTTCGCCCGGTCTTCCGGCCGTGTCATCGGCATGATCGAGCGCCGACGCGAGCGTTCGACGCCGGTCACATCGGCGACCGCATACTTCGCGTACACGGGAACGGGGCGCGGCGTGCGATCGTCGGTCAGCGACTCGCCGCGGAGGAAGCGAAGGATCGACGTCGCTGCTTCGTGTCCCGTGGCGATCGAGCCGATCGCGCTGCCGGGACCCGTGACGACCTCGCCACACGCGAAGACACCGGGCGTTGAGGTCGTGAACAGCGAGCCGTCGACGACGAGCTGACCGCGTCCCGAGACGAGCACCTCGGTGCCCGAGATGAGCGCGTCGAGTTTGGCAGCCTGGCCGATCGAGAACACGACGACGTCGCACGCGAAGTCGGAGAGCGCGTCTCCGAACTTGGGCGAGAAGCGTCCGGTCTCGTCGAAGACGGACAGGCACTCACGCACACGCATGCCGACCACGGCGCCGTTCTTGACGAGAACCTCTTCGGGACCCACGGAGCACGTCGCGATGACGCCCTCGTCGAGTGCCTCCTCTATCTCCCACGGATGTGCCGGCATCTCCGCATCGGACTCGAGCGATGCGAGACGGACCTCGGTCGCGCCGGTCCGCAGCGCGCACCGGGCGACATCGACAGCGACGTTGCCACCGCCGATCACGAAAACACGCTTGCCGCGCACGCCGGTCTCGCCCTTGTGGTTGGCCGCCCAGAGGAACTCCAGGGCACCGACCACTCCATCGGCCTCGTGACCGGGAATCGGAAGAATACGGCTTGTTTGGAGGCCGACGGCGAGCAAGACAGCGTCATGATCGCGCTGGAGCTGGCCGAGGGGCTTGTTCTTCCCCACCTCGATGCCACAGTGCAACTCGAGGCCGAGCGCAACGATGCCGTCGATCTCGTCGTAGAGAACGTCGCGGGGGAGCCGGTACGCGGGCACGCCGCTGTTGAGGGCGCCGCCGGGACGTTCCTCTCGCTCGTACATGACGACGCGATACCCGGCCTGCATGAGGTCGTATGCTGCGGCAAGGCCCGAGGGACCGCTGCCCACGATCGCGACCGACTTCTCCTCGGTGATCGGCAGTGGACGAAGCCGCTCCGAGGCCACTTTACGGAACTCCTCGTAGGCAAAACGGTGAAGCGGCCGTATCGCGACCGGCTCGTCGTAGAAGTTCCGCCTACACGCGGTCTCGCAGGGGTGATGACAGATCCGGCCGAGGACACCCGGCAGGATATTGCGGTCACGGACGAGCTCGTAGGCCTCAGGAATGCGGTCCTCGGCAATGAGGAATCCCTGGCCGCGGGCATCGACGTTCGCCGGGCAGTTGCCGACACACGGTGGGAGGCGCTCGCCCGTGTAGAGGTCCTCGATGACGGCGTTATACGCGGTCGACGCGTCCCGGATGACGGGAATCTCGTCACGCCCGAGGACACCACGCAGACGAAGCGCGCCGCGCCACCTCGGGCTGACGGTCCACTTCTCTTCCGGGTAGCGAATCGTGATCGGTTTCTCGGTGCTGATGCGCGCCGTGATACCGAGTCCGGTCACGAGCGAGCGCACCTTCTCGATGAAGCCCTTGGCACCGGGAGCGTACTCATTGCTCACGCTCGCTGGTGTTTCGATGTCGTTGCGGATCACAGCCATGGGAGCACCACCCCCACGACAACAAGCTGCACGAGCGCCATCGGCGTCAGAACCTTCCAGCAGAACGACATGAGCTGATCCTGACGCGGGCGCGGGAATGTCCACTTCACCCACATAACGGCGGTCATGATCAGAATCGTCTTAGCGATGAGTACCACCACGCCAGCGGCACCTCCGAAGGGCCACCCGCCGCCGAAGAACACGACCGACCCGAAGAGGCTTGCGGCAATCATGGAGCCGTACTCGGCCATCATGAAACTCGCCCAGCGCATGCCCGAGTAATCCGCGAAGTAACCGGCTACGAGTTCCGAGTCAGCCTCGGGGATGTCGAAGGGGCCCCGGTTCATCTCGGCGATCGACGCGATGAAGTAGATGACGAATCCGATGAACGTGAGCGGCATCCACCACCACCGCCAGGCGTCGAGAACGGCGAGCGGGCGCAGGGACCCGGCGAGCAACACGACTGAGAGCACCGCGAGCGCGCGCGGAACCTCGTAACTGATCATCTGCGCGGTCGCACGGAGGCCGCCGATGACGGCCAGCGTGTTGTGGCTTGCCCACGCGGACAGCAGGATCGCGATGACCTCGATCGAGGGAACCGCCAGGAAGAACAGGATGCCGACGCTCGTATCCAGTGGCGCCCAGCCAGCCGCGAACGGGATGACGACCATCGATGTCGCCACCGGCCCGAACACGAAGAGCGGTGCGAACCTGAAGACTGCCTTGTCGGCGAGGTCCGGGACGATGTCTTCTTTGAAGAGCAGCTTCGGGACGTCGGCGATCATCTGCAGCGAGCCGAACGGCCCGATCTGCTGCGGCCCGTAGCGCATCTGAATTCGCGCTGATACCTTGCGCTCCCACCACACACCGAGAATCGCTCCGCCGGCAATGGTGCCGACGGCGGCGACGCCCCAGAGGAATCCCCACAGCAGCGTCACCTGTCCACCTCCCCGAACACCGGGTCAAGTGAGCCGAGGATAACGACGAGGTCAGAGAGCGTATGTCCCTGAGCGAGGATTGGAAGAACCGAGAGGTTGCAGAATGCGGGAGAACGAACCTTCATGCGCCAGGGCCTCGGTGTGCCGTCGCTGACGAGGTAGACGCCGAGCGATCCCCGGGCAGATTCGATGTGGTCGTACGCGTCGCCGGGGCGCGGGGCGAGCAAACGCGGCAGCCCTTCGGCGTGAACGAGTCCGGGCTCAAGTTGGTCGAGCGCCTGCCCGATGATCCGGCACGCCTCAACGCACTCCCACACCCGAACGCGACCGCGATCGTAGCTGTCGCCGTTGTCGCCAAGCGGCACGCTGAAGTCGAATCTCGGGTAGACCGAGTATGGGTCGTCGCGGCGCAGGTCCCAGTCAACGCCGGAAGCTCGCGCGACCGGACCCGAGGTGCCCCAGCCAACCGCGTCTTCGGGGCTCAGCACGCCGACACCCTTGAGCCGGGCGCGGGCGATAACGTTGCCGAAGAGAAGGCGGTCGATCTCGAGCATCGCCGACGGGTGCTGGGCGATGAACGTCCGGCACTGCTCGACCCAGCCCTCGGGAAGGTCCTGCGAGACGCCTCCGGGACGCACGTAGTTGTAGGTGAGACGCGCGCCACACAGCAGCTCAAAGAGCTCGACCACCATCTCGCGCTGCGCGAATGTGTACATGAACGCCGTGAACGCCCCCGTGTCGGCGCCGGTGGACCCGATACCCATCATGTGGCTCGCGATGCGCTGGAGTTCGCACACGATGACCCGGATGTACTCGGCACGCTCCGGCACGCGGATACCTGCGAGGCGCTCCACCGCGCGGCAGTACGCCCAGTTGGCGTACATGGAACCGACGTAGTCGAGCCTGTCCGTCAGCGGCACGACCTGCAGGTACGTTCTGTTCTCGGCCATCTTTTCAATGCCGCGGTGCAGGTGACCGATAATCGGCTCCGCATGCGTGATGATTTCGCCGTCCAGGTGCACGACGACCCGACAGACGCCGTGGGTCGACGGGTGCGACGGGCCGATGTTGACGACGGTCTCGGTCATGTTCGCACCCCCTTAGATGTAGTCAGGACGCCGGATGATCCGGTCGTCTTCGTAGTCTTTGCGAAGCGGGAACCCCACCCAGTCATCGGTGAGCAGGATCCTGCGCAGGTCCGGATGTCCTTCAAAAACGATCCCGAAGAGGTCGAATACCTCGCGCTCCTGCCAGTTGGCGGCGGGCCACAGATCGCAGACCGACGCAATGACGGGCTTGTCGCGCTTGATGCGAGCCTTCAGGAAGATCCCTGCGTACATGTCGCGGGACTGAATGCGGTACACCATCTCGAACTCGTCGCCGTAGTCGACAGCCGTGACCATGCCGAGGCGGTCGAAGCCCAGCTCCTTGAGATCGCTCGCCGCTTCATGAAGGCGCTTGGCCGACACGCCGAGAACACCGTCGCCAAACTCGATTGAAAAGAGCGGACACAGGTCCGGATAGGTCTCACAGAGGTGCGCTCTGAGGTCCTCGATCTTCACTCGGCTTCACCCCCAGCAGAGGCGCCTCTTCGAGGCGACCCGGGCTGCGGAAGGATGCTCTCGACCGGCCGCCTTCTCGACGCGACGATCGACTCGCTCTTGACCTGTTCGCGCAGGCGCAGAATCGCATCCTGCAGCGCCTCGGGCCGAGGAGGACACCCCGAGATGTACACGTCGACCGGCAAGAACTCGTCGACGCCCCGGATGACCGAATAGGTGTCGTAGTAGAAGATGCCACCCGAAACGGCGCAGTTCCCCATGGCGATGCACCACTTGGGCTCTGGCATCTGTTCCCAGAGGCGCTTGACGGCAGGGGCCATCTTCCGGGTAATCGTGCCGGCAACGACCATAACGTCAGTGTGACGCGGGTCGGGGCGCGGAATCGAGCCGAGGCGGTCGAAGTCGAATCGCGAGAACGACGCCGCAATGAGCTCCATCGCGCAGCACGCCGTGCCCATCGGCATCATCCACAGCGACTTACCACGCGACCAGTCCATAACGGCGTCAAGCGACGTGAGAATGATGCCGCCCCCCGGAGTCTTATCGAGGGCCGCGCCGAGATCGTCTACGAAGGCCACTTAAGGGCCCCCTTTCGCCACGCGTAGAGCAACCCGAATGCGAGGAAGGCGGCAAACGCACCAAGTTCGATCACGCCGGTGACCGAGCCCCGCACGGCGGGGGCCACGGCAAAGAGCAGGACCGTCTCGGCATCAAAGAGGACGAAGAGGAGTGCCATGTCCGCGAATCGAAGATTCACCGGGAGCCAGGGTGAAGCCGCCTGCGGTATACCGCACTCATACGCGGAGTTCTTGACGTCGTTTGGCTTGCGGGGTGACAGGAGTGAGTTAGCGGTGATCAGCAGGAGCAAGAACAGAACGGGGCCGGCTGCGAGCCCGACTGCGAAGAGCACGCGTTCTGCTGCCATCGGTTGCTCCTCCAAGCTGTTCTTTGAAGTCCGCATATCTCTTGTAACACAAAGTTACGCACGTGGTGCCTATGCGAGAATACCCCCGTTGTAGTGCGAATCCCCGAAAACAACGAACCAAACCAGAAATCGCATGTGCGATGTATAGCAGATGGACGCAGACTTTGTAAACATTGTTACAAACTCTCGACGTCCTCCCCCTCTACCGCCTCTGACACCGTGAGCCATTCTGCCTCGAGTGCGACGACACTGGCCTTCACGGTCTTGTACTCTCCCATGACCGCAGCAAACCGTCGCTTGTCGTCGTAAACCGCCGGATCTGCAAGATCGGCGAGCAATTCATCGTGTCGGGTGTTGGCTGCAGCAAGCTCCTTGTCTAGAGACGTAATCCGCTTCTTGAGCTCTTTTGTGGCCCTGTACGCCTGGTTCCGCGCTTCGGCCTCGGCACGCTTCTGCTCTTTGGTCTTAGGTGCGGCAGCGCCCGTTTCCTTGCTTCCGACGCGTGGCTCATCGGTAGAACCGCCGGCGGGAGAAATCGCGGGCGCCGCACTCCCCTTCGCGCCTGAGGCAGCACCCGACCCGGTGTCCTGACCGCGCTTGAACAAGTAGTAGTCGTAGTCGCCCTCGTACACCCGAATGCCGCCGTCACGGACTTCGACGACCTTGTTCGCAACGGCGCGGATGAGGTGCCGGTCGTGCGTGATGAGAACGAGCGTGCCCGAGTATGACCGGAGCGCCTGCTCCAGCACGTCGCTCGATGCGATGTCGAGGTGGTTCGTCGGCTCGTCGACACAGAGCAGCGGCGCTGGTGCCACAAGAAGCTTCGCAAGCGCGAGTCGCGCCCGCTCACCGCCCGAGAGCACCTTCACCTTCTTCATGACGTCGTCGCCCACGAACAGAAAAGCGCCGAGGAGTCGGCGGCACTCCTGCGGCGTCCACGCCGGTGCTGCGGTGCCGAGCTCCTCAAGGACCGTGTTGTTGATGCCGAGGGCCTCAAGCTGATGCTGCGCGAAGTAGTGAACGGACGTGTTGTGACCGAGGGTTCGCACACCCTTGTCGGATGCGAGCTCGCCCGCGAGCATCTTGAGCAGCGTGGACTTACCGGCCCCGTTCGGGCCGACGAGGGCGACCTTGTCGCCGCGGTAGAGCGCCAGGTCGATTCCCTCATACACGAGGAGGTCCCCGTACGCCTTGCTCACGCCGTCGAGGCGGATCACCTCGGTGCCCGTGCGAACCGGCTGCGGGAAGTGGAACTTCACGGTGCGGCGTTCCTCGGGCAGTTCGATCAGCTCGATCTTGGAGAGCGCCTTCACGCGCGACTGGACTGCGGCGGCTTTGCTCGCCTTGTACCGGAAACGCTCGATGAACTGCTTCTGGTGGTCGATGTCCTTGCGCTGCTGCTCGTAGGCCGCCTTAAGTTGCTCGAGTGCGACTTCTTTCTGCTGCAGGAACGCCGAGTAGGTACCCGGATACACCGTGAGCTTGCGCTGGTCGATCTCCGCCACGTGATCCACGATGCCGTCGATGAACGCCCGGTCGTGACTCACGATCAAGATCGCGCCGTCGTAGCCGCGCAGGAAGCCTTCGAGCCAGGTGACGCTCTCGAGATCGAGGTGGTTGGTTGGTTCGTCGAGGAGGAGCACGTCGGGCTGTGTGAGGAGCAGCTTCGCGAGAGCGATGCGCATGAGCCAGCCACCGGAGAACTCGGCGCAGTCACGCTCCAAATCGCGCTCCTTGAAGCCGAGTCCCATGAGGACCGCGCGCGCGTCGCTCTCCAGCGTGTAGCCGCCAAGGTGCTCGAAGCGGTCGCGCAGTCGGCCGTACTCGTTGAGGAGGCGCTCGGCGTCCTCCCCGTCCGGATCCTCGGCGAGTTGCTCCTCGAGCACGCGGATGCGGTGATCGAGCGAGTTGACCTCTTCGGCCACCGAGAGGATCTCAGCGAGGACGCTGCGACCCGCCATTTCGATGGCTTCTTGCTTGAGGTAGCCGATCGTGGCGCCTTTGGCAGTGAAGACGCTGCCCTCGTCGGCGTTCTGCTCGCCCGCAATGACCTCGAGGAGCGTGGTCTTGCCAGCACCGTTCGGGCCGACAAGTGCGATTCTGTCGCGGGCTCCAACGCGAAGGAACGCGTCCCTGACCAGGACGCGTTCTCCGACTGTCTTCGTTACATGGTCTACGGTAATTATCACGTCGAACAGTTTACCATCCGAAGCGGCGCTCTCCCGAAGAAACCTGGGAGTTCGCACCGGACTTTCAGCTTTCGGTTACCCGGGCAAACACCCGCTCCAGTTCTGACTGGTGACGCCGTATCACTGCCTCAGGAGTCCCCCAACTCCGCGACTTCTGTGCGAGATACTCGGCTACATTCTCGAGGTCGTGCTTGGTCGGCGAGTCATAGCTCCCGTGCATCTGCCTGAATGCGATGCGGAGTGCACCCTTGACGCTCCTGAGCACAGCCCGCTCATCGGCACAAATGCCAAGTTGAGATTTCGTTTCAAGGAAATGGTCGCCGTGAGTTGTGTGGAAGCAGTCCAGCAAGATGTCGCGTGCCTGAGCGACCGTCAGCTCCGACGGGAGAACCTCTTGCAACCGCCACTCTCGGTAGGCTCGGCCTCTGGCCACTGCGTGCCTCCATGTGAGCCGCCGGTCGGATTGTGGGTCGCTACTGTGATTCGGCGATTCTCACTACCGTTCATCGGCATTCATGACACACCGCTGTAACACTTAGCTACATACGCGCCGGCATGCGGCTAATCATTCCCCACACGAAGATGAAGACCCAAAGAACCCAAGGCGCGAGAATCCAGCGGGCGATCGCGCTCTTCGCACCCTCATCGGATGACTTGAGAGCGCGCATCCCGATGATGATAGTCGCGAGCATAGCGAACATGGCAGCGAAAGCCACGACCGTGTGCAACAGGTCCGAAAGCGGCGACAGGTCAAGGCCGCCGGCCTCGATAGCCATCATCGTGGTCGCGAGCGTATCGAACGCGAAGCCGATCCATAGCAGCGTGACGTGGCGCTGCGTGATTGCCTTCGCGCGGATGCACCCGAAGACACCCATCGAGTACAGAACCAGAGCCACAAGCAGCGCGAACAGACCGATAATGATGTTGACCGGCACGAGCGTCCCCTCTCGTCATGCCGGTGCCCGAGACACCGGCTGCCAGTAGCATACGACGACCCGTGCCGCAGGGATACCGGTGCGGCACGTTCGGGAGACGGGTAGAATGGGCATGAGGGAAGACCCGGGATGGCAACGGAGGACGGCATGCCTGAAGAGAAGATCGCTCTATTGGTGGACTCCTGCACCGACGTTCCAAAGGCGTATCGCGACAAGTACAAGATGTACGTAGTGCCGCTGATGATCATCTACAAGGACGCGGAGTACCACGACGGCGTGGACATTCAGCCTGAGGAGGTATTCGCGCGGTTTGCCGAGGAGGTACCGACCACGTCGTTGCCGAGCCCTTCGACTGTTGAAGATGTCTTCAAACAGATCAAGGCCGACGGCTACAACAAGGTGATCGCGGTTCTTATCTCCAGCGGCCTGAGTGGCACTTACAACATGATCAGCGGATTCGGTCCGAATCCCGAGGGGCTCGAAGCATACTACGTGGATACGAAGAACATCGGAATCGGCGCCGGTTTCTCGGCGATACGCGCGGGAGAACTCATCGAGCAGGGGCTGTCGTTCGCAGAGGTATGTCGCGACGTCAAAACTGCGGTCCTCAACACGCGGCTCTTCTTCTGCGTCTCGACGCTTGAGTACCTCATCAAAGGTGGACGCATCGGTCTCGTGGCGGGCATTCTGGGGACCATGCTGGACCTGAAGCCGGTCATCTCGTGCAACGAGGACGGCATCTACTACACAGTCGCCAAGGCGCGCGGGCGCAAGAAGTCACTCCGACTGGCGCTCGACAAGGCCATCGCGTTCGCAGACGGCGCCAAGGAATACAACATCACTGTTATGCACGGAGCCGCGAAGGACGAGGCCGACGAGTTGCTTGCTTCCATGAAGGAGCACTTGCCTGACTACCGCATCTCGATCGAAGGTCAGATAACCCCGGCGCTCGTGGTACACACGGGGCCGGGCCTCATTGGAATAGGCATTCAGCGGCTCGCGTAGCGGCCCGGCTCTATCGCTTCTTCCAGTAGTCGAACTCGGCCTGGTTGTGCACGCCTGCCAGGTCCGACACTTTCTCGGCGAAGTATGCCTGGGCATCGACGATCGCCTGGTTGTAGATGCTTGGACCCATCTCGCCAACGAAGAAGTCGAGGATCTGCGCTGCCTTGAGATCGCCGACTGGCATTTCCATCTCCTCGTCAAAGAAGCGCTTGATCGAGTTGAGGAGGTACGTCTCCGTTTCCTTCTCGAGCTTCATGGTGCCTGTCCTCTCTCTGGCCGACGGTGGATCCCTGAGATATGCGAAAGGCCCCGGCGATATCGCCGAGGCCTTCTGAGTTGCTGGTGGGCGATACAGGATTTGAACCTGTGACATCCTCCCCGTAAGGCACCGCGACCCGCCCCTACCGACATTGCGTCTCTACTCGCCCTGCACATCCTCGACCGCGCGAACGACCGCGTCCCACATCTCCCCGATCTCAGAGACGAGCTGCGGGGAGGCATCGAATGGGGCGCGCCCCTGCCGCAGCGCGGTGCGTATCTCCTCGGAATACCCGACGTAGCCGACGACGGTACTTCCATCCAACTCGCGGGCGATGAATTCGTGATCGGCGGCGTCCCTCACCATATTGCCGACGTAGAACACGTTGCGCAGGCCGATCTTGTCGGCAAGGGCGTGGATTCGCTTCGCAGTGACGATGCTCTGTGGGCTCGGTTCGACCACGATGAGCATCGCGTCGAAGGCCTGAGCAGTGCCCCGTGTGAGATGCTCGAAGCCGGCCTCCATGTCGAGGATCACGGTCTCGTCCCGCAAGAGCACCAAGTGCATGAGTAGGTTCTTGAGCAGCGCGTTCTCGGGGCAGTAGCAGCCAGCCGAAGGCTCCTTGATGGCTCCCACCTGCAGGAACATCACGCCCTCGTGCTCCAGCTTGAAGCGGTCGGGTAGGTCGTCGACCCGCGGGTTCACCGTGAAGTATGCGCCGACGGCGCCCGGCTCCACGCCGGTGCGCTCGGCGATGAGTTCGCGCATCTCGCTAATCGGGACAATGCGCCCGGCCTGCTCTCGTGAAAGCCCCAGTGAGAGCGCGAGGTTCGCATTGGGATCGGCGTCGATGGCGAATACCCGCTCGCCGCGCTCGCCGAGGTAGCGCGCGAGCGTGGCGCTGATTGTTGTCTTGCCCACGCCTCCTTTGCCTGCCAGCGCGATCTTCATCGGCGTACAGCGGAGTCGGCCACGGACCGGTGGGTGGCCTGGCCCGAGGTCTCCGCGTAGTTGAAGTCCGGTGACAGCAGACCGGGCACGTCTTCGGTGTGCAAGCCGCGCGCAATGAGCGAAGCATAGAGGCCGCCTCGCGTCACATCCCCGACGAGCTCGACCCCCTTGATGAGTCCGGCCGCGTCGGCAAAGACCTTCACCTTATCTCCCGAAGCACCGCCGCGGTGCAGCACGAGCTCACCTTCGAGGGCTCCCACCGCAAGATAAGAGCGGCCGAAGAGGGTGAGCACGTTCATGTCGGGCAGGTGCTCGGTCATCTTTCGGTCGCCTCCTGCCATATTCGAGCCGGCGACGCGGCCGGCAGTGACCGCGTTGGGGTGGATCAGGTTGACCTTGCACACGCCGCCGATGTCGGCCTGGGCCACGTCGCCCGCGGCATAGATGTCTGGAACGGTCGTGCGCATGGCGTTGTCAGTCAGTATCCCGTGGTCACACGCGACCGAGGTCCCCGCAACCATGTCAATATTCGGTCGCATGCCCACGCCGACCACCAGCATGCTGCACGGGACCAGTTGCCCGTTGCTGAGGACGGCGGCGATCAGCCGCCCCTCCGCGTCGCGCTCGAGCTCGGCCAGATCACAGCACTTGAGGAACCGGACCCCGTTGTGGGTCAGATGCGCCTCGACCATGTCCGCGACCTCGGGGTCGAACACCCTGCGAAGGATGTGGTCCGTTCTGGCGACGAGACTGACCGTCGCGCCCGCCTCGGTCAGTGCCTCGGCTATCTCCATTGCCACAAAACCGGAGCCGAGCACGACGACGTCGCGGGCGTCCTTCACCTGGTCGCGGATAGCAGTCGCGTCGGCGAGACTCCGGAAGTAGAAAACGTCTTCGCCTGAGAGGTCGGGCTCGTCGGGCACGACCGGACGGGCCCCACACGCGAGCAGGAGGCGGTCATAGCCGACGCGGATGCCGTCCTCGAGCACGATCTGGTGTTGCTCGGGCTCCACGGACGCCACGGCCCGACCGGAGAGCAGTTCGACCCGATTGACCTCGTAGAAGTCCTCGCACTTCAAGGCGAGCTGTTCGGCGCTGGCCGTACCCGCGACGAACTTGCCGAGGAAACACGGCGTGTAGGCGCATCCAGCCTCACCGGACACGATGGTGATCTGGCAGGCCATATCCTTCTCGCGGATCGCCTCCACTGCAGCGATCGCCGCGGGTCCGTTTCCCACTATGACGACATGCATGATCAGATGCCCAGAGCGGCACGCTTTGCGGCCATGTCGGCCAACAGGCCCGCCGCGGCCTTCTTCGGGTCGTACTCGATGTACGCACGCCCGCCGGTGATGCCGACAAGATCCTCGGTGAGGACCTTGGTCGCCACCGGACTTCCCAGCACGTGCGGAGCGGGGGCGAGGTGAACGGTCAGCCCAAGCGCGAGCAGCCAAGAGCCGATCGAGACCGCCTTCTCCTGAACAAGCTCCGGGGCGGATCCGGCGACAGGCAGCTGGCTGAGCTTAACGCCGAGGGTGCCGGCCAGTGCGGCCAGCAGGTTCACGATGCGCGAGTTGTCGACGCACGAACCCATGTGCCACACCGGGGGAAGCGGACCGCCGAGCCCGGCGGCCTCACCAAGTGCGGTGAGCACGGCTTTGAGGCCTTCTCCCGCGTACTTCTCGGTGGCGTCCGGGCTCATCAAACCGGCTTGCGCCAGGATGTGAGCCGTGCAGCCCGTGGTCACGATCAGAACGTTCTTGGCCATCAGCTCCTTGGCCATAATCTCTGTTATCTCACTCCCGCGCGTCTTCGGGTTTGGGCACCCGGCAAACGCCACGGCGCCGTAGATGTTGCCGGCGACGATGTTGTCGATGACCGGCTTAAGTGGGTTCTCGGGGTCGATCTTGGAAAGCACCCCGACGATGGCTTCAACGGAGAAGCCGGCCAGGCCGGACGCCGTAATCTGCGGGATGTGCACTTCCTTGCCCTTGCGCGCAACGAACGCGTTGATCGCCGTGCGGACGACCTCCTCGGCTGCATCGTCAGCATTCCCGGCCTCGAACGGGATGTGCATGGCGCCGGGGATCTTTACGTTGGCCTCGGTGGTGATGATCTTTGTGTCGAAGCACTCGGCCACTTTGACTGTGCCGGGCCATATGCACTGGACGTCTACGGCCATCGCGTCGACCGCGCCTGTCACGAGCAGCAGCTCGGACTGCAGATTGTGGCCCGCCATCGGTACGCCGTGCCGCATGGTGAGCTCGTTGCCCGTACAGCACACGCCAACGACGTTGATGCCGTCGGCACCCGCGGCGCGCGCCTCGGCGTCGAGCTTCACGGACCACTCCACGATCTTCTCGGAGAGCACGGGGTTGTGGCCGTGCATTGCGAGGTTGACCTTGGTCGCGTCCAAGACGCCGACGTTGACTTCGATCCCGCGAACCTGCGGTGTGCCGAACAAGATGTCCTGCAAGTCGGTGGCCATGGACAAGCCCACGCCATCGGTGATGCCCATGCGCAGCGTGCCGAGCAGCAGGTTCACCGGATCGGCGTCGTTGCCGCCGGAGGTGCGGTGCATCGCCTCTTCGATCTCGTTGTGAACGTTGGAGACGACAAGGCCGAGCTCTTTCCACATCTCGAGTTCCTTGGCCGGCGTCCGGAAGGTCAACCAGTTCGCGGGCTCGCCGTCCTGGCGGCCGTAGTCCTCGAGCGCCTTGTCCACAATCTCCTTGGCAATGTCGGTGTCAGACTTGTCCTCTACCGTGATCCCAAGCCCGGTCGCGACCGATAGCAGCTTGCCCCGATCGGCTATCACGTAGGGAGCCTCGTCGTTCATTGCATCGCGCAAGGTGAGTGCTACGTGGCGCGCGTGCCCCAGGTGCGACGACGCGCCGCCGGTCGCCTCGCGCAGCAGGTTGCGGGTGACGATGACATCGGCGGTCGCTCCGCAGACTCCGCGTGAGCTGCCGTCGGTGGCGAACGGGTCGATGCGACATGGGCCCATGTAACAGATGCGACAGCACGTGCCGAGTTGACCGAATCCACACTGCGGTTGCTGTGCCTCGAGGCGGTCGAGACCGGTCTCGATCCCGCAGTCACATGCGCGCTCGTACAGAGCCTCAGTAGCGACGTCCATGGTCTCGCGAGTCATCTTCAGCATCCTCTCAGGCTTCTCAGGGTGTCGAGCGGGGTGGCAGCGGACTCATGCGTAGCGGAACCACTGACCGCCCGCGCAACGCGCGCGGCGGCGCTCAGCCGCTTCTCACTCACGAGATCCTCCTCTTCGCCAAATTCCAGCGCGTGCGTGGGACACGCCTCCACGCAGGCAGGACGAAGGCCGGCCTCAAGCCGGTCGGGGCAGCGGTCGCACTTAAGAGCGGTACGCGTGGATGTGCTCACGGAGATGGCGCCGAACTGGCAGACCATGGCGCACATGAAACACCCCTGGCAGCGGTCCTCGAGCACGATGACCGAGCCGGTCAGCGGGTCGCGGGTCATTGCGCCGTTTGGGCACGCCGCGATGCACGGAGCATCGGTGCAGTGAAGGCAGCGCACGGGGTAGGCGTAGGCGAGAGCCGGCTCGACGTGTACCCGTTTCTGCGGCGGCGGGCTCTCGAAGATCGCGCCGAACAGGGTCTTTGTGGAGGAGTGCTCCACCGCGCAGGCGATCTCACACGCCTTGCACGCCGTGCAACGTTCGATGTCGACGAAGATCTCCTGCATCAGCCGTTCGCCTCCTGAGCGTTCAATGTCTTTGCCGGAGAAACAGACACGAGTACCAGATGCGATCACGTGAAGCTGTGAGTTGACACGATTGTAACCCTCTGCAACAAGGGTGGACAGATAGTGTCTGCTCTTCGAACACTCGAGTGGCACACCCGGACCTCCGGGCAAGAATCAAGATGCGGGCCAACCCTGAACGCTCCTCGGTGCTGCTCGATCGGCCGCTCGACGGCGTGATCGATAACGCGACCTACCAGACGAAGGAGGCAGAGTCTGGAACGGCGCTCGCAGCTTTGGAACTGCGCCGTGCGGAAGCTGAACGGGACTCGCTGCGACCATCCGTCGAGGCACAAGCACTAGCGCGGCTCGCGCAGGGCACGTGGATAGATTTCACCCGAGGCGATTTG
>JBBQIR010000052.1:0-17069 GCA_038325105.1 Coriobacteriia bacterium
GTTCCCCGACGCGCTCAGCGCCTCTGCGCTTGCGGGTGCGGTCGACGGTCCACTGCTGCTGACGCCGTCGGCCCGGCTCGAGTCGCGGCTGCTTGCGACGCTCTCCAGCCTCGGTGTGAGCGATGTGTACGTGGTCGGCAGCACTTCGGCGGTGAGCGCGGGTGTGGCAAGCGGGCTCGCGAACGCCGGCTATGCGGTGACCCGCATCGCGGGGGCCGACCGCTACTCGACTGCGGCGGAAGTCGCCAGGCGCGTCCGGACGATCGAGGGGCCGGCGTTCGAGGGCAACGTCTTCATCGCCCGGGGCGATCAGTTCCCGGATGCCCTCGCGGCAGCGCCGCTCGCGTATGCCGGCCACGGACCAGTGCTGCTTACGCGTCCGACGGCGCTTCCGGCCGCGACGTACTCGGCAATCACCGCGATCGGTGCCACCGGGGCGACCGTGCTCGGCTCGACAACGGCGGTCTCAAGCGGCGTAGCGGGTGCGCTCGGCGTTCCGTACGTGCGCTGGCAGGGGAGCGACCGGTATGCGACAGCCGTCCAGATCGCCACGGGTGCGCTCGATCGCGGCTGGACGTCGTACGCGCACGTCGGCATCGCGACCGGCCTGCAGTATCCCGACGGACTCACCGGTGCGACTGAGGCAGGCTCGAAGAGTGGCGTGTTGCTGCTGACGAGGCCCACATCGCTGCCGGTACCGACGAGGGCGGCGCTCATCGCGCACCAGCTCGACGTGACAAGCGCGACCGTGTATGGCGGGACGCCGGCCGTCTCGGCCATCACCTACACGATCGCGCGCTACCACCTGCCCTAGCCGGCCCCGCCAGAGGGCCTCGAGAGTTCGCGGGTCGCGCCGAGCACGTCGTCGGCGTGACCTTCGACCTTGACCTTGTCCCACACCCGGGCGATGCGACCGTTTGGGTCGATGAGGAACGTCTTGCGCTTGGCGGTGACGCCAAGAACCTCGCGCGCGCCGTACGCGCCGATGATCGTCTTGCCGGTGTCCGAGATCATCGGGAACGTGAGCTCGAACTTCTCGATGAACCGCTGCTGGATCTCGGGCTTGTCAGCACTGACGCCCACAACCAGGGCGTTTAGGTCTTCCAGCTCGCGCTTGTGCTCCTGGAAGTCCTTCGCTTCGTGCGTTCAACCGGGAGTGTTCGCACGCGGGTAGAAGTAGACAACGACCCACTTCCCGAGCTGCGCCGAAAGATCGAAACTGCCGCCTCCGGTTGTGGCTGCCGAAATCGGCGGCGCCACCTCTCCGACTGCGGGAATATGTGCTTCTGCCATGTGCGCGCTCCTTCCAAGGGACTTGCTAGTATCTACCTCTGCTACGATTCTTCTCACCACACCACGAGGGGAAGCGCTTTTGATGCAGTTCATCGTCGACGGACACAACGTGACCATGCGCGACCCTGCCACCCGCAGTCTCGGGACCGAGGAGCAGCGCGATGCACTCGTGCGTCGGCTCGCGGTGCGCGGGCGGACGCTTCTCGGCGCCGGCGCGATCACGGTCGTCTTCGACGGCCGCACCGACGCGGCTCCGCCGACCGCCGGTGCGCTTACTGTGCGTTTCTCGGCCGGGGAGAGCGCCGACGACATCATCGTGCGATTGGTAGCGGCAGGCGGCGACGGCGTCACGGTCGTGACCGACGACCGCGAGCTTGCGACCCGCGTCGCGGGGGCGAACGAGCGCGTGCGTGTGCTAGGGTGTGAGGCGCTCTTTGAGGGCGCGCGGCCGAAGCAGCGCCGGGGCGGGCGCTATCCCGCCGCCAGCGCGGGCCTCCCGAAGGGTGCGAACCTCATCACCGAGGAACTCAAGAAGCTGTGGCTGAAAGACGGGGAGTGACATGATCGGCGTCCTGGTCAACGTAGGTGCTGTGCTACTTGGAACGGCTGTCGGCGTGCTGTTCGGCGGCCTCATTGCCGAGAAGCTCCGGGATATCTCGTTTCGAGCGATCGGTCTCGCGGTGCTCATCATCGGTATCACGATGAGCCTCGGCGGACTCAAGACGCTCGGCGAATCGCGCCTCGGGAGTTTTGCGCCGCTCGTGCTTGTCGGCGCGCTCGTGGTCGGCGGCATCTTCGGCGAGGCGATCGGCATCGAGCGCGGACTCGAGCGCTTCGGCCACTTCCTCCAGGACAAGACGTACAACCTCCCGATGTTCGCACCCGGTCCCGCCGAGCAGCCCGACGCGAAAGGCCACACGATCGTCGAAGGGTTCGTGACCGCGAGCCTGCTCTTCTGCGTGGGCGCGATGACGATCCTCGGCAGCATCCAGAGCGGCCTCGGCGACCCGTCGCTGCTCTACCTCAAGTCGCTCCTCGACGGCATTGCAGCCGTCGCGCTCGCGACAAGCTTCGGCGCCGGCGTTGGCCTCTCGGTCATTCCCGTGCTGATCATCCAGGGCGGCATCGCGCTTGGCGCGGGCACGCTGCAGCCGTACATGACCGTGCCCGTGATCGCGGGTCTCGAGTGCGTGGGCGGGGCGCTCATCCTCGCGATCGGCCTCGACCTCACCGGCATAAAGCGCCTGCCGTACGGCAACATGCTACCGGGCGTCATCATCGCCGCATTCATCGCGGGAATCTGGGGGTAGGGCGTCGCCGCGGGCGCCTACGCGCGCTCGCGCCAGCCGGGTACTGTGAACGCGCTCGGGCAGATGTCCGAGAGCACACATACGCCGCAGGTGGGTCGCTTCGCCGTGCACGTCGCTCTGCCATGGTCGATGAAGCGGTAGTTCACGGCGAACCACTCTTCGCGCGGAATGACAGCCATGAGGTCGCGCTCGACCTTGTCAGGATCCTTCTCGTCTGAGAGTCCGAATCGGTGGGCGAGCCGGAACACATGCGTGTCGACCGCGATTCCCTCCACCTTACCGTGGGCGTTCGCAATCACGATGTTCGCGGTCTTGCGCGCAACCCCGGGCAGCCGCATGAGCTCCTCCATCGTGTCGGGCACGCGGCCGTCGAACTCCGCCACGAGCATGCGCGCAGTCGCCATGATGGACTTCGTCTTGTTGTGGTAGAAGCCCGTCGGCCGAACGATCTCCTCGACCTCAAGAACATCCGCGGAGGCGAGCGCAACAGGCGTGGGGTAACGCTCAAACAACACAGGCGTGACCTTGTTGACGCCGACGTCGGTCGTTTGTGCCGAGAGGATAACGGCCACGAGCAGCGAGAACGGATCGCGGTAGTCGAGCGCGATGTGCGCCTCGGGGTACTGCTCGCCGAGCCTTTGCATGATCTCCGCGGCCTGCCTCTTGCGATTCATGTGCATCCCCCTCGTGTCGGCGATGCAACAGATGGTACCCGAACGGTGACGGGACGGTGACAACCAGGGTTGGGGCGGGTTGGGAGCATGGTAAGGCTTGGGTAAGGTCCGCGAACGATACTTGGTTCCGGACCTGTCGCGCAGGGGGGCGCGACCGGTGGGGAGGGACCTCGACGGGCCCTCGGATGGCCGGGCATCCCTCCGTCGGCGACACCTCGGTCAGACAGCAGATCGAGATATTAGGGGGAACCAATGAAGATCACACAGGCGATCGCCACGGTCGCAGTAGCGCTGGCGATGCTGGCGCACCCGGCGGCCGCCATCGCGGCGGGAACCGGCGACGATCCTCGGTCGACGCACGATGTGCCGACCGAGAACAACTCCCGGGTTGAACGGGACTACCAGGCGTGGTTGCGCAGGCAGGGGGCCGGAGCCAAGGGGGCACTGGCTGCGAAGCCGACGGCTATCGACGACTCGTACTTCTACTTCTACACGCCCACGCACTACCAGACCACGGCTTACTACTGCGGTCCCGCGAGCGCACAGACGATCGACGACTACTGGGGGACGGCCTCAGCACAGGCCACTATCGCGAAGTACCTGGGCACCACGTCCGCAGGAACCGATTTC
This sequence comes from Coriobacteriia bacterium, assembly GCA_038325105.1. Taxonomy (GTDB): domain Bacteria; phylum Actinomycetota; class Coriobacteriia; order Anaerosomatales; family Anaerosomataceae; genus WSXY01. The sequence continues at coordinate 3,908 of JBBQIR010000052.1, forward strand.
TCCAAGGTGGACAATGCCATCAACTACTACGCCGGCCAGGACTATGTCTATTACAGCCCATGTGCGACGCGCGCAGACTTCGTGAATCGCGTGTCGTACGGAATCGCCACCCGGCGGCATCCGATCGTGCTCGATCTCAAGATCGACGGCGGCGAGATGGGCAACTACGTCTACGACCATGACGGCCACATCGTGCCGCTCGAGGCCTTCGATTGGCGCTACGGGAAAGTCCGGCTCAACGACCCGTATGACGAACAAGACTGGCGCTCCGGCGGCGGTGCTACGGGTGGGCACAGGACGTATGACTACTGGGAGGTTGCGGACGCCCTGACGGCCCACTTCCGACGGGCGATCGTGTACTAGGGGGACCTATTCCGGCTGCGGACCACCGTGATCCGCAGCCGGACCTACGAGTGGAGGGGGAAGCGGGATGGAGAACCGGCTAAGGGTGATGATTGTGGCGTTCGGGCTCGGTGCGCTGGTGTTGGCAGGTGGTTGCGCTCGTCAGGAAGCGCCACCGGCGCCGTCAGATGTGTCCGTGGAGATTGAGTCGATGGAGACGACCCCTGTCGCCTATTCGAAGGTCGTCGACTCCAAGGAGGGCAGTGCTCCCGTTCTCTCGTTCAGGGAGTATCAGGTGCCCGCGATGGGGGAACTTGAGGGCTACGGCGAGCGGTTCGCGACGATCAAGTACCCACTGCAGCAGGCGGGCGCACCGACCACACTCACCCTGCTTGATTTCAAGACGGGAAAGGTGAAGCAGGCAGTTCCAAGTGCCGTGAACTTCAAGAAGGGCTACAACATCGTCGGGGTCTCCGGTGGAGATCGCTGGATCGCCTGGGAGGAACTCAGAGGCGAGGATGCCATTGTCGCCGCTGATGGACCGTCGATGTGGAAACTCTACGTGGCCAAGATCGATCCTGGCTCCATGACGTGCGAGACTCCCGTTCTCGTAGAGGAAGGGGATCTCGAGACGCGATCGAGACCGCTGTTCCGCGTCGAGGGTGACGCCCTGTATTGGCTCACGAACAACGCTACCGGCGGTAAGTCCGCCGATTCGGCGGGCGGCGCGATCGTAAAGGCGCGAGATCTTACGAACGGGTATGACCGCAGGGTATGCGAGACGAAGCGTCACTACGGAACCATGAGTGTAGGAGACGGTAACGTCATAGTCACCGAGGAAGGCAGCGAGTCGGTGCGAGCCATCGTGCGAGTCTTCGACGCTGTCTCCGGTGACGAGACCTGGTCACTTGATCTCAACAACACCGACGACATGTCTCACTTTCCGCAGGTGCACAACGGGTGCATTGCGTGGACGGTCTATGCTCCCGGTGCGCTTTCCGTTCCCGACCTATTCTATCGAGGTCTTGACGGCGTCACCCATCGGGTGCGGAACACGACGAGCGACCCCATCCAGGTCGGGCGGTACATCTTCTACGACGGATACAACATCGTGAAGCGCGGGAGCGGCGCGACCAACCTTCGCATCATCGGGGGGTATGAGCCGAGTACAAACAAGACGTTCACGCTTATCGAAGGCGATGCGCCGGATGGGGTGGACTGGGACATGCCGATGGGACGCGGCTACAGTCCGGACACCTTCGTGATTTCGAACGACAGCCAGCCGTCCACCGCAACGGTTGCGGAATACGACACGTACCCCATGCGGATCCGGCGTTACACGGTTCCGACGAAGTGACCGGCCTGTTTGACCTCCCTGGTGCGGGGCCGTAGACTTGGGCGGCCCCGCACCGGACTCCGGTTGCGGGCTTTCGTGCTGTTCGCACCAACCCGGAGGTCACCGTGGCTCTGCTCGAAACCGTCGTCTCAGCGCTCGAACGTGAAGCGGTTCTGACCCGTTCTCGCGTACACATCGCCCAGGGCGACGACGTCTCGGTTGCGGCGAACAGTCTCGTGCGGCCGGCGCTTGTCTCGGCAATGCTTGCTGGTCGGGAGCAGCCGGCGCTTATCGTGCTTGCAGGTGAAGAGGCAGCCGAGCAGTTCGCGCGGCTCCTCACCGCATACCTCCCGAAGGAATCGGTCTTGCGGCTCCCGTTGCGCACCGACATGCCGTGGGACCAGACCGCGCCGGACCTTGAGGTCGTGGGTCGCCGAGCACGTGCGCTCTATTCGCTCGATCGCGGCCGCCCGGTCGTGGTCGTCGCCAGCGCCCGTGCGCTCATGCGCGTGCTCCCGCCCCAGGGCTCGCACGTGTTCGAACCGCTCGTGGTCGAGGCGGGCGGCGCGCTCGATCTCGAGGAAGCCATGGCGCAGCTTGCGCGCATGGGCTACATCCGCGTTGCCGTGGCCGAGGAGCGCGGGCAGTTCGCAGTTCGCGGCGGCATCATCGACATCTTTCCGTCCGATGCTTCGTATCCCGTACGCGCCGAACTGTTCGGCGACGAGGTCGAGACGCTCAAGCGCTACGTTCCCACCACCAGCCAGACCATCGGCGACGCCGAGTCGGTCGAGGTCTTCCCGTGTCGCGACATCATGCTCGGCACACGGGCCGCGCAGTCGATCCGCCGCGCGCTCGACGTGAAAGCGCGCGACGATGAGGCGCTCGCATTCGACCTCGAGCGCGTCGACCAGGGCATCTACTTCAACGGCGTCGAGCGGTTTCTCCCGCTTGTCTATAAGGCCGCCGGCGCGGTGCTCGACTACGTGCCGCCGTCGGCGCTCGTTGTCGTGGCCGAGCCGCGCTCGCTCTTCGACGACGCCACGCGCTACAACGACGACGTCATCGCCCGCGCCAAGGGATCCGGCATCGACGCGACCGGACTCTTCCTCACGCCCGGCGCGCTCGACCTGGGCTCGCGCCAGCGCCTCACACTCCTGTCGGTGCTGCGTGCGGGTGGAGCGGTAGACGGCGAGATCACGTCGCGACGGCCCGATGTCGCCGGCGGCGAGGACGCGTTCATCGGCGGTGTTCGCGCGCTGCTCACGAGCGGCTACGAGGTCGTTGTCGCCGCCCGCGATCACCGCTCGCGCCGCAAGGTGGCAGACGTCCTCACCACTGCAGGCATGTCCGTGGTCGACCTTGCCACCGCAGACGCCGCGCACGCACGATCGGGCGCTGTCGCCATCCTCGAGGCCGACGTCCCCTCGGGGTACGTGCTCCCGGGTGCACGTTTGGCCGTCGTGAGCGTCGACGACATCTATCCGCGGGCCACCACCGGGCGTCGCGCGCGCGTCGAGGACCCCACGCGCCTGACGTTCTCGTACGCGCCGGGCGACTACGTCGTTCACGCCACGCACGGTATCGCGCTCTTCAAGGACGTAGTGCGCCGAGAAGTGCTCGGCACGGAGCGCGACTACCTGCAGCTCGAGTATGCCAAGGGCGACAAGCTGTACGTCCCGGTCGACCAGCTCGACCGCATCACCAAGTACGTCGGCCCCGAGGGTGGCGCTCCGCGCGTCACGCGTCTCGACACCGCCGACTGGTCTCGCGCCACAGGCAAGGCCCGCACCGCAGCCAAGAAGCTCGCATTCGACCTCGTCGACCTCTACTCGCGCCGCGCTGCAGTCGTTGGCTTCACCTTCAGCCCCGACACGCCGTGGCAATCCGAGATGGAAGCGGCCTTCCCGTTCGTGGAGACGCCCGACCAGCTCGCCGCGATCGCCGACGTGAAGGCGGACATGGAGTCTGACAAGCCGATGGACCGCCTTGTCTGCGGCGACGTCGGCTACGGCAAGACCGAAGTCGCCATCCGCGCCGCGTTCAAGGCGACGCAGGACGAGAAGCAGGTCCTCGTGCTCTGTCCGACCACGATTCTCGCGCAGCAGCACTTCACCACGTTTTCTGAGCGGTTCGCCCCGTACCCCGTGAAGGTCGAGGTCCTCTCGCGCTTCCGCAACCGAGACGAGCAGCGAGCGGCGATCGAGGGGTTCTCGAACGGCACCGTCGACATTCTCATCGGCACGCACCGGCTCCTTTCGGCGGACGTGAGCCCGAAGGACCTGGGGCTCGTCGTTATCGATGAAGAGCAGCGCTTCGGCGTCGAGCACAAAGAGCACATGAAGCACCTGCGCGAGCAAGTCGACGTGCTCACCCTCACCGCCACGCCGATTCCGCGCACCCTCCAGATGTCGCTTTCCGGCGTGCGCGACTTCAGCGTCATCGACACGCCGCCGCCGAACCGCTTCCCGGTGAAGGTGCACGTCGGCGAGTACGACGGCGACGTCGTCTCCGGCGCGGTGCGTCGCGAGCTCGAGCGTGGCGGTCAGGTGTACTTCATCTCGAACCGCGTGAAGTCGATCGACGACGCTGTGGAGCGCGTGCGCAAAGCGGTTCCCGAGGCGCGCATCGGCGTCGGCCACGGCCAGATGTCGGAGGGCCAGCTCGAGCGCGTCATGGAGAGCTTTGCCGCCGGTGAGATCGACGTGCTCGTGGCCACCACCATCGTGGAGTCCGGCATCGACAACCCGCACTCCAACACGCTCATCATCGAGGACTCGCAGCGCCTCGGCCTCGCGCAGCTCTACCAGCTCAAGGGCCGCGTCGGCCGCTCGCACATTCGCGCCTACGCGTTCTTCATGTTCCCGCGCGGCGTGAGTCTCACGGACCAGGCGTACGAGCGCCTCGCCGCCGTGCAGGACAACGCGGAACTTGGCAGCGGCATCAAGATCGCCATGCGCGACCTGGAGATCCGCGGCGCCGGCAGCCTTCTCGGCGCCGAGCAGAGCGGCAACGTGAGCGCTGTCGGCTTCGACCTGTACGCGCAGATGCTGCGTGAGGCCGTGGCCGACACCCGTGGCGAGCCGATCGTCGCGTTCCCCGAGATCAAGGTGGACCTGCCCGCCAAGGCATTCCTGCCCGAGGAGTACATCCCGGAGGTCGACGAGCGCGTGCGCATCTACCGCCGCCTTGCCGGTGCGCTCACGCCAGAAGCGGTCGAGGCAGCCGCTTCCGAGATGACCGAGCGGCACGGTGCGCCCCCGCTGCCCGCTCGCGAACTCGTTGCGATCGCGCGCGTCCGGGCACTCGCGGGCGAGTTGGGCGCGACAAGCGTCTCGCTCGTGCGCAAGCGCGTGCGCATCCAGCCGCTTGAACTCTCGGCCGAGGTGCTTGGCCGTATCGCTGCCGAGGGTGCAGTCTCCGAGGCACGCACGAAGGCAGTGCTCTTCCCACACGGTTATGAAGAGTCTGTGACAGACGCCGCCTTGCGCAGTCTCGGTGCTATACTTTCGGCAGCCCGTGCATCGTAGGAGCGCTTCGGAGCGCTGTTTTATCAGCCGCTTAAATGACCTGGTGCAGGTGCACCCGGTCATCTGTAAGGAGGAATTTGCGTGAAGAAGACCATCCGGATCGCCGCAACGGTTCTCGTTGTCGCACTGCTCGCCTCGGCGGGCTGCTCAGGTGGCGCCAACGTGGCCAAGGTCAACGGCGTTGCGATCAAGACCGCAGACTTTGAGACGCTCGCAACTGCGGCTCAGAAGCAGGACTCGACCGTCGCGTCGGCGACCGCTGGCAGCCCCGAGCTGCTCAGGTTCCGCCGCCTCGTGCTCGACAGCATGATCGAGAACGAGCTCGTGCGTCAGGCCTCCAAGAAGGAAGGCGCCAAAGTCGAAGACGCCGAGGTCGAAGCGCAGCTCGCACAGATCAAGTCCGGCTTCCCGGACGAGGACACGTTCAACCAGACGCTCACCGCGTCGGGTATGACGCTCGTCCAGCTCCAGGACAGCATCCGTGACCAGCTCCTGTACCAGTTCCTCTACGACAAAGTCGCGCCCGAGTCCGAGGTCACGACTGCCGAGGTCCAGGCCTACTACGACGAGAACAAGGCGCAGTTCCAGTCGACCGCGCAGTCACAGCTCTCGCACATCCTCATCTCGGCGAGCCCAACTGCCACCGCCGATGAGGCCGCGAAGGCAAAGGCCACGGCCGAGGACGTGCTCAAGCAGCTCCTGAAAGGTGGCGACTTCGCCGCGCTTGCCAAGAAGTACTCGGACGATCCCGGTTCGGCTGCAAACGGCGGCGACCTGGGCATGGCTTCCACCGAGAACTATGTGGCCGAGTTCAAGGCCGCCGCGGACAAGCTCAAGAAGGGCCAGATGAGCGGCCTGGTCAAGACCGACTACGGCTACCACATCATCAAGAAGACCGACGAGCAGGTGGCTGGTCAGCAGAAGCTTGAGGATGTTGCCGAGACCATCAAGGCGTCGCTCATCCAGGAGAAGCGCAACACGGTCTTCCAGGAGTACCTCGCGCAGCTCAAGAAGGACGCGAAGATCCAGATTCTCGACAAAGATCTTGAGGCTGTGGACACGACCACCGAGCTCAACATCGGCGAAACCGGCACCGGCAAGTAGTTTAGTCGGCGACGACGAGAGCACGCGGGGGGCGCCGTGGGTTCGATTGCGATTGTAGGGTTGGAGCAAGACGCAGGTGGTGCGCTCGATGAGCGCGCCACAGCGCGTCTGGCGAAAGCCGAACACATAGTTGTTGCCACAGGAGACGGCGCGGCCGCAGAAGCGGTCCGCCGTCTCGGCATGTCCGCGTCTACGTACGCGGATCTCGGGCTGCCCGCCGATGCGCCATCGGAGCTCATTGTGCACGCACTCGTGGAGCTCGCCACTGATGGCGACGTTGCGCTTGCGGCATTTGGCTACCCGTTCTTGCGCTCCGGCGTCATCTCCGGGTTGCTCGCGCGCTCCGCCGGGGGAGTCGACGTGTTCCCCGTGGCGTCGCCGCTCCAGGTGCTCGTGCTGGCGCTCGACATCGACCTCACGGCCGACGTTGACATCGTGGACGCGTCGAGCCTGCCCGGCGTGAGCTTCCACCGGGACACCCACCTCATCGTGACCGGCATCGGCAATGCCGTCGTAGCGCGCGCGGTCGGCAAGCGCCTCCGCGAGAACTACGCGGCCGAGCACAACATCGTCACGGCCGGCTGCCTCGAGACCGGCGGCTTCGACCTGCAGCTCATGACGCTCGAGGAGCTCGAGCACGCGACTGTGATCTACCGCGACACCGCTGTGTTTGTGGCACCGTCACGCATCGCGGCCCCGGGAGGCTTCGACGAACTCGTGCGGCTCATCGCCGTGCTGCGCAGCCCGGGCGGCTGCCCGTGGGACCGCGAGCAGACGCACGAGAGTCTCGGCAAGCACATGGTGGAGGAGGCGTACGAGGCGGTTCACGCGATCGATGAAGGCGACCTCGACGAACTCGCCGGCGAACTTGGCGACGTGCTGCTGCAAGTCGTGCTGCACGCCCAGATCGGCGCCGAGGAAAACGCGTTCACCGTCGACGACGTCATCGCGCGAATCATCGCCAAGATCCGCCGCCGCCACCCGCACATCTTTGGCAGCGTGACCGCCGAGACCTCGGCCGACGTGCTCCGCAACTGGGACGAGATCAAGCGCAGCGAGCGTGCCGAGAAGGCGGGCAAGTCCTCGGCTGAGGACGACGCACCCGCGCCAGGCGTGCTCGCGGGGATCACACCCACGCTGCCAGCGCTCATGTACGCGCAGAAGATCTCACGCCGGGCCGCCGCGGCCGGCTTCGAGTGGGAGAACATCGACGGCGTGTGGGACAAGGTCGCCGAGGAGATCGACGAACTCAAGGCAACGCAGGCCGGCACCCCCGAGGCCGCCGACGAGGTCGGTGACCTGCTGTTCACCGTGGTGAACGTGGCGCGGCACCTGGGCATCGACAGCGAGGAGGCGCTTCGCGGCACGTGCGCCAAGTTTGTGCGCCGCTTCGAACACATGGAAACGCAGGCTGCAGACGGCGGGATCGAGCTGCACGGCCTTGGACTCGACGACTACGAGCGCCTCTGGCGCAACGCGAAAGACAGTGAGTCCGCCGGTGGCGGCTCGAAGACCGAGAAGGAGCCCCAGAAATGAGCTACATCACCGATATCGTCGCCCGCGAGATCCTCGACTCCCGCGGCAACCCGACCGTTGAAGTAGAAGTCGCCCTCGACGACGGCAGCTGGGGCCGCGCAGCGGTGCCGAGCGGTGCCTCGACCGGCGCGTTCGAGGCTGTTGAGCTCCGCGACGGCGATAGTGCGCGTTACCTGGGCAAGGGCGTCATGACCGCCGTCACCAACGTGAACGAGATCATCGCCCCCGACATCATGGGCATGGACGCGACCGATCAGCGCGCGATCGACGCGTTCCTTATCGACCTCGACGGCACGCCCAACAAGGCGCGTCTCGGCGCGAACGCGATTCTCGGTGTATCGCTTGCGGTGGCAAAGGCCGCTGCCGAGAGCTGCGAGCTCACGCTCTACAGCTACATCGGCGGGGCCAACGCGCATGTGCTGCCAGTGCCCATGATGAACATCATGAACGGCGGCGTGCACGCGGATAACAACGTCGACCTGCAGGAGTTCATGATCATGCCGGTTGGCGCGGGCTGCTTCGCAGAGGCGCTGCGCATGTGCGCCGAGATCTACCACACGCTCAAGGGCGTGCTCAAGGACCGCGGGCTGGCCACGGCAGTGGGCGATGAGGGCGGCTTCGCGCCGAACCTCGCCAGCAACGAGGATGCGCTCAAGATCATCGTCGCGGCGATTGAGGAGGCCGGTTACACACCGGGCGAGCAGGTGCGTATCGCGCTCGATCCCGCGTCGACCGAGTTTTACGACGCCAAGCGCGGCGTGTACGTGCTGGCCGGCGAGGGCCGCGAACTCACGAGCGCCGAGATGGTCGCCTACTACGAGGACCTCGTGAGCAAGTACCCGATCATCAGCATCGAAGACGGCATGGCCGAGGATGACTGGGACGGCTGGAAGCTCATGACTGAGCGCCTCGGAGAGAAGATCCAGCTTGTCGGCGACGACCTGTTCGTGACCAACACCGAGCGCCTCGCGCGTGGTATCGAGACCGGGACCGCCAACAGCATCCTCATCAAGCTCAACCAGATCGGTACGCTCACCGAGACGCTCGACTGCATCTCCATGGCGCACCGTGCGGGTTATACGACGGTCATCTCGCACCGTTCGGGCGAGACCGAGGACACCACGCTCGCCGATGTGGCCGTGGCCGTGAACGCCGGGCAGATCAAGACCGGCGCGCCGGCACGGAGCGACCGCGTGGCCAAGTATAACCAGCTCCTCAGGATCGAAGAGGAGCTTTTCGAGAGCGCCGAGTATCCCGGGATGGCGGCGTTCGGTCGCGTGAAGGGGTAGCAGCGAGCGACACGGTGAGGTGTTCTAGAACTCCCGTCCTCGGCCGTATCCTTCGACAAGGTCGTCGACCTGATCGAGCAGCCGCGTCCCGCGGTCGCAGCGCTCCGCAAACTCACGCGCGACGACGAGTAAGAGAGGACTACTCGGGCTTCTCGCCCTCGCCGCGCTTCTTCGCCCAGGCGGAGCCCGCAAACGCGAGCCCGACGGCGCCGGCACCTGTTACCATCGGCACGAGCGAGGTCGCGCACGTCGTACACGACGTACACCCGCCCGGGCACGCACGGGTGAGCACGGCAGCCACGCCGAGGGTGCCGAACGCGGCCGCGAACGACACGAGGCCCTTTGACTTCGGCGCGCTCACGAGGGCCTCTTGTACTGGTACGTCTTGGACTGGCAGGCTTCCACGCAGTCCATGCAACTGTTGCAGAGGTGGTAGTTAATCGTCGGCTCCTCCTCGGGCATGTCGATCGCGCGCATCGGACACACGTCAGCGCACGAGCCGCAGCTGTCGCACGCACTCGCATCGACGCGCACGCGGCGGCCCCACGTGAGCTTTCGGGTCAGATGCGACGTGAGTCCCATGACCGTGCCTGCGGGGCAGAGGAACAGGCACCATCCTCGGCCACCTTTGGTGAAGAGGCCGAGCGGCACGATCCAGAGCGTCGCGGCCATCACGCCGAGTGTGGAGAAGACCACAAATCCCGAGAAGTCGCCAAAGACGCCGCTCACGAGGTTCTGCATGTGCGTGAAGTTGCAGAAGCTGCAGCAGATGCTTGTGGACACGAACGGCGCGAGCAGGAATCCGGCGAAGAAGCCGTAGCGCAGGGGCACGATCTCGACAGAGCTCTTGAAGTCGAACTTGAACTTGTCGGGAACGATGCGGCTCAGGTGCTCCGGCAGCGCGCCGGCGGGGCAGAGCCAGCCGCAGAAGAGCGGTCCGAACGCCGCAGCCACGAACGGCAGCACGAGAATCGGCAGCCACGAGATGGGGTTGGCGCCAAGCGTCGGCCACATCCACGGCATCGTAAGCCAGCCCCACGGCATGCGAAGGCACGCGGTGTGGACGTCGGTGATGGCCGTTCCCGCGAGCGACGTGGGGAAGAGCAGGCCGATGCCCTTTGCAAGCAGCGCGAACGGTGCGTAGAAGAGCACGATTCCGACGAAGAAGCCGACGCCCCGCTTGAGGCGGTTTCGCACGAGCGGAGTGAGCTTACTCACAGCACGACCCCTTCACGAAGCCTTCGCGTGTGAAGCGCACCGGCAACTCACTGAGCTTCTCGCCAGTCTCGGCGTCGTAGATGGCGATGGTGCCCTTGACAGGGATGTTCACGGCGGGCAGGGGATCCGGCAGGTGCACGATCATCCCGAAATCGACCGAGTCTCCCGGCGCTATCTCGCGCTCGATCTCGCCGGTCTCCGGGTTCCACGCGCGGTCGCGCGAGTGCATCTCGAGCGAGTCCTTGAAGCCTACGGCCTCGAACCGGATGCGCCGCGGCACATCGCCCACGTTGCTCACCACGTGCGAGGCGACCTCCACCACGTACGGCTGGAACGCGTGCTTGATGAAGCCGGCACTTTCAAGCGGGATCTCGACTGACCCGATGAGCGCGCGCGGCGACGGGCCTCCGACCTCGAGCCCCTCGGCGGGGAAGTTCATCACGAAGCTGCCGCGTTCGCCTCCCTGTATCGATCCGGCGTACGCGCCGAGGGTGATCACAAGCGCTGCGCCGATGACTCCCCAGAGCCATGCGGTCGATCGTCGAGAAAGTGCCATGCGCTACTCCTCCTCCTCGGGCATCCGTACGTCCAGTTCGCGCAGGAGACGTCTTGCCTCACGGGCAACCGTGGGATCCTCATCGCCGAGGAGTCCGCGCAGCGTGCGAATTGCTTCAGCAGCCGAGCTCGCGAGCCCGTCGAGCGCTTGCAGGCGCTCGGGTGTGCTCTCCGACCAGCGTGCGCTTTGTCGCAGGCTGGGAGCCGGCGAAGGTGCCGAGCTTCGCGAGGAGCCACTGCCCGAAAAGAGCTCCTCGATCGGGCGCGGGTAGAAGGTTCGGGACGAACGGTCGGATGAGGCAGACGAGGGGCGAGAGGCGGGCGCGTCGTGGGTTGAGGATGGCACGAGTCCTGCCCTGTTCATCGACGGCGCGGACAACGCGTCGCCGCCGGTGCGGTCGTCGTACATCGCCGCCTGGCGGCGGTCCGAGTGTGCCTCATCGAGTGCCGCGAGTATCTCCTCGGTGCTCAGGGAGAGCACCTCGGCGATGCGCGCGGCGTTCTGGGGGTAGGGGAGCCTTCGACCACTTTCGATGTGCGAGAGCGCTCCCGGTGTGATACCCACGCGGGCGGATACGTCCTCGAGCGTGAGACCGGCAGCAAGCCGCGCCTGACGGATCAGTTGACCGATCGGTGTGCTCATAACGCCTCCCTCCGAGGAGACTATACCAGATTGAATCGCTACTTGACAGTATAGTATACTAGAGAGTATAAGAGATATATGGTCTGTCGACGACGAAGCGGACACGAGAGCCCGCACCGTCCATGTCAGACCCGGGCGCTACGATGGCGCCGCCAACTGATAGGGGGAACACGATGGTCACGAAGAAGTACCACGGTGGCGAAGATGCGGGGAGCATCCTCATCAACTTCGTGCTCGACAAGTCGGGTTCGATGGACGCGATCCGGGATGCCACGATCTCCGGCTTCAACGAGTTCAAGAACGACCAGGCGCGGGAGGATGGGGAAGCGTTCTTCACGCTCACACTCTTCGACACGCGCTTCGACACCGTCGCCAGTGCCGTTCCGGTGAGCGACGTCTACGACCTCACGCGCGAAACCTACCGCCCGGACGGCACCACCGCGCTCTACGACGCGATCGCGCACACGATGCGCACTACCGACGAGTTCGTGGCCAAGAACCACCCCAAACAGGTGCTCTTCGTGATCATGACCGACGGTCAGGAGAACGCGAGCCGTGAGTACCGTCGCGACCAGATCTTCCAAATGATCTGCGACCGTCAGGAGAGGGCCGGCTACGACTTCATCTATCTTGGCGCCAACCAGGACAGCTTCGCGGTCGGGGGCTCGATCGGCCTTCGCGCCGGGCGCACGCTCGACTACGCGCACAACCCCGCAGCTGCCGCTGAAACGATGAAGCGGGCGTCTCGCAACGTGAAGGCGCACCGCCGCATGGGCGTCGCACAGTCGGACGTGTTCTTCTCGCCCGCAATGGAGGCGCTCGGGGATCTGGATGCGGAGACTTGGGAAGCGATGGGCGAGGGCGACCGCGAGAAGCTGCGGAGGCGCGTCGAAGGAGCTGGAGACCTACTCTGAAGTCCTTGCGCGTTCAGAGCATCGTAGAGGATCCGGCCCACCTCGGCAGATAGTCCTTGCGGGTCGCCGCACCTCGCATGACGTGGTGTCAACGCGCCGTTCACTCCTTGGCTAAGGCTTGGCTCTTCTACTTGCGCGGCCCCCGATCTCGTGACGGTGATACTCGGTATGAGGTTCGGGGGCGGTGCGCGATCATCGCGCACCCGGTGAAGGAGGGGTCATGGGACGGCAGCTTTCACAGGCGCAATCGTATGCGGACAAGGTCATGAAGCTTGTCCCCACGGAAATCGTGGGGGCGTACATGGTGCTCGGGGGTATCATCGGCTACCCGCCGGGCTCCACGGCGCGCGTCATTGAGGCGGCATCGGGAATCTCAGACGACGCGCTTCGGGCGTTCCTCATCCAGTTCACCTTCGCGGTGCTGCTCGTGCTCACGCCCGTCTACCTGCGCCGCGTCGGTCATGTGACGTCGGTCGCTCAGATCGCGCTCAGCACGGCCACGTTCGTGATCTGGGTGTACTCGCTTGGCGGACCCTTCGTGGTGTGGGGCTGCTACTACCCGCTCATGGGCTCGGTCGTGCTCGTGCTTTGGGCGCTCATCGTGCCGCTCCTCATGGCCGCGCCAACGAAAGCCAAGGCGGTCGCCGTCGCTGCGTAGCGACAGGGTCATAGTTGGTACCGTCGGGGGGGGGGGT
>JBBQIR010000053.1:0-16974 GCA_038325105.1 Coriobacteriia bacterium
CCGTCAAAACCATGCCGGATCTCATCGGTCAGCCCGTAACGCACCAGGTCCGAGACAACACCCATCCGCTCCTTGAACACGCGCCCGGCCATGTATCCGGCGATATCCCGCACCGCATCCACGGTCGCCTGGCACTCAGACTGGTCGTAATCCGGCCATTCGCGCACGTGCCGAATCCCCTCAGCCACTGCCGCCCTCACGGTGGCCTGACGCTCCCTTTCGAGGAGCACGTACGCGTTCTGCACGAAATGCTGGTCTCTCGGACCCGGTGCTCCGGTCGCGAGCGTCATCACGAACTTGCGGCGCGAACGCTCGAGGCGCGCCCACTCGATCCGGTAACTCGACCGTGACCAGTAGAGCACCCGAGAGAATGCTCCGCGACCCATGTCGTACCACGTCGCGACGAAGACACAGAACGCGATGAGACCGTGCGCGGCTCTGCGGTACCAGTAGTCCACGCCGAACCACTTGGGCACGTGCAGATGGAACAGGCCGAACTTCATACCGACCACGAAGATGAGCACGCCGATCGCGAACGCGATTAGCACTGACATCAGGTCCGCAGGACTCAAGAAGAGCTCCTCGAGGTACTCCTCGAGGATGGCGGGGTGAATCCCCCACGCCTCGAGTCCCGGCACGAAGATCCCGTCGATCAGGATTCGGGGCAGCAGCCCAAAGGTGACGATGGCGGCCGAGAGCAGTCCCATTGCAACGAGCATCCTCGGCGGCGCGTCCTTCACTTCGGGCCCGTACTCCTGCTTGGGCTTGCCGAGGAACACGAACCCGATGAGCTTGATGAACGAGCAGGCGGTGCCACCACACGTGACGATGAATATCTTCTCGGCAATGCCGAGCGACGCGAGTTCGTGCAACTCGGCGGCCTCGACGAGCGCGTGGTGGATGAGGCACTTGCTCACGAAACCGTTAAAGAGCGGCACTCCCGTGATCCCCGCCGCAGCGATCAGGGTGAACAAGAACGTGAGTGGCATGCGCTTCCACAGCCCGCCGAGTTTGTACATGTTGAGCTCACCGGTCCGGAAGAACACGGCCCCTACGCCGAGGAAGAGCGCGCTCTTGAACAGAGCATGATTGAGCACGTGGTAGAGCCCGCCCGCGACGCCCATCGCTCCGTGCGCGCCGAGGTAGCCGGCTGCCCCGAGCCCGGCGAGAATGAACCCCATCTGGCTCACGCTGTGGTAGGCCAGCATGCGCTTCGCGTTGCTCTGCCCGAGCGCGAGAAGCACTCCGATGAACATGGTCGCGATCCCGATCCACAGCACGACGAGACCGAGTTGGCTTGTGAAGTGCCACGCGCTCTCTTCAAGATGCTCGCTGATCTCCGGGCGCATGAGAGCCAGAACCGTGCGGAAGATGCCGTACGCACCGGCCTTGATCATCACGCCTGAGAGGAGCGCGCTCGCCGGCGACGGGGCGACCGGGTGTGCATCGGGCAGCCATACATGCACGGGCAGCATGCCCGCCTTCACGCCAAACCCCAGTATCAGCAGGAGCGACGCAGCCCAACGGAGGCCTTCGGTTCCCTCCTTGAACGGAATCGGCGTGATGGCGCCCGTTCCGCCGATTGCGTACGTGAGGAAGATGCCGGCGATGAGCGCGAACCCGCCGATGACCGTCATCCACCAGTACTTGATCGAGGCCTTCTTCGCTTCGTCGGTCTCGGTGTGGATGACGAGCAAGAACGCTACGAGGCCAAGCACTTCGAAGAACAGGTAGAGCGTGACGAGATCTCCGGCGAGCACCACGCCGAGGTTGGCCGCCAGAACCACCAGGCTCGTGGCGTGATAGCGGTCGTGCGCATGCTCGTGCTTCATGTAGTCAAGCGAGTAGAGCGTCGAGCAGAACCATACGAACGTCGTGAACAGCGCGAAGAGCAGCCCGAAGGAGTCGACGGTGAAGTCGAGCCTACCGAGCAACCCCGGCAGCTGACTCCCGATGCGGTGATGTTGCGCGACCGGGCCGATCATCGCCACCGCGCCGAACAGCGCAAGCCCGGTCACGCCTACGACGAGCGCGTTTCTAGCCTTCGGCCAGCGCTTTCCGAGTAGCACGACCAGGACAGCACCAACGAGCGGCAGGACAACGAGCAGCGCCGGGAGTGCGCTGTACGCGACCTTGATGCCTTCCAGCACTTCGCCTGCTGCCTCGACCGCGAGCGGGGCTTCCATCGACAACCTCCCCGGTTCCTACTTGAACGCGATTGCAGCAGCCAGCCGCGCCAACGAGAGCGGCATGCCCTGCACGGATGACGCCAGCCCGAGCGCGATCGTGAGCATGATGGCCACAACCAGCGGAACGAGCATCGTGAGCGGAGCCTCGAGCCCTTCGTGCTCTGGCATCGCGAGCACCGCAGCGCCGGGGGGTTTGAAATAAGCCGCGTAGACGATGGGCAACAGGTAGACCGCCGCCAGGAGCGCGCCACCGAGCAGTACCGCAAGATAGAGCGGCTGCTGCGCGTCGAGCATGCCAAGGCCGAGATACCACTTGCTCACGAAGCCGGAGAGCGGCGGCGTGCCGATCATGCTGAGTGCCGCGATCGCGAACGCGGCCGATGTGATCGGCATCCTCTGCGCGATGCCGTTGATGTCGCTCACGTTTCGGATGCCAGCACGCTTGATGAGCAGTCCGGCGCACAGGAACAGGGCACCTTTCATGAACGCGTGGTTGGTGACGTGGATGAGTGCACCGGTTGCAGCCTGCTCGGACATGAGCGCCACACCGAGCGCGGCATACCCCATCTGGCTGATGGTCGAATACGCGAGACGGCGTTTGAGGTTGTCCTGGTTCACGGCCAGAAGCGCCGCGAAGATGACGGTGAACGCCGCAATGTAGCCGAGCCACCGCATCACATCAAGTTCGCGCAGGAGTGCGATCCCAAACACGTCGTAGACGACGCGCATGATGCCGAACGAGCCCGCCGCGACCATGACGCCCGAGAGCACAGCCGAGAAGGGAGCCGGTGCCGCGGGATGCGCATCCGGGACCCACCCGTGCAGTGGAACGATCGCGGCCTTGACGCCGAAGCCTGTCACGAAACACCAGAAGAGCGCGATCAATTTTGACTTGCCCATCTCCAACGTGAGGAGCCCTGCCGGCGTGAGCGTCTGGTCCCCGGCGAGGAAGAAGGTGAAGACGATAGCGAGCAGCACGAGCGATCCGCCGATGAGGATGTAGATGATGTACTTGGTACCCGCGGCCATCGCCTCAGGCGTCTCTTCGTGGACGATAAGCGGGTACGTCAGAATCGAGAACATCTCGTAGAAGATGAGGAACGTGAGCAGGTTGCCCGCGTACGCAACGCCCATGGTCCAGGACAGCGCCAGGATGAAGAAGGCGTAGTAGCGCCCAAGCCGATGCTCCCCCTCCATGTAGCCGAATGAGTACACGAGGGCGATGAGCCACAGCACCGACGCCGTGAGACCGAAGAGCGCACCCATCGCGTCGACCCGGAGGTACATCCAGATGGTCGGGGTGATTTGCAGGATGTGTGTCTCATACACGGTTCCCGCAAGCACACCGGGCACGAACGACGCGGCCACCACCACATTGAGCACGCACACGAGCGCAAGTCCGATGTAGCGATAGCGTTTCGAGTTCGTGGTGAGCGGAATGACCGCGACTGCCCCGAGTATCGGCAGCAGAAACGCCATTGGCGGCAGCAGTGATGACACCAGTCGGGCTTCCACCATACCCACCCCTTACATGCCGAAGACGAACCGGACCGCTGCCTGGGCCAGCGAGAACGGCAGACCTGGTACTTGCGTAGTGAGCCCGAGCATGATGACGTACGCAGCGCAAATGAGCGTCGGCCACAGCAGCAGCGGGTGCGCTTCCTCGATGCGCAGGACCGTACCGGGAGGTGCCTTGAAGTACGCGAGATACACGACCGGCAGCCAGTACGCGGCATTCAGGAGCGAACTCGCGACCATGACCACCGCGAACCACGGCTTCCCCGCCTCGAACGCGCCGAGAGACAGGTACCACTTGGAGACGAATCCGGCAAAGAGCGGCATGCCGACAAAGCTCAGGGCCGCCACAGTGAACGCGGCCATCGTCCACGGCATGCGGTAACCGATCCCTGCCAATTCATGAATCTGGGTCTTGCCCGTCGTTCTCTGAACCGAGCCCGCAACGAAGAACATCGTGATCTTCGCAAACGCCTGGTTGGCGATGTGCGCAATCGCCGCCGTTGCCCCGAACGGGGTCAGCAGCGTGGCGCCAAGGACGATGTAACTTAGCTGGCTGATGGTGGAGTACGCGAGCCGGCGTTTGAAGTTGTCCTGGAAGATGGCGATGAACGACCCCGCCAGAATGGTGAAGACCGCCAGATATGCCAGCCAGTCGACGATCGGCATCTCCCTCAGGACCGCGACGCCGAAAACGTTGTAGAACACGCGCAGCAACCCGAACGCACCCGCCTTCACAACCGCGACCGCGTGCAGCAGCGCGCTGACCGGTGTTGGCGCGACCATCGCACTCGGTAGCCAGCCGTGCAGCGGCATGATCGCCGCCTTCACGCCGAATCCGATAACGAGCGCCGCAAACAACCAACTGAGCGCGGTGACACCGGAGGACAGCGACAGGATGCCGGGCTTACTGAGCGTGAGAGTCCCGGCCATGCTGTAGGTCATCACCGAGCCGAGCAGAACGAACGCGCCACCGAGAAGCGTGTAGGTCAGGTACTTGCGTCCCGCCTTCATCGCCTCGGGAGTCTCTTCGTGGATCACAAGCGGATACGTGCAGATGGTCAGCGTTTCGTAGAACAGAAACAGCGTTAGGAGGTTCTCGGCAAACGCGATACCGACGGTCGCAGACACGCACAGCGCAAAGAAGCCGAAGAACCTCACCTGGGCGTGTTCGCCCTTCATGTAGCCGATGGCGTACACCGTCGTGATCAGCCAGAGTGTGGAACTGACGATCGCGAAGAACATGCCGAGCGCATCGGCGCGGAACCCGAGACCGATGCCGGGTGTGAAGTCGAGCAGCTTGAACACGTACACCGTGCCCCGCAGCGTGCCCGGGAGCATCGAGAACACCACGATGAGTTTCGTGGCGGCGGCACTCAAGCTCCAGAAGGCCCGCCAGAACGTGTTCTTGCCCATGAAGAACACAAGGCCCGCGCACGCGAATGACAGCACCGGTGCGAGAATCGGGCGAATATCGACGACTTCCATCTCAGCCCCCCAACGGCGCGAGCATGCGGATCACTGCGGGCTCTATGAAGCTGATGGGTATGCGCCCGAGAACGCCCATGACGAGGCACAGTGCCGCGAGGATAAGCACCGGGACGAGCATGCTGAGCGGAGCTTCCTTCACCTCGAGGATCTCCGGGTGTACCGGCTCCAGGAAGTAGAACGTGTTCACCATGCGGATGTAGTACACGAAGATGAAGAGCGCCCCAAACACGAGCGCGAACCCGAAGATCGGGTGGCCGGCTTCGACCGCCCCGAGGGCTATGTACCACTTGCACAAGAAGCCCGCAGTCGGCGGCATGCCGACGATCGAGATCGCGCCGATCGAGATAGCCGCCGTTGTCAGCGGCATGGAGCGACCGATCCCGCGTAGGTCGGTCAGGTTCCGATACCCCGTGCGGTAGATGATCGCTCCCGCGCCGAGGAAGAGCGTCGCCTTGATGAGCGCGTGGTTAAAGATGTGCACGGTCGCGCCGATGACGCCGTACTGGGACGCAAGTCCGAGCCCCATGATGATGTACCCGATGTTGGAGATGGTCGAGTACGCGAGCATCATCTTGATGTCTTCCTGGAAGATCGCGAAGAACGCGCCCATCACGATCGAGATCGCCCCGAGCCACACAAGGACCATGTTGAGTGACGAGAGATCGAGCACCTTGGCCCCGTAGTAGATCTGATAGACCCTGATCATGCCGAGAAGGCCCGTCTTCACAACGAGTCCGGAGAGAACGGCACTCACCGGACTTGGTGCGATCGCATGCGCGTCAGGCAGCCAGATGTGGAGCGGGAAGAGCGCCGCCTTCACCATGAACCCGACCGTGAGTGCCGCGACGGCGAGCATGGCGGGCGCCTTTGCCGCGCCGGCCAGCCGGACCGAGATGTCGGCCATGTTGAGGCTGCCGGTGAGTGCGTAGAGCAGACCGATCGCGAAGAGCACCATGAGCGAGGACACCGCGCCCATGATCAGGTACTTGAATGCAGCCATCTCGGCGGTGTGCTCACCGCTCACGGCAACCAGCGCGTAGCCGGAGAGTGAGAGGATCTCCATGAACACGAACAGGTTGAACAGGTCGCCTGTCACAACGAAACCGATCATCCCGGTCAGGTTCAGGAGCAGCAGCGTGTAGTAGTAGCGGATGCGCTCTGTCGGCAGTTCTTTCTCGGCGTATCTGAACGAGAAGAGGATCGCGAGAGTGCCGAGCAGGCAGATAACTGCGGTCGAGGCTGAGAACTCATCGAAGCGGAGCTCGATGCCGTAGGGCGGCTCCCAGCCGCCGAGATACGCCGAGAACGGACCGACGTTCGCCACGTGCACGATGAGCGCGAGTGCGATGGCTGACGTGACGAGCATGACCCCGAACGCCCACGGACCCGATGCCTTGCCCGTCCGTCCGCCCACCACAGGGGTGAGAACGGCACCCAGAAGCGGCACGATTATCACACTTACTAGCAGGGCGGATGCAGGCATCTCACTCCATCTCCCTGAGCTCGTCGGCTTCGATGGTGCCGCAGTGCTGATAGATCCGAATGATGAGGCTCAGCGCGATCGAGGTCGTACTGACGGCCACAACGATGCCGGTCAGAATGAGTGCCTGTGGAATCGGGTTCGTGAACGGGGCCGATGCACCGACGCCCATGATCGGAGCGTCCCCTCCTTCGACGACGCCCAAAGCAACGATGAACGCGAACACCGCCGTCTCCATGATGTTCAGGCCGATGAACTTCTTGATCAGGTTGTTCTTCGTGACCACGCAGTACAGACCGATGCAGAAGAGGATGACCGAGGCAGCGTAGTCCAGATTGGTCCACAGGAGATCGATCATCACTCGTCTCCCATCGTCCAGTAGATGGTCGCGACAATCGCCGCGCCGCCAACGCCGATGCCTATCTCCACGATGATCAGCCAGATGGTTGCCAGCCACATGAGGCTCTCGGTCTTGGGGAACTCAAGGTAGTTGCCGAACATGATCAGTCCGGCGATGCCCACGGATACGAACGCGAGCGGGGCGGCCACGTGCAGGACGCGCCGAATCCGGATCGGCACCATCGCTTCGGCCTGCTTGCGGCCGACGATGATCGTCGTGACGATCACGAGGGCCGCGATGATCGCACCGCCCTGGAAGCCGCCGCCGGGGGAGATGTGGCCGTTCAGGATCACATAGATCGCAAACATGGCGATGAACGGTGCCAGCAGACGCACGATGAACGATACGACGTCACTGACCGGAGACTGGTGCGCAGTGGGCTCCTCGGAAAGTCGCTCGTCGCCCTTACGACTCCCGAGGAGCACTGCGAACACCGCGGCGAGCGACGTGAAGATGACCGTCACCTCGCCGTTCGTGTCGAAACCGCGGTAGTTGAGAATGACGTCGGTCACCACGTTCTCCGCGCCGGCCTCCTCGGGTCCATGCTCGAGGTAGTACGCCGAGACATGCGTGTACGCAGGCGATGTCGGACTTCCGTGCGGCGGCAGCTGCGCAACCGCATAGAGGAGCGGAATCGCGACCACGACGAGCAGGAGGACCGTCAGCGCGCGCTTCATTTCTCTTTCCTCACCGTCTTGCTGATGGCGACCAGGAAGAGCACGGTCGTGACTCCCGCGCCGACAGCCGCCTCGGTCATTGCCACGTCGGGTGCACCGCGGTGCTGCCAGATCAGACACATGACGAGGCTGTAGGTTGAGAAGATGACGACCGCGCCAAGCAGGTCCTTGGTGTGGATGACCGCGAGCGCACAGGCGATGAGTAGAAGGAGCAGGGTGATATCGAACACGCGACTCATGCGGCGTCACTCCCCTGCGAGCGTTCCGGGCGCTGCCACGGCTTGAGGCCCGTGCGGTACGCGGCTCTGGCGAGCGCGTGCCCGGCGGTGGGGCTCAACAGCAGAAGAAGAGCGGCAATCGCCACAAGTTTGAGCGTGACAATACCGAAATCCTGCATGAGCATCAGACCAAGGAAGATCGAGCCGGCACCGACCGTGTCGCATTTGGTCGCGGCATGTGTGCGCGCGTAGAAGTCAGGGAGCCGGAGGATACCGACCGTGCCGACGAAGAAGAAGAAGCCACCTATGATGCACAGGATCACGGTCAGCGCGCGGAGAATCGCCTCGCCGGCACTCATGTCCAGTCTCCCGCCAACCGGCTCGTTTCGATGAAACGTGCGGTTATGACGGTGACCGCAAAGTTGAGCAGGCCATACACGAGCGCGATGTCGAGATAGAGCATTCGTCCGAAGATGTAGCCAAGCAACACGAGGACGACGAGTGTCTTGGTACCGACAATGTTCACCGCCAGGATACGATCGGCGACCGTTGGCCCGAGGTACGCTCTCAGAAGGCAAAGGAATGCGTTCACAAGCAGGAACACGCCGAGTCCCCAGAAGAATGCTTCCATGGCTACTCCTCGAATACCCGGTGGATGCGCCGGTCCATGTCGCCGCTTTCCACCCCGCGGGCAAACTCCTCATTGAGGCAGTGCACCGTGTAACTCGAGCCGTCCACGTCAACCGTGAGGGTTCCCGGCGTCAGCGTGATCGAGTTCGCGAACGCCACGCGGGACGCCAGACTCCGAACGGGGCTGTGGTACACGATCACCAACGGGTCGATCGGCATACGGGGATCGAGAACGATCTCGGCGACGCCGATAGCTGCGACGACGATCTCCTTGAGCAGCCACGGAATGTAGAGCACGAATCGCAGCGCTCGCACGGGAGTGAGAGTGGGGTCGTCGTCCGTCGGCCAGAGCGCTACAGCTGCCCACCAGCCAAGAAGTCCGGACAACACGAGGCCGACAGCCAGATCGAACGGCTTCATGGAGCCCGTGAGAACGAGCCAGAAAACGAACAGCGGAGCGGAGGCCCTGAGGGCCTTCATGACCGCGCCTCTCCTGTGCGCATCATGCCTGCGCCATGCGAGTCTGTCGTCGACTGCCTATCGCTCGGCAGCAACGCGGCAAGACGCTCCTCCGCCAGGGCCTGAAGTGCCGCCTGCTCGGACGTCTCGGCGGGGAACGACGCTAGGGAAACGGTAACCGTACACTGCGCAGCCGGTTGCAAGACATCGCCTTCAAACTCAGCGCCATGGACTGCAAGGCGAACCCTGTCGGCGACGACTGCCGCTTCCGGCGGTCC
Organism: Coriobacteriia bacterium; assembly: GCA_038325105.1. Classification (GTDB taxonomy): domain Bacteria; phylum Actinomycetota; class Coriobacteriia; order Anaerosomatales; family Anaerosomataceae; genus WSXY01. The sequence goes on from JBBQIR010000053.1 coordinate 9,338, forward strand.
GGCGAACGGCAACACGGCTGCAAACGAATCCGAGCTGTAACGGCCGACGATATCTGTGTCACGCACAGCAATGCGCAAGATGTCGGCCATGTGCTCCAGCAGCATGCTCGCCTTGTAGCTGCCGAATGTCTCCCCGAAGTCATGCAGACCATCGACGTGGATAAGCAAGAGGCTGACCTGAACGTTGTGACGGGCACCGCGACGGAGCTCCTCGGCGAGACGCGCCCGGAAGTACGCAGGCTTGTAGAGCCCGGACTCCGGATCACGGACCGAGGACTGCTCCAGCACGAGGCTGTGGTGTCGCGAACGCTGAGACTGAACGCCGACGACGATGCCACAACCCAGGAAGGTGATCAGTCCGACGAGCAGCTCCGAGCGCGTCAACGTGCTGGAGTCGAGATCCGGTAGCAGAAGTGCCACCACGAGCACACACGCGGCTGAAGCGGCGATCGCACCCGGGACGTCGTAGGCAAGCGCTGCGATGATGATCGGCACGATCAGGAGCGGCCAGAATGCCGCGAGGTTCCCGGTGAAGACCGCAACAAGCCCGACAAAGGCGGTCGACATAACGACGGCCAGAATGCTCCACAGATGGAATCGCGCAGAGCGAACCGGCTGAGTCTCGTGATAGCCCGCGTCTGAGTCCATAAAGCACCCCCTTGATATGGCGCAACTCACAAAACGAGGCTGCGTCGTCTCCGGGGGCCGACGGCGCACGCACACGGCTTGAAGACAGATTTCGTTAGAAGTTCACAAGTTCTGGGTTAAGTATCCCCCCACGGAATGCCAAAGGCACGCGTTTTGAGCAAGCCTGAGGAAGCCTGACACGCGCTGTTCGATGCTGAGGATGTGTGTGGCGACGTTGCTCCGGTCAACCGGTGGAATAACCGACTCATTCGGCCGGTAGCAGGGCCACTCCCCACACCGTGCCGGTGTGTGCCGCGACGACCGAGCCCGCCTCGTAGACATGCATCTCGGTTACGTCGTATCGCGCAAATAGCTCGTCTCGAATGCGGAGCGCGCGCTCCTCGGTCATTGCGTGTCCGACCGCAAACATGCCCTTGCGCCGACCGGCCATCTGCTGCTCAACCCAGTCGAGCGTGTGTGCGATCGCCGCTTTCTCTCCCCGCGTACGCTTGACCGGCGTAAACGCCCCGTTCTCGTCGAGCGTGAGCGTGACCTTCAGATCGAGGAGCGAGCCGAGAAACGCCGACACTTTGCCGATCCGCCCTCCGCGCGCGAGGTTGTCGAGTGAGTCCACCCCCACGATCATCTTCGAGCGCTCCCTCGTGCGTGTCAGGCGCTCAAGCGCCGCGGTCGCCGTCAGCCCCTCGGCTGCCGCCGCCGCAGCATCGAGCACCTGGAGCGCGAGCCCCCAGGAAAGGTTGAGCGAATCGAAGACGTGCACGCGCCCGGCAAAGCGCTCAGCAGCCTGGCGCGCCGACGTCACCGTACCGGAGAGGGCGGATGAGATATGGAGCGAGATGACCTCCGGTGCGGTCGCAAGTGCGCGCTCGTATGCTGCCACGAAAGCGCCGACCGAGGGCTGGGACGTCGTAGGAAGTTTTGGCGAAGCAGCCATTCGCTCGAAGAACTCAGCCTGCGAGAGGGCCCCGTCGGAGAACGAATCATCGCCAAACGTCACGAGAAGCGGAACTACCTCGATGCCCCGATCGGCGGCCAATGCCGGTTCGATGTCAGCGGTACTGTCTGTCACAACGGCGAATGTGCGAGCGGTTGACATCCGGCCTCCTGGGTTTCATGAACGGTGAACCCGACGATGGTAGCACTCACGCGGTCGCACACACGCCCCGGACAACAGCAGAGCCGGACCACGGGGCCCGGCTCGCGTAGAAAACGTAAGTGTCCCGAGAAACCTTCACTGGCGACTCACTAATCCGCAGCTTCCCGTTTCACACCTTTGGGAACTCCCGGCGAGTAAGCACTGCTTGCGCTGAGCCACTCCTCCTGGAACCCCTCCGGCAGCTACTGGTACGCTACCTTTCGCGGTTCGACCGATCCGACCTCTCGGGACAAGAACTACGATAATTCATGGGAATCCCGGACGCAAGAGGCATTCTGCAAATTGTCGTGATTGCCGACCGGCGGTCACTAATTAACGCTTAGTGGTCACCAACGGTTCGTGAACGGCTCTGGCGACGCCCGACGGCGTTGCCTGTCACCCGAACCCCATCGCGCGTCACCTCCCAGGAGTCTCTCACCCCTGGGGAGAAGGTTTGCGATGCGCGCCTTCAAGGATGTAGCCGGTCACGATGACCGCCACAGCTGGCGGCAGGTACTGCACCACAACACGGAACGCCGCGCCGTTGTTCTCGGGCAATTGATGACCGAAGTGGCGTCCGACGTCGCGGAGCCTGCCCGCAAGGTACTCGGCGTCGCGCGGCGTGAGGTTCACGTTGCCGAGCGTCTGCAGCGCGTCATCGAGCGACTTGGCAAGTGGCAAGAGGCCCTCGGCACGACTCGTCGGCGATGACGACAGCGCCATCGACCCGGGTCGCCAGCCCGGCTTGCGCACGTCCCAGATGCGAAGACCAGCGAGAAGTCCGACGATCATGAGGACGATCCAGCTCACGCGATAGACCTCGCGGTTGAGCCCCGCCGGCCACCCGAAGGCATCCATCACGCCTGAGCCGGCCTGCGCTCCGAGCGGTTTCAGGGCCGCGCCGATGCTCATGAGTTGAGGCGGCAGGAAGAGAAACGTGAGCGCCGCGACAACGAGGATGATCGAGCCGGTCTTTGTACGGATGAACGAATCAGGCTGTGCCAGGAAGGCATAGCCGATAAGATACGCGGTTGCCCCCGAAGCAAGTGCCGCAGCGATGAGTAATGCAAGCATGAGTTCCTCCCCGGTCATAGTCCCACGCGGAGCTGCACGCGTCGAGGGCACGAGCCGAGCGCGCATCGAGCGCACGGCGCCTCCCCCGCTTCCGTGGGCGGACCCTACTCGCTGAGCTTGCGTGTGAGTACCTCGTTGACGAGCCCGGGGTTGCCCTGGCCCTTCATCTCGCGCATAACCTGCCCGACGAACCAGCCGATGAGCGTCGTCTTGCCGGCACGGTAGTTGGCCACTTCGTCAGGACTCGCGGCGATCACGCGAGCGACGGCCGCCTCGATGGCGCCGGTGTCGCTGACCTGCTTCATCCCGCGCAGCTCGACGATCGCACCGGGAGCGTCACCTGTGGTGGTCATCTCGGCAAAGACCTGTTTGGCCTGCTTGCCCGAGATGGTACCTTCGCCGATGAGCTCCACGAGCGCCGCGAGCATGGCCGGCGTGACCCGCGACGCCTCGAGTGAGACGCCCTCGGTGTTCAGGTACGCGGACACATCGCCGAGCGTCCAGTTCGCGATCTGTTTCGCGAGGTCGGCGCCGGTGAGCGCAACGGCCTCCTCGAAGAAATCGGCGAACGCGGCGTCAGCGGCCAGCGTGCGTGCGTCGCTCTTGGGAAGACCGAACTCGGCCATGAGCCGGTCGCGGCGGACGTCGGGCAGCTCCGGCAGGCGGGAGGCGATACGGTCGATCCATTCGGGAGTGAACTCGAACGGAACCATGTCCGGCTCCGGGAAGTATCGGTAGTCGTGCGCTTCCTCTTTGCTGCGTAACACGCTGGTGCGCTTCGCCCCGACGTCGAAGTGGCGCGTCTCCTGCACGACCCGGCCGCCGGACTCGATCAGGTCGACCTGGCGGACGATCTCGTAGGCGAGCGCGTCGTGGAGCGCCCTGAACGAGTTCATGTTCTTGATCTCGGACTTGGTGCCAAGTTCGGTCTCGCCGCGCAGCCGAACCGACACGTTGCCGTCGACACGCATGGAGCCCTCTTCCATGCTGCAGTCGCTCACGCCGAGCGTGAGGAAGATGCTGCGTAACTTCGCTGCGAAGCGACGGGCCTCCTCCGGCGTGCGGATGTCGGGCTCGCTCACGAGCTCCATGAGCGGTGTGCCCGCGCGATTGAAGTCCACGAGCGAGTGGTCGGCACCCGAAATGCGTCCCTCGGAACCACCGACGTGAACCATTTTGCCGGTGTCCTCTTCCAGGTGGATGCGGGTGATGCCGATGCGGGTGATGTAGCCGGCGCCATCGATCTCGAAATCGCCCGATGCCGCGGCCGACTCCAGATCGACGCGCTCGGCAACGCCGTCGCCGTCGACTTCGACGTCCACGTGACCGAGGCCGCAAAACGGCAGGTCGTACTGGGATATCTGGTAGTCCTTGGGCATGTCGGGATAGAAGTACTGCTTTCGGTGGAACTGCGAGTACGGCGCGATAGCGCACTGCACCGAGAGCCCTGCCAGAACGGTCGCCTCGACCGCAGCCTCGTTCGGGACCGGAAGCGCGCCGGGCAGACCAAGACATACCGGACAAACCCGCGTGTTCGGTTCGCCGCCAAACGCCACCGGGCAGCCGCAGAACATCTTGGATTTGAGCGACGTGAGCTCTGTATGTATCTCAAGGCCGATGACGGCTTCGTAGCGTTCGAGCACTTCAGTGAGGCGATCCTTGGCCACGGCACAGACTCCTTCGGCAAGCACACCGTTGTCGGCGAGCGCAACAGACTGCGGAGCGCGAGCCTGAGTCGGCCGCGCTCCGTCGATTCTACCGCAAGTGACCTGCAGGTCGCCCTACCAGAGGAGCGCCTTCGCGGCGTTCCTCGGCGCCGTGCCAAGTGCAGCCGTGCTGCCGAGGAAGCGCAACTCGTAGATGGAGTCCTTGTTGGCGGCAAGAGCATCACGCGTGTGTGGATCGAGGCTGTCCTTAGGCGTGAGCAGAATGACGCTGTAGTCACTCCCCTGCAGCACGCCACCCGCGAGAGCGTCCGGGAAGTTCGTACCGACAGCCAGCGCCGGGCGCGACCAGAGCATGCCCATGCCGTCGAAGCCCGCCTTGGCGACGATAGCGGCGGTCTCGTAGCGATTTGAACCGCCGTAGCGTGAGAACCCGGTGAACGGTGCCAAGTTGAGCTCGGTGGCGACCGCAGCTCCCACGGCATCCTTGCTACCGAGGATGTAGCCGTGGTTCGAGCCGTTGTCGGTCATCGCCTTCTTGACGGCAGCGGGAAGCTCGTTGGGCTTGGTCAGGTAGATGGGCCAGCCATTCGCAGCGGCGATCGGAGAAGCCGCGAGTGCGTCCGGGAAATTCATACCGGTCGCGACGAAGGCGCTGCCGTCGTACTCGGATCCGCTCAGTTGAACCACCTTCGCTGCAATCGCATTCGCCGTGTCGTAACGGTTGGCCCCACCGATACGCTCGCCGGCGAAGGTCGGGACGAGCGTGCGAGCGGCCAAGAACACCGCGTCGCTCACGGCATCCTTGCTACCGAGCACGTAGACGCCAGTCGCGCCGAGCCTGGTGATTTCGTTCTCGACCTCGATGGGCAATGTGTCCTTCTTCACGAGCAGGAGCGGGCCGTTCACAACGCCCGCGAGGGCCGCGCCTCCGAGCGCGTCGGGCCAGTTCTCGCCCGTTGCCAAGACGACGGGTCGCGGACCGGTGTAACCGGAGCGCTTCGATGCCTCAACCGCCGTGGTGTACCGCGAGTCACCTGCGACCTCGGTTGCCTCGGTCGCGATGTCGACAGCCCACTTGGAGATGCGGTTGCTATTGGTTTCCGCGACGTAAACGTTGCGGTCCAGTCCCGTACTGATGCCGTAAGAACCAAGCACTTGATGCACCCCGCTGTCACCGAACGCCGTCAGGTACGTGCCATCAGCAGAGAAGGCCTGCCCTCGATTGCCACTGGACTCAATCACATACACGTTGCCGAGCGGATCGGCGCCAACATCGTAGGGCCTGTCGAACTGCCCCTGGGCCGTCCCGAGACCGCCCCAGTGCTTCTCAAGCGCACCTGCAAACGAGTACTGGATGACCGAGTTCGTGAATCCGGATGAGACGTCGGTGGTGGTGAGGACTTTGCCATCCTGCGTAACGCAAACACCCACCGTCGACAGTCCTGCCGGGACCCAGCTATCGACGAATTGGCGATTTCTCCATCGCTGTACGTGATCGCCGTTCTCAACGATGAATGTAGTGCCATCCAAGGCCACCGAGAGGTTGAGAGGATTCTGGATTTCGTTGGCCGCGCTCTCCTGGAACGTACCCACCTCGCTGTACAGGAGCGGATTGAAGATCCGCACGGTCGCCGCACCGGTCTCCTTCTCAGTGACGTAGATACTCCCCCAGCGATCGACGGCCACGCCCCGCGGACGATGCACGCTGCCTGTATTAGGAGCATCGGTTGTGCCCACGGACTTGAGGAACACCCCGCTTGCGCTGAACATCTGGACGCGGTTGTCGCCGTTCTCCCCACCTGCCACGTAGACGTTGCCCCACTTGTCGGTGGCGACGTCTGACGGGTAGTGGAACTGACCGTCGCTCAGACCATCGGTGCCCCAGGTTCGCTCCCATGTGAGTGTGACGCTCCCCAACGCAGCGGCAGGCATCATCAGCATGAGCATCGCCGAGACAACAGTTACTGAAAGTGCCACGAACCCCCGGGTATCTTTACGCATATGAGCCCCCTAGCGAATGACGGGCATGGAGCACCCGCCAACCATCCCTAATGAGGAGTCTATACCGTCACATTGAAAACGCCAGACGCTTCATTCGCCTATGCGACGGGCGGCGTCATATCCAGCCCGAGCGCACCCTCAAGCGTCGCAGCGGTCCTGAGCATCGTAGCTTCATCGAAGTGCTTGCCGATGATCTGCACCCCTATCGGCATGCCGGATGACGAGCATTTCGCGCACGGGATGCTGATGCCCGGAAGCCCGGCGAGATTGAGCGGAATGGTGAACACATCGGACAGGTACATCGACAGCGGGTCCTCGGCCTTCTCCCCGATCTTGAACGCGACTGTCGGAGATGTTGGCGTTACGAGCACGTCGAACTTCTCGAATGCCGAGGCAAACTCGTTTGCGATGAGCGTGCGGGTCTTCTGCGCGGTTCCGTAGTACGCGTCGTAGTAGCCGGCGGAAAGCGCGTAGGTGCCGAGCATGATCCGACGGATCGACTCGGGCCCGAAGCCCTCGGCACGTGAGCGCATGTACAGGTCGAGAACGTCTTTAGCGTCGGCGACGCGATGGCCGTAGCGGATGCCATCGAAGCGCGCGAGGTTCGAGCTCGCCTCGGCCGGACCGATGATGTAGTACGCGGCCAGACCATGCTGCGACATCGGTAGGTCGACCTCGCCCACCTCGGCACCCAGAGCTTCCAGCGTGCGCACCGACATCTCGGTCGCTTCGCGGACCTCGGTGGCACAGCCCTCAAGATCGAGCATGTCGCGCACCAGGCCGATGCGCAGCCCCTTAACGCCGTCGCCGAGGCCGAGGGTGAAGTCCGGAACCGCCTCTCGGACCGAGGTCGCGTCCATGTCGTCGTGACCGGAGATGGCGTTGAGCACAAGTGCGGCGTCCTCTACCGAGCGTGAGAACGGCCCGATCTGATCGAGCGAAGACGCGAACGCGACGCAACCGTAGCGCGAGACGCGGCCGTACGTCGGCTTCATGGCGACCGTGCCCGTGAGTGCACCCGGCTGACGGATGCTGCCGCCGGTGTCGCTGCCGAGCGATACGGTGACCATGCCGGCAGAAACCGCTGCGGCACTGCCGCCCGAAGACCCGCC
>JBBQIR010000054.1:0-16503 GCA_038325105.1 Coriobacteriia bacterium
GCGACCCCTCCCATCGGGTGCCGCCGCTCCACACCTGGCGCCCCCCGGCCACAAAAACCCCGGGGGGCCGCCCGCCCGCCCTTCTGTGTGCTTCGGGTCGCAGCTGTCTACTGCGTGACGACACACGTTCCCGCGCCGGCACCCATGCCGCCGCCCGAACCGCGACCGCCACCTGCGCCCATGCCGCCGCCTCTACCGGCCCAGCTCGGTGCTCCGACTTCGGTGCTCGTGACGCGCTCTTCGATGCGGTCGGTCATCTGCGCGAGTGCCGCGTCGGCGGCATCCTGCGTCAGCGTGCCATCCGCGACCCGCTCGGCGAGGATCGCCTTACGCGCCTCAAGGGCCTTCGCGACAACTGCGTCGAGTTCGACGCCTTCAGACTCGGCGATCGCTGCGACCGACTTGCCATCGGCACGCTGCAGGGCGATCTCATCAGTGCTCAGACCGGTGAGATTCGCAAGAATGTCGACCATCCTGGCGCCTGCGTCGCGGATAGCGCGACCCATCTGGAGACCGGTTGCCGCAACGGGGCTGGTCGGCGCCGCATCGGCGGGCGCCCCAACGGCGTACCCGACGGTGCCGAACACGAGGCCGAGAATCAGACCGGCCGAGACAAGTGCGAGTGACTTACTGCGTTTCATGTCGGCATACCTCCTACGTTGGATGTGTACCTTCCTTCGGTACAATGAGGAGTATCGTCCCCGGATGTGCAGGAACTGTGAACCGTGGGTTGGGCTCTCGTGAATACGCTAACGGATTAAGGGATGGTTACCATGGCGCATCGATTCGATCCGGCGAAGCTCGATCGACTCAACGATGTCGGGCGGCTCGACGACCTCGTCCCCGACGTCATCTGGGAAGCATTCGCCGCTCCCGACGCGCGCGATGTCATCGAAGTCGGTGCAGGTACCGGCATGTTTGCGCGCGAGTTCGCGTCCCGGATGGTCGCCGGCGGCGTCCTTCACGCGGTGGATTCCGAGCCGGTCATGCTCGAGTGGATGGCGGAGCACCTTCCCAACGACCCGGAGAACATGATCCATGTCGTCTCGGCCGATGCGCTGAGCATCCCGCTTGCCCCTGCATGCGCCGACATCGTGTACTCGATCAACCTGCACCACGAACTTGACGATCCCGCAGGCATGCTGGCCGAGGCGAAACGACTCCTGCGTCCGGGCGGGGTCATCGCGATAGTCGACTGGAAGCGGGAAATCACACCGAAGGGCCCGCCGCTTGAACATCGGATCGGCGCTGGGGAACTCATGCGACAGCTCCGTTCGGCGGGGTTCTCCGATGTCACGTCACACGACGTGCTGTCGTACCACGACGTCGTCACAGGTCGACGCGCTTAGTCATCCCACAGGCTCGGCGGACCCTGATCGCGTTCAGCCGGCGGCTGAAGGCTTCCTCGGCCAGTCGTTACGCTTCTGCCGTACTTGAGCCCGGAAAGCGATGACACGGTGAACGCGATCCCCCCGACCCAGAGCCAGGTCTTGCCCTGATCGAGTCCGGCCAGGTTGAGCGACGCACCGATGCCAAGCGCAACGATATTGAGCACCCAGTATCGCCAGGCGCGTCCGGCACGTACGCGTCGACCGAGAAGATGACCGGCGAGCCAGCCTGCCGCGAAGCCGCCGGCCGCGCCGAGCGCTATCTGTTGAACATCCACGAGGCCACCTTCTCAGCGTGTCGGGACATCGTGGCACATCGTACCGAGAATCCGAAACCGCCCGTCACCGCAGGCTGTGTCCCCGCTCTACGGCGACGGATCCACCCCGCTGCTTCCACAGGCCAGCGGTTGGGGATATGCTTCTAAAGGGCCCCACCCACCGCGCACGTATGCGAAGCGAACCTCACTCTATGCACTTCTTGGCGCGGACGGCCCCACGGTCACATCACCGAACGCAAGGGAGCGTACGCATGACTCGCACGCGCACCGTCATCATGGGCGCCGCAGGGCGCGACTTCCACAACTTCCAGGTTGTCTACAAGCACGACAAGTCGACCGAGATCGTCGCCTTCACCGCGACGCAGATTCCCGGCATCGACGACCGCACCTTCCCCGCCGAGATCGCCGGCCCGCTCTACCCGAACGGCATACCGATCGTCCCCGAAAGCGACCTGGTCTCGCTCATCCGCGAGAAGGGTGTCGAGAAGGTCGTCTTCGCCTACAGCGACATCGCGCACGCGGACCTCATGCACAAAGCGTCGCTCGTTGTGGCCGAAGGCGCCGAGTTCTCACTCCTCGGCGCAACGCCGACCATGATCAAGTCGACGAAGCCGGTCATCTCGGTGTGCGCGGTTCGCACCGGCGTTGGCAAGAGCGGCATCAGCAAGCGCGTCGTCGCGGCGCTCAAGGCCCGCGGCCTGAAGGCCGTCGACGTCCGGCATCCCATGCCCTACCGCGATCTGCTCAAGATGCGCGTCGAGCGCTACGCGAGCATCGAGGACCTCGACAACTACGGCGTGACCATCGAGGAGCGCGAGGAGTACGAGCACCTCGTCATCGAGGGCGTCGTCGTGTTCGCGGGCGTCGACTACGAGGCAATCCTGCGCGAGGCCGAGAAGGAAGCTGACGTGGTCATCTGGGACGGCGGCAACAACGACCTCCCCTTCTACGCATCCGACCTGGAGATCGTCGCGCTCGATCCGCTCAGGGCCGGGCACGAACGCCTCTACTTCCCCGGCGAGTCGAACTACCTGCGCGCCGATGTGCTCGTCATCAACAAGGTGAACACGGCCGATCCCTCGGTGGTCGAAGACATGGCCGAGGCGGCCGCCAAGTTCAACCACGGCGCGATCCTCGTTCAGACCGGCTCGACGATCACACTCGACGACCCTGAAGCGGTTCGCGGGAAGCGCGCCCTCGTCATCGAGGACGGTCCGACCGTGACGCACGGCGGCATGGGGTACGGAGCCGGAGCGATCGCGGCACGTGAACATGGCGCTGCCGCGCTCGTTGACCCGCGCCCCTCGGCTGTCGGATCGATCGCCTCAACGCTCAAGCAGTACTCGCACCTCACCGAGGTGCTGCCGGCGATGGGGTACTCGGCGCAGCAGCTCGCCGATCTTGAGGAGACCGTGCGGGGTGCTGACTGCGACATCGTGGTCATCGCGACGCCGATCGACCTCTCGCGGCTCATAGACATCCCACATCCGACGGTTCGCGCCACCTACGCGGTGACGGACATCTCGGAGCCGACCATCGACGACATCGTCGGTGCGTTTTGCGAGCAGCACGACATCGTCGCCGGAGCGTAGCCCTACCGAACGGACACGAACGCACGAAGGGGACGCACCCGATGGTGCGTCCTCTAGCGTTCCTGGCCCCAGAAACTCACAGCGACCATGCCGGGGCCGACGTGCGCGCCGATGACGGGACCGATTTCGAGCATGAGCACCTCGGACGGTGCAAACCGCTCCACGAGCACGTCGCGCACCCGCGCGGCATCCTCCGGAGCATCGGCATGTCCGACGGCGATGATTCCACCGGTGACGAGACCGTTGCCGCGCTCGGCAACGATGTCTGCGAGAACCGAGAGTGACTTCTTGCGACCGCGCACGCTGCGCTTGAGCACGAGCTTTCCCTCGCGGTCGAAGGTGAGGATCGGCCTGATGTCGAGCATGGCGCCCGCAGCTGCCGCAGCGTCGGAGATGCGCCCGCCGCGGCGCAGTGATTCGAGCGACTCGAGGGTGAAGAATCCGTTGACGTTCAGCCGCTCGCGCTCCGCCCACTCCACGAGCATGTCAGCGTCCCAGCCTTGTGCGAGGTGCCGTGCGGCCTCGTAGACGAACAGGCCCTCGGCGATCGATGCCGAGTACGTGTCGACGAGGCGGATGTCCGCATCGGGGTAGTACGCAAGCACCGCCTGACGCGACAGGAACGCGCTATCGAAGGTGGCTGACAGGCCCGACGAGAATCCGAGGTACACGACGCTCCGGCCCTGCTCGGCTGCGGCGCGAAAGACCGCTTCGAACACGGGACGGGGGATCTGCGCGGTGCTCGGCTGGTCGCCGTCGCGCATCGCCTGAAAGAACGCCTTGTGCGGAAGGGTGCGCCCGAAGTCGTCTTCGCGATCCTCGTCACCGAGGTGGAACGGGAAGTGGATCTCTTCGACACCAAGGCTTTCGGCGATCTCCGGTGTCAAATCCGAACATGAATCGACAACGAGCACGGGACGCTCGGTCATTACCGCCCACTTCCGACTGATTGCTTATCCATTTCTTCGCGCGTGTGATACACGAGGCCCGCCGTTCCGGGGCCAACGTGCGAACCGATCGCGGGTCCGAGCGCGATGAGCCTTACAGGCTGTCCGATGACCTCCTCGGCCAGCGACGCGAGAAGTGCTCCTTCGGGTTCGTCGTCGATGTGGTGCACGACGGCGCCGCCGAAGCCCTTGGCCTCGATATCGCGCGCAAACGCCGCAGTGATCTCGGTGAGGGCCTTGCGCTTGGTGCGCACCTTGGCGAACACCTCGGTGCGACCGTCGACGACCGTGAGGATGGGGCGAATCTGCAAGAGCGTTCCAATGAGCGCCTGAGCACCGCCCATCCGTCCCCCGCGGCGCAGATACTCAAGCGTCTCCGGCACGAAGAGGAAGCGGGTCCGCGCAATCATCGTACGAGCGGCTTCCGCAGCCTCGGATGCGCTCGCACCCTTACCGACTGCCTCCGCTGCGGCGAGCACGGCGAACCCGAGCTCCATGCAGTTCGATCGCGAGTCCACGACCTCGATGACAGCGTCGGGATGCTCGGCGAGCACCATGTCGCGCGCAAGGAGTGCCGTCGAGTACGTGCCGCTCATGTCCGAGGAGAGAAACACCGCGACGACCTCGTCGCCGCGAACGACCGGCTCACCAAACGCCTCGACGAGCGCATTCGCGGACGGCTGGGACGTCGTCGGGAATGCCTTGGATGCTGCAAGCGCCTCGTAGTACCGCTCGGCCTCCGGGGTGTCCTCGACGTAGGTGACACCGTCGAGCACGACCGACAACGGCACGACGGTGATACCGTGGCGTTCGCGGTCCTCGAGCGGGAGATACGAAGTCGAATCCGTGACGATGCTGACGGACATGGCTCTCCTCCTCCGGGCTCTGGCAAGACGACCTCTTATGGTCGCGCTTCGAGAGCCGCGCGTCCAGAGCGGGGCCCTTTCGATGTCCTTTGCCCGTTCCCCTTGCTCTCGACCGCAGCGGTGTTCACACTCGCATCAGATACCGTCCGAGGAGGGCACATGAACGCTCGAGCACACACGGCACCCGCCACTGAAGGCGCAACGCGCCGCAAGCCGCGTACGTCATGGCTCTTGCTCCTTGCGGGTCTGATTGTCGCACTCGGTGCGTCATATGCGGCGTACACGCTCGCCGGGTATTCCTGGGCGCAGGTCGTCGAGTACGACACCCCGTTCCTCACCGCCGCAAACGGTGAGCTCAAGACCGCCCGACCCCCGCTCGACGACCCGATCCCCGACGCGACACCGCGGAGAACGGTCCTCGTACTCATAGATGGTCTCACCGACGAGACCTCCCGCAAGATGGCGTCGATCGAGGCACTCCGGAAGCGCGGCAGCGACGTCGCGCTCACGGTCCCGCAACCGAGCCTCTCCTACCCCACATGGACAACGATTCTCACGGGTGCACCGCCGCAGATCAGTGGCGTCACCACGAACTGGTACGAGAAGCGCGTACCGCTCGAGACGCTCATGGATGTCGCCGCAGAATCCGGACGCGCGGTCGTTGTGGTCGGACCGACCGACATCGAAACACTCTACGCGGCCTCGAAGGTCGCCGCCACGTCGTTCACCGACTGGAGCGAGGGCGACTACGTTACCGACGCGATCGTCGACGACGCGCTTGCGCTGTCGGCCGATAAGCAGGCGGACTTCGTGTTCGCGCTCTTCCCCGACGTCGATGAGGCCGGGCACTCGAACGGTGCGTCCTCCAAGGAGTACGCCAACGTCGCGGCACAGGTCGATGTCGACCTAACCAGGCTCATTGAGGGGCTCGACGACGGTAACACCGTGTTCGTCGTACTCCCCGATCACGGGCACGTCGCGGTGGGCGGCCACGGCGGCTGGGAGGATCCGGTCATCCGCACCTTCGCGGCGTTCGCCGGTCCCGGTGTCGAGATCGGGAGTGCCAAGGGCAGACTCCAGGACATCGCACCTACCGTTGCGTTGCTCGCCGGCCTCCAGGCCCCTTCGGGAACCGCCGGAGTCGTCATCGAAGGGCTTACCGCCGATTCGAACGGTGAAGCGCAGTCCCTCGACACCGAGCGTGCACGGCGATTCGAGGCAGCGTACTCGACGACCGTGGCAGGATCGGCGATGCCGGCCGAAATCGCCGACCAGGAACGGCTCAAGGATGACCGAGCAGACAGGCTGCCGCTCGCACTCGGCCTCGCGGTTCTCGCGCTCGCCGTGCTCGTCGCGATCGGCGTCGCGTCGTGGCGCGCACTCGCCGCGTCGGCCGCCGGAGCGCTTGCCTACCTCGCCGTCTACAACGGCTTCTTCTTCATCGCTCATCGGTACACGTGGTCGCTCTCAACCTTCAACGAGGAATCGATGATCCAGGCGTTCTTCAATGGCCGCATGATCGAGGCGGTCGTGGCGGGGCTCCTCGGATGTGCCGTCGCCAGCGAGGTGTACCTCATGCTGCGCCCCGAACCGAAGGGTACCGACGCGGGATTCACCGTCGGGTGGCTCTCACTCGGTGTCACGACGGCGCTCGCCATCCAGGTCGTCTTGGGCCTCCAGGTCGCGTGGTTCCTCTGGCAATGGGGGGCGGGTACCGTGTGGAGACTCCCGGACCTCATGTGGGGCTTCAAGTATGACCTCGACCTCATCCAGCTGACGGCGATCGCCGGCGTGGCGCTCCTCGGCCCGGCCGTTACGTACCTTTTCGGACGCTTCCATCCCCGCACCGCAAAGGCGTAGGAGCGACCGTTCGTCAGAAGTCAGGCAACGGCGTGCCCCTGACCACTCAAGAGATGCCGGGAAGCGCCGATGATTCAGGTGTACCCCACCTGAGGATGGCACCATGGTCAGTGCGCTCGCAACGCTTCCGTTGGTTCGCCAGCATCTCGCGACAGACAACGACCTCCTGAAGGTCGTGGTCAACGCGCGCTCCCGGGTCGAAGCAAACCTCGCCCTCGGCATTCTGCGCGAGACGCTTCCCGAGAAGGCACTCGTGGCGTCGCTCAATCTGCGAGAGGTACTCGATTCACTTCCCGCGTACCCGTGCACGATGTCGGTCGACGAAGGAATACTCGCCCGCGTCGCGGGACTGAAGAAGATCCACTCGGCGTGGCATATGCAACTCGCCGACGACGAGGAGGTCGCCTTCAACGTGACCACCGCCGGCAACTTCTGCTTCGACCTCGTGCTCGAGATCGGCGACGCAACGTACTTCTGGACACCGTCGACCGCCGACGAGGACATCGTGAATCCGGCGCTCCTCAATATCCTGCTCGACCGTCCGGCAATCCTGCCGGCGGTCATCCAGCTCGCCAAGGACATGGGCCTCGTGTTCAACCCGCGGTTCTATATGTCACTCGACGACTGGAACCTCGATCATCTGCAGGATTGCTTCGCGGACTTCGAAGCGCTGTTCTGAGAGCGCCCGCTACTCCACAACGCGCTTCATGAGCCAGGCCATGTTCTGGCCGAGCGTTGCCATCGTTCGTATTCCCTCTTCATCGGCCTCCACGGATCCTGCGGGACCTCCGATGCCCAGGTTCCAGTACGACGAGCCCGGGACGATCATCTCTGAGATGAAGAAGAGGTGGTTGATGGTGTCGAGCGCGTGGATCGCGCCGGCGCGGCGCACAGCTATGACGCCTGCACCCACCTTGCGGCGCAGCATCTCCGGATTCGCCCGCCCAACGTAGCCGAGCCGGTCGATGAGCGCCTTGGTCTCAGCCGTCACGTCCGAGAAGTAGACCGGCGAGCCGATGAGGATGCCGTCTGCCGCTCCCGCCGCCTCGATGCACTCATTTCCAAAGTCCTTCAGACCCGAGCACCGGCCATCCTTCGTGTCCCGGCACTTCATGCACGCGGTACAGCCGTGCACTCGCTTGCCCGCAAGCTGAAACATCTCGGTTTCAATGCCCTCAGAATGCAGCTCCGAGAAGACCTTCTCGAGCAGGATTGCCGTGTTACCGTCCTTACGTGCGCTCCCGTTGAATGCCACGACCTTCATAAGAGTCCCTTCGGTGGTGTTCGGTTTCAGAGTCGAGCACTTTCGATGATCTTGACGCCGGCGGCGTGCATCTCGGCGAGGGCGCGATCCCCATCGCCGGGATGGGCATCCACCGCACGGCAGCCGCCGGCCACGAGTGTGACACCGAAGCCCAGCCCGACCGCATCAAGCGCGGTTGCTCGAACACAGTAGTCGGTCGCAAGGCCGAGCACGACAATCTCGTCCACCGCATGAGACTCGAGGAGGTCGCCGAGCCCCGTCGCGCGCCCGTGGCCGTTGTCAAAGAAGCCGCTGTAGGAATCGAACCCGGGATCTGAGCCCTTGCGCACCACCCGGTCGATACCCGCGACATCCAGCGCCGAATGGAAACTCGCGCCGGGTGTTCCCTGTACGCAATGGTCGGGCCAGAGCACCTGCTCGATTCCGCCAAGCATCACCACATCGCCGACCTTGGCTCTGGGGTGTGCGGATGCGAACGAGCCATGGTCCTCCGGATGCCAGTCCTGCGTCGCAACGACGAGACTGAACCGGGGAACGAGCGCGTTGGCCACCGAGATAACACCGTCGCCGTCGGCCACAGGCAGCGCACCAAAGGGCATGAAGTCGTTCTGGATGTCCACAAGAACAAGCGCTTTCACGGTGTGACACCTCCCCCATCCTCGAGCCCGCGTGCCTTCATGATAAGACGAGTCCGTAGTTCGTGGAGCGACTGTTCGACGCCGACCGCGTACCGGTGCGGGTTGAGGAACCGCTCCACGCTCGGATCGAGCATCGACAGTTGCTGCGCGGTACGGGCGCGGGACGCTTCGATGTCCGGGAGCGCTCCGACGAGTTCTCCACCACGCATCACCGGCACGAGTATGTCGTCGGCGGACTCACCGCAGAATGACTTGCGTCGCGTCGCATCCTCCGGATCTACCATCACGCACTCGCGCGGGGGGCTGGTGAGCTCGTTGTAGAGCATGTCGCCATCGAAGACCCCGTCCCGAATGAATCGACGAACTTGCAAGATGCCCGGCGTCGTCACCTTGGCGGTCTGCTCGGACACCTTGATGCGCGGCTCCCACTCCCCGCCCGGGCGCCTGACCGCCGAGAGCTTGTACACCCCGCCGAGCGACCCCTCGCCATCGGCCGTCGCAAGCCGGGTCCCGACGCCCCACACGTCGATCGCAGCGCCCTGGTCCTTGAGGCTCTCGATGAGGTACTCGTCGAGTTCGTTGCTCGCGTAGATCTTCACGTTCGGGAGTCCGCCGGCGTCGAGGATTTCGCGTGCCCGACGCGAGAGCCAGGCGAGGTCTCCGGAGTCGATCCGTATTCCGATCATCGAGTGGCCACGCTCGGCGAGCCACTGTCCCGCGATGACGGCGTTGCGCACACCATCGAGCGTGTCGTACGTGTCTACCAGGAACGTCGCGTTGTTCGGGAGAGCCTCGGCGTACGCCATGAACGCTTCGAGTTCCGAGTCGAACGCCATCACCCAACTGTGCGCGTGCGTGCCGCCGACCGGGATACCATATCGCTGACCGGCCAAAACGTTGCTCGTTCCCGCGCAGCCGCCCACGTACGCTGCCCTGCTTGCCGAGAGCCCGCCGTCGGGTCCCTGCGCCCGCCGGAGGCCGAACTCGAGTACCGGGTCACCAGCCGCGGACAGACATACACGCGCCGCCTTGGTCGCGACAAGCGTCTGGAAGTTGATGATGTTGAGCAGTGCCGTCTCGATGACCTGACACTGCACGATCGGCCCGGTGACACGCACCAGCGGTTCGCGCGGGAAGACAACGGTCCCCTCGGGCACCGCGTCGACGTCGCACGTGAAGCGAAACTCCCGGAGCCACACCAGAAACTCGGCCGAGAACAGAGGCCCACCATCGTTGCCCGTCAGCGTGGCGAGATAGGCGATGTCATCATCTTCGAATCTCAGGCCGAGGAGATACTCGACCGCCTGCTCGAGCCCACACGCGACCGCGTAGCCACCGCCGAACGGATTGCGACGGAACGACGCGTGGAAACACGCGTCGAGTTCCGCGGTCCCGGAACTCCAGTACGCGTACGCCATGGTGAGCTGATAGAGGTCGGTGAGCATGGCAGGGGCGTGAGATCGCGCGTCTGGCGTCATACATTCCTCCATCGTCTTTATTGTCACAACGGTACCCCGAACCGGCGCGACTCGCACGCCGCCGAGGGGTACTATTCTTTTGAGAGTCGGCGCACGGGGATGTGCCGAACGAAGGATTCAAGGGGGATGACGTCATGTCAGGACGGATTCGGAGAATCGTGGCCGTAGTCGTCGCGATGACCGTGGCGGTGATGATCTTCCCGGCAACCGCCGGAGCGGCCGTCACCCAGATTACCGGCACAGTCGTATCCGAGGCGACCGGCCTCCCGCTCCTCAGTGTCGCCGTGTTCGTACACCGCAACGGCGACCTCGGGAACCTATCGGCAGTCACCAACTCGGAGGGACGCTTCGCAATCAACGTGGCCGCTGGCGACTACACCGTATGGGCCACGGACGGCGCAAGCCACTACCACATGTACAGCCCCGTTGTTCCGACGAGCTACAACGACGAATGGAGAACGGTCACGACCGGGACGTCGGTCAACGTCACGATCAAGATGCGGCGTGACGTCGATGAACACCACGACGTCATCCGGCTCGCGGGCACCGACCGCTACAACACCGCATGTGATATCGCGACCGAAGCATACCCGCTGTGGAGCGGCGTCGGCGAGTGCGTGATCGCGTGCGGCGAGGATGCCCACATCGTCGACGCGCTGTCGGCATCAGGCCTGTGCGGCGTGCTCGATGCCCCGCTGCTCCTCACCCGCCAGGCGTCGCTCCCGTCGCGCGTGAAGGGATGCCTGAGCAAGATGTCCGACACGCTCGACGTGTACATCATCGGCAGCACGTCAGCGGTTTCCGCGGCCGTCGCTGCGGAGATCGCAGCAATGCCCACGGTCCATGAGGTCATCCGTGTACAGGGCCAGAACCGCTACGACACCGCGACCGCGGTCGCGGGCAGCATGGACAGCCTCGATGGCAACGGCATCCCGCATGCCAACGTACTCGTCGCCAACGGCGCGGACCCGGCGAGCTTCTACGACGCGCTCGCGCTCAGTCCGGTTGCCGCACAGACGGGCTACCCGATCCTGCTCGTCAAGAAGGTAACGCCGCTTCCCGAAGCCACGATCGAGTACATGGTCAACGAGCTATCCGGCCCGCGCGTCTATATCGCGGGCGGTCCGAACGTCGTATCGGAAGGCGTTCGAACACAGCTCGGCGGCCTGCCCGGTGACCGCATGTACGGTGCGAACCGCTACGCCACCGCAGCGGCAATCGCAGCCCGTGCGAAGTCGGCGGGGTGGCTCTTTGGCTCGCAGCCGGTGCTAGCCTCGACTTTGGCTGACGCCGTGGGCGGCGGCGTCGTGGCGGCGCTCAAGCACAGTCCACTCTTGCTCACCCGCAAAGACGTCCTCAGTTCCGAACCGCGGAATCACCTGTGGGCACAGGGCGACATCTACGCGTACGGGTTCGTCCTCGGCAGCACGTCCGTTATGGCCGAGCAAGTGCGCACTCAGACCGACTACGTGATCAACAACGCCACTGGCGCGCCATAGGAGTTGTATACAACCTAAAGGGGATTGCATATCCTGGAATCTCGCTTCTTCTGGAGGTTTCATGGCACGCAAGCAGGATATCGCGCGCGTCATCGCCGCCCGGTACCTGTCCCGTGCCGGCAGCGAGGCCGCGTTCTTCGTCGGCGTCTGGGGTAAGGCGGCGTTCGACTTCCACGCCACCGCATCTCAGATCGCTGTGGTGATGTTCGTGCTGAGCGTCGTTTCCATCGCAGGCAGCATCGCTGGCGGTGTGCTCGTGGATCGCTACGGCCCTCGCAACGTGCTCATCGGTGCAGAGGTGCTCTTCATCCCGGCGTCGCTGGCGATCGCTTTCGCCAACGACCTCTACTCGCTCACCGCACTCGTGGCATTTTGGGGTCTCGTCGGCGCTCCGGTTATGACGGCGGGCGCTTCGTTCGCGCCGTTCCTCGCCGGTGAAGATGGCGACCTGCGTAAGATGAACTCCTGGATCGAGTCCGCGGGCTCCGCTGCGTTCATCACGGGACCCGCCCTCGGATCGCTCATTGTGCACTACGCGAACGTAGACTGGGTGTTCTTCATCGACGCGATAACGTCGCTCGTTGCTGCGGTGCTCGTCGCCGGCACGGTGCTTCACCACCCGAAGCGACCCGAGGGACACAGCAGCGCGCTCGGCGAGGTCCGAGAGGGTATTCGGGCCGTCTACCGTGTCAGCTCGCTGCGATTCTACGTGCTTGCGGGATCCGTCGTGTGGCTCGGGTTCGGCGCATTCAGCGCGCTTGAGCCGCTGTTCTACCGCGACGTCCTCAAGACAGGTGTTGAGGCCATCGGCTACATGAACTCGCTCTTTGGTGCGGGCATCCTTGCAGGTGCACTGCTTCTCCAGCGCCTGCCCAAGAAGATCGTTTCGGCCCGCGGGCTCACGCTAATGGTCGTGCTGACCGGACTCGGAAGCATCGCCTACGTCGGCACGGACAACATCCGGATTGTCGCCGTTGGGTCGATCGTCTGGGGCATCGTCATCGGCGTGCTTGAACCGCTGCTGCGCACGCTGCTGCATCGCGACTCTCCAGAGGGGCTCGTTGGACGCATAACCGGAACCGCTCAAGTCCACCGCCAGGCCGGCGAACTCGTGCCACTCGCGTTCGCACCCGCGCTTGCGGCCATGTTCGGAGTACAGGCAACCCTCATCGGTGGTGGCGTGATCGTTGCCATCGTCGCCGCGCTCGCGTTCTTCGAGGCGACCCGTATTGATCGGGAGCGCGCGTCCAGGCCCGCAGCGGAGGTTGAAGTCGCCACGCTCCTCACCTCGGACGAGCCGCTGTCGCCGCACCTGTAGGGGCGCTCGACACCACGGCGTGACGCTGCCACGGTAGTTAGTACATATAATCATCGTATTAGTGCGCTTACACCTCTTGCCTCGTGACCATGCACCGTCGTAGGGTAGGAGCAGTTGCACGCCCACCCCGCGTTGGGAGACACCATGAGCGCCCTCACCTCCGTCGTAGCCAGCATCGGCAACACCCCCGCCGTGCGGCTCAACAGACTCGCTGCGGGATTGTCCGCGTCCGTGATCGTGAAACTCGAATCGCGCAACCCCGGCGGGTCGGTCAAGGACCGGATCGGGTGGGGCATGGTCGAGGACGCCGAGCGTCGCGACCTCATCACCCCGGGTCAGTCCGTACTGGTAGAGCCGACCTCTGGGAATACCGGCATCGCGCTCGCCATGATCGGTGCTGCGCGCGGTTACCGCGTCATTCTCACGATGCCGGAGTCGATGTCGATCGAACGCCGCAAACTGCTGGCAGCGTACGGCGCCGAACTCGTGCTCACACCGCGTGCGACCGGCATGCAGGGGGCGGTGGATGCGGCAGACGAGCTCGCGAGAACCACGCCAAACGCATTCATACCCGGGCAGTTCGACAATCCTGCCAATCCTGAGGCTCACTACCGTACGACAGGACCTGAGATCGAGCGGATGCTCGAGGGCACGACACCTGGCGCCTTTGTGGCTGGCGTCGGGACCGGCGGCACTATCACCGGTGGCGGCCGCTACCTTCTCGAACGCTTTCCCGGAATCAAGCTCATCGCCGTGGAGCCGGCAGAATCAGCGATCATCACTCAGCGCCTCCGAGGCGAACCGCTCACCCCGGGCCCGCACGTCATCCAGGGCATCGGCGCTAACTTCATACCGGCAGTGCTCAACCTTGAGCAACTGGATGAGGTTATCACCGTACCCGGCGAAGCGGCGATCGTGATGGCGCGGCGCCTGGCTGCGGAAGAAGGCATCTTCGTCGGTATCTCCTCGGGCGCCAACGTCGCAGCCGCACTGCAACTCGCCGCCAGGCCCGAACTTGCTGGCACCGTCATCGTGACGGTCGCGCCCTCTACCGGCGAGCGCTACCTCTCGACGCCGCTGTGGGAGGGCATCGTCTGACATGCGCGTCTCGCAACGATTGGACTACTCCATCCGACTGCTGGTCGCACTTGCCGCGCGTCCTGCAGGCAATCTCGCGGGCGCGGGCGATCTCGCTGATTCGCTTGGCATGCCGCGGCGCTTCGTTGAGCTTCAGGCCACCGCACTTGCCAAGTCCGGACTCATCACCTGTCGTCGGGGCACCGGCGGCGGCTGCGCACTGGCCCGTCCGGCGAATTCCGTCACGCTCGCCGATGTCGTGGCAGCCGTTGAGGGCACGCTCCTCGATATCCCGATGAGAAGTGACTCGGCGTCGGCGGAGACGTGGGCGCAGGTCGCCGCTACGATCCGACACGAACTGTCCGAGGTCACGCTTGCGGACCTGGCCGCGCGTCAGCGCGAGATCGACGCCGAGCGCACCCCTATGTACTTCATCTAGCGGCTGCTCGCCTACTCCGCGAAACAGGCAAGCGCGAGGCTCGCCGAAAGTGCGGATGCGGGTCGGGTCGGCTCAGCTCGCGTAGAGCTGCCAGAGAGCCTGGGTGCCAAGTTCGGCACCGCCCTCCTCGGCGAGTCGCTCGTAGAGGCGCTTCGCGAGATCGAGACCGGGCAGATCGATACCGGCGGTTTCGGCCTCGGCAAATGCGATGCGCAGGTCCTTCACGAAGTGCTTCACGTAGAAACCAGGATCGAGGTCGCCCTGGAGAATCCTCGGACCGAGGTTGCTCATCGACCACGAGCCAGCCGAGCCGGCCGAAATCGCCGAGTGCACGAGCGCCGGATCAAGGCCCTGACCCTTCGCGTACGCGAGCGCCTCGACGACGCCGAGCATGGTCCCCGCGATCGCGATCTGGTTGGCCATCTTCGTGTGCTGACCGGTACCGGCCGGACCCATATGCGTGACGGTCTTGCCCATCACGTCAAAAAGCGGCAGCGCCCGCTCATAGGCGGATGCCTCGCCACCCGCCATGATGGTGAGCCGGGCCTCGCGCGCCCCGAGATCGCCGCCGGACACGGGGGCATCGAGCGCACCGACCCCGCGCACGGCGGCCGCTTCGGCGATCCGCTTGGCAAGCGACGGTGTCGACGTCGTCATATCGATGATGATCGATTCCCGCACGGCCCCCTGCACGATACCGCCGGGAGCAAGATAGACCTCTTCGACGTCAGCCGGATAGCCAACGATGGTGATCGTGAAGTCCGCCCTGGAGGCCGCCTCGCCGGCACTGAAAGCCCAGCGTGCGCCACGAGCGAGCAGTGCCTCGGCCTTACTTGCCGTACGGTTGAAGAGCACGAGCGGATACCCGGCGTCGAGCAGGTGCCCGGCCATCGAATGGCCCATCACACCGAGGCCGACGAACGCGACTGTGGGCAGAGCAGAATCGTGCGACATCAGCACGCACCGGCTTCACTGCCAGCGCTGCGTGCGGGATGTGCGCCGACTGCCCAGTCAGGCTCCCCCGCCATGCACGCCGGGCAGGGGTGCAGCGCAAGCGCCTCAAGGACACCGAGGAGACTCGTGTCTTCGCCCTCGAACGCCGGGAACAGGTGCGTGAACCGGTGACCGCACACGTGGTCGATCTGTGTCGGGCGGACAGCCGTGGGTTCGCTATGAGTGTCGTGTGTCATGCACCCAGTGTAGCGGAAAGTCCGCGGCGTGCTTATGCCCGAAGTGCCAGTGAAGCGAGGAATGCCAACATCACGATGAGAATCATGGCGACATTGAAGCTCATGTCACGTGCATAGCGCTGGATAGCCCGCCGCGTGCCGGCAACGCTGTCATCCGAGAACCTCTCGGATACGAACCAGCTCGCTCGCTCCTGCGTGATAGCGTTCACGGACAGGCGCGTGATATCAGCCAGCCAGCGGGCGGACTTCTCAAGCCAGGTGAGCCCCTCGGCCCGATACGCTCGCAGTGTCGCCCCGGTGGGCAGTGCCTGCATCACGGTCTGCCCCGTCTCCAAGACAAGGGTCGACGCCATCCGGCGCCCCGGCACGAGTGCGGCCAGGCGAACGTCGAAGCGCTCTTCGCTCAGAAGGTGGTTCACCGCAGCGGACGTCTCGCGCAGTACGTTCTCGCCTTCGATACGTCGTCCCGCAAGCGCAAGAGCCGTCGCGGCGACCGACGAACGCGACGAGGCCAGCCCGTGGGCGACGCCGTCAAAACCATGCCGGATCTCATCGGTCAGCCCGTAACGCACCAGGTCCGAGACAACACCCATCCGCTCCTTGAACACGCGCCCGGCCATGTATCCGGCGATATCCCGCACCGCATCCACGGTCGCCTGGCACTCAGAC
>JBBQIR010000055.1:0-16475 GCA_038325105.1 Coriobacteriia bacterium
CCCCACATCTAGGCCTATCGAGGAGCCTAGCACACAAGATATGGGGCTACAACGGAAACGTAGGCATAATTCAGAATGTTTCAGCCAACAGCATTGCGAGTGGTGTCAGCGACGTGCCAGAGCGGTCATTCCGGCGGCATCAGCGGGTACCTTCAGCACCTCGCCTGCGGCGATCACGCTACCCTCGAGGCCGTTGATCTGTCGGATGATGCTGACCGTTTGCGCGGTTGTGCTGCCCTCGAGCGGGTGTGCCTTCGCAAGATCCCACAGCGTATCGTTCGGGGCTACTCTGACGGCGACGGTCTGTATCACTGCCGGTGTGGATGCGTTGATTGCGGGAAGCAGGGCGACGCACAGTGTCGCGATCACGGCACACGTGGCGATAAGCATCTCCGCCCGTGAAAGACGCCCGGTCGCCCGATGGACTCGCGTGCGTCCATGAAGCTGCTGAGTGGAAACCGCCGTGCCTGCTGTCGCGTACATGGTACCCGCCCCTCCTCGGTTGTGTCGTTGGGGAGATCGTATTCCCCCGCTCTGACATCACCCTCAGACAACCGAACATATGTTCTGTTGCAATAGTAAGCGAACAGATGTTCGTATGCAAGCGCCAAATCGAACGCATGTTTGCACGTGGGGATTGTTCGTACTAGACTGTCTGAGAAGCGCACGCAGCCGAGGGGGACCCGATGGAATACCGGCACGAACTGACCAAGCGGCAGACCCAGATCCTCGATTTCATTCGCGCTGAGGTTCACCGCCGGGGCTTTCCCCCGTCAGTCCGTGAGATCGGAGAGGCTGTCGGTCTCTCGTCGTCTTCGACCGTGCATTCGCATCTGGCGGCACTTGAGGCAAAGGGATTCATTCGACGTGACCCGAGCAAGCCTCGTGCCCTGGAAGTGCTCGACTACCGTGACACCGACCGCGCCGTCGATCTAGGCTCCGTGTTTGCCGTGCCGATCGTCGGCTCGGTTGCTGCGGGTTCGCCGATTCTTGCTGCGGAGAACATCGAGTCGACGATGTCACTTCCGGCCGAACTCGCCGGTGAGTCGACCTTCATCCTCAGGGTCAAGGGCGACTCCATGATCGAAGCCGGGATACTCGACGGGGACTTCGTTGTGGTCAGGCAGCAGCAGACTGCTAACAACGGAGAGATCGTGGTTGCGATGATCGACGACGGCGCGACGGTGAAGCGTTTCTTCCGCGAAGCCGATCGTATCCGGTTGCAGCCCGAGAACTCGAGCATGGAGCCGATCTACGCCCGTGATGTCAGCATTCTCGGGAAGGTCGTCGCGCTGTTCCGGCGGATCTAGGATCCGTTCGGCGCGTGTGGTGTCTCGAACTCCCGGAACTGGGCGGCCGTCTCTGCGCCTACCCTGAGGACGATTCTGGTCCCGTCGGCAACGTGCTCCTCGCTGATGATGTGCCCCTTCTCGTGCGCAGTTTGCACCAGTTCACCGCGCGTGTACGGGATGAGGACTTCGAGCGTGATTTCCCCGCGTGCTGCCTCGGCAACGATTCTCGCCGTTAGTTCGTCGAGTCCCGTACCCACGAGCGCCGAGACAAACACCGCGTTTGGAGCGAGTTGCCTCAGGTGTGCGAGCGCTGCGGGTTCTGCGGCATCGGTCTTGTTGTAGACGTGCAGCTGCGGTCTGCCCGACGCGTCAATCTCGCCGAGGACCTCGGAGACGGCGGCGATCTGTTCACTGAGCTGTTCACTCGAGGCGTCAATCACGTGCAGGAGCAGGTCCGCTTCGCGCACTTCGTCCAGCGTTGACTTGAACGCCTCAACGAGCCCGTGCGGCAGCTTATTGATGAAGCCGACCGTGTCGGTGACGGTGACTCCCCTGCCCTCGGGAAGATCGAGCCTGCGTGTCGTCGCATCAAGGGTCGCGAACAACTTGTCTTCCACGAGGACGCCGGCATCGGTCAACGCGTTGAGCAGCGTCGACTTTCCGGCGTTCGTATAGCCGACGAGGGCCACTCGGTACACGCCTGATCGGGCGCGGGCATGTCTCTGAGTCTCACGGTTCCTGGCAACTTGCTTGAGCTCTCGCCTGACCTCCTGGATACGGCCTCGGGCAAGGCGGCGGTCGGTCTCCAGCTGTGTCTCGCCCGGGCCGCGCGTTCCGATGCCGAGAGCCCCGCCGGACGACGCCGCGGCCTGGCCGAAGTGGCGCCATAAGCCGCGCAGGCGTGGGAGCAGATACTCCATCTGCGCCAGTTCGACCTGGAGGCGACCCTCCCGGCTCTTCGCATGGAGCGCGAAGATGTCAAGGATGAGCGCCGTGCGGTCGAGTACCTTGAGACCGGGAAGCGACGCTTCGATGTTCGCCTGCTGTGAGGGAGTGAGGTCGTCGTCGAAGACCACAAGTGTGGCCTCTGTTTCGGCGGCCAGTTCACCGATCTCCTCGACCTTGCCCTTGCCCACGAACGTTTTAGGGTGTGGGCGGTCGAGGCGCTGCGACACGGTGCCAACGATCTTTGCGCCGGCCGTGTCAGTCAGCCTGCCGAGCTCGGCGAGGTCATCCTCGAGCGTCCAGCCGGTGCCACGACCGCGGTCGACGCCGACAAGGACCGCCCTGTCGACGACGTCCCGTATGACCTCATGCGGTGTGAATCGGTTTGGGTTCGTGCTCATGGTCGCGGCGCGTGCCGCCTCCTCAGAGGGTGTTCTTGATCCGCTCGATAGCCTCTTCGAGGCGATCGTCGGGCGTTGTCAGGCTGATACGAACATACCCCTCGCCGCTCGGACCATACGCGGTGCCGCTCGCAACGATGACGTTCGCTTCGTCGAGGATCTTGGTGGCAAACTCCGCCGAGGTGTAGCCCTCGGGCACTTTGGCCCATACGTAGATCGTGGCTTTCGGGGTCGCAGCCTGGATGCCGATCTTGGCGAGTGCGTCCATCACGAGATCGCGGCGGCGCTGATACATCGCGTTGAGCTCAACGATCGAGTCCTGCGGGCCGGTGAGGGCTTCGATGGCAGCATCCTGAACGGCGGTGAAGACGCCGGAGTCGATATTGCTCTTGACCGTACCGAATGCCTTGAGCGCCTGGGCGTTGCCAACAGCGAACGCGACACGCCAGCCGGTCATGTTGTACGCCTTCGAGCAGCTGAAGAGCTCGATGGCCACGTCCTTGGCGCCGGGGCGCTCGAGGAGGCTCGGCGGCTTGTAGCCGTCGAAACCGATCTCGGAGTAGGCATTGTCGTGAACGAGGAGCAGGTCATGCTCCTTGGCGAATGCAATCGCACGGTCGAAGTACTCCGGCGTGGCGATGGCCGAGGTCGGGTTGTTCGGATACGACAGGAACATCATCTTGGCCTTGGCCAGGACGTCTGCCGGGGTGCTCTCGAAGTCAGCGAGGAAGCCGTTCTCCTCGGTCATGGGCATCCAGTGCGTGAGGCCGCCGGCGAGTATCCCGCCAGTGTGGTACACGGGGTAACCGCAGCCGGGAACGAGCGTGTAGTCGCCCTGGTCGACGAATGCGAGGAAGAGGTGTGCGATGCCTTCCTTGCTACCGATGAGCGCGAGCGTCTCGGTCTCGGGGTCGACATCGACGTCAAAGCGGTTCTTCATCCACGTTGAGGCGGCCTGGCGATACGCCTTCGAGCCGACGTACGACGGGTATTGGTGGTTCTTGGGGTTGCGGATCGCCTTGGCCATCGCGTCAACGATGTGATCCGGGGTCGGTGTGTCGGGGTCACCGATGCCGAGTGAGATGACGTCGATACCCTGCGCCTGCTTCGCCTCCTTCTTCCGGTCGATCTCGGCGAACAGATACGGCGGGAGGCTGGCGATTCGCTGGGCGGTCCTCACAGTGGTGGTCCCCTTCGGTCAGAAACGGTCGGTCCGACGCCGAGAAGGCGTCTCGTGTTCGGAACATGGTAGCAGAACAGGCGACGGGCGGCTTAGACGTCCGACGAGTCGCACTCAGCGTCCTCCTCGGGCAGAGCGATGGTGCCGGTGAAGACTTCGGCGGCAGAGCCGGTCATGTAGACGTGGTCGTTCTCGTGCCAGCGGATGAGGAGATCCCCGCCGGGGAGTTCGATGGTGGCGCTTCTGCCGGTGCGGCAGCTGAGGACGCCGGCAACGAGTGTGGCGCACGCGCCGGTGCCGCACGCGAGGGTCTCGCCCACGCCGCGCTCCCAGACGCGAAGTCGAAGAGTTTCGGCATCTACGAACTGCGCGAACTCGACGTTGGTGGCTTTCGGGAATGCCGGATGGTTCTCGATGAGCGGTCCCACCTCGTCGACTGGCGCCGTGTCGACATCGTCGACCCATAGGATCGCGTGTGGGTTACCCATGCTTACGGCGGTCACGTGAAAGGTGCCGAGGTCCGTCTCGAGCGGACAGTCGAAGACCAGATCGCCGCCGAACGTCGTAGGGATGAGCGCAGGAGTGAACACGGGCTCACCCATGTCGACCGTGGCGGTCTCGAGCATGCCGTCGGCGCTGCGCGTGAAGCGCACGGGGCGCAGGCCGCCGAGCGTCTGGATCACGAGTTCGGTCGCGTCCGCATCCACGAGTCCGTGGTCGACCACATACTTGGCGAAGCAGCGGGCACCGTTTCCGCACATCTCGGCGAGGGTGCCGTCGGCGTTCATGTAGTGCATGTAGTAGTCGGCAGCGTCATCGGTGGCCGGTCTCACCATGATCACACCGTCGCCACCGATGCCGAAGTTGCGGTCGCAGAGCCACGCCACAGCCTGGGACTCGATGTCCCATTCGTTTTCGAGGTCCTCGATGAACACGAAGTCGTTGCCGAGGCCGTTCATCTTGGTGAACGCGAGTTCCACGATGGTCCTTTCGGTTCTGCTCCGGCTACGGTTGCCGAAACGACTGTACCTTGCATTCTATCAACTCGAGCGCACGCGCGGCCGATTCAGCCGACGAGAGATCGGTGACGTCGAGCCACGTGATACGCGGATCGGCGCGAAACCAGGTAAGCTGCCGCTTCGCGTAGCGTCGGGTGGCGCGCTTGATGTCATCGATAGCCGGCTCGAGCGGGGCGCCTTCGAGGAGCACCGGCACGAGCTCCTTGTAGCCGATCGCCTGCGTGGCTGTGAGCGCGTCTGAGTACCCGGCGTGCATGAGCGCCTCAACCTCGCGCAGGAGCCCCGCAGCCACCATGCCGTCAACGCGTGCGTCGATGCGCGCATAGAGCGCCTGGCGCTCCATCGTCACTCCGATGAACGCGGTGTGAAAGATGCTCTGTCGGGTGGAGAACCGGTCGGCCTGCTCAGCGTACGAGGAGCCCTCCTCGGCCATTTCGAGGGCCCGGATGACGCGGCGAACGTTGTTGGGGTGAATCTGCGCGGCCGCAGCCGGGTCGATTTCCGAGAGGTGGGCATGCAGCGCCTCGGGGCCGAGCGCTTCTGCGAGATTCTCCAGGCGTGCGCGGCGCGGCGTTTCCCTGTCGCCGGCCGGGAACTCCCAGTCGTCGATGGCGGCCCGCACGTACATGCCGGTACCGCCGCACACGACGGGAGTCGCGTTTCGGTCGAGGATGTCGGCAATGGCCGCGCGGGCGTCGCGCTGGAAGAGCGCTGCCGAGTACGGTACGCCGGGATCGACGAGGTCGAGGCAGTGGTAGGGCACGCGGCGATCGGTGACCGACGGCTTCGCGGTGCCGATGTCCATGCCGCGGTAGACCTGCATGGCATCTGCGCTCACGATTTCACCGCCGAGTTCGCCCGCGACACGCTCAGCGAGCGAGGACTTTCCGACTGCGGTAGGACCGACAATCACGATGACCGGGGGTTGAGTCAGGTTCTCCACGCTCAGACGTACCTATCGACGCGAAAGCGCTCGAGGTGGACGCGCTCTCCCGGCGAGATGCCGGCCTTGCGTGTGGCGATAGCGACCTGCTGCTCGGGCGTGTCGACACCCTCGAGGTCGGGCAGAAGCAGCCCGCGTCGCCAGTCCGAGGTCACGATCACGCCGTACCTGGCAGGATCGAGGTCTTCGAAGGTGCAGGGTTCGGCGGCGTGGAGGACATCTACAGAGATGTCGAGGTCACCAAGTTCCGCGGCTGTGAGCACCGGGAAGCGCGGATCGGCGGTCGCAGCCTGGATCGCGTTGTGGATGACCTCCTCGGCAAGCGTTGCGGCGGTGGGGCCGATGGTGCCGATGCAACCGCGCAGGTCGTGCTCGCGATGGAGGCTGACAAAGGCGCCTGCGCGCGTGGCGAGCAGCCCAACGGGGCTTCCCGCGTCGATGACGCGGCGGTCGCGAACGTACGTCTCGATCGCGCGGCGTGCGAGGGCAACGATCTCCGACGTGTCTGAACCCGCAGCGCCGCCCTTCACGCCGCTGTCGGGGGTGACGAGCCGCTCGAGCAGTGCCGACGGTGCGGCAATGGCGGTGAGATAGCCGACGCCCCACGGTCCCTCGTAGGCGAGGAACCTGGTGACCGCGTCAGGAATCACCCCGCCGAGGGTGATAAACGAGCGAAGCCCGCACTCCCCTGCCGCTTCGGTCAGAACCGGGTCCACGTGCATCAGGGACTCGAAGTCGGCGGCCGTGACGGCCTCGACGAGTAGCGCGTCGAACTCGGCGGCGTGGGGTGAGTAGCCCGCAGGCGCACCGTGCTTAAGGCGGTGACTGCAGTCCCCGCTCGCGACGAATGCGATCCTCCGTCCGAGAGATGCCGCAACCGCCGCAATGTGCTCGCCAAGCGCGCGATGGTGCCCGTAGGGCAGCCATGAGAGCGAGATGTTGACGAGGGGCCAGCGGCCGTCCGGGTCGAGGAAACTCATGGGGACGAGCACGCCGTGGTCCAGTTGCCCGCTCTCGAGTCCCGGTGACAGGGCGCGGTCGATGGCAGGTATCCCGTCGCGAGTGAGCGCGGTCAGCAACGCCTGAGCGAATGCGACGTCAGTGGATGTGGCAAGCCCGACTCCCGGCGCGTTGAACTGCGCGAGGGTGCCGGCTGTCCGGGGCGCCGTGTCGATGACGAATGCGTCCCGCACTGCCGGGCTGTGCGGCGACATGATGACGACCGTCTCGGGATCGAACCGGCGCAGCGCGTCCGCCGCGCACGCCATCGCGTCGGCTGACGCACGCGTAACGTCCGCGTCGGCCCCACCCACGGCAGGCACCATGATTGGTGGATGCGGCGCGATTATGCCGAGGATGTCCGATGCCACTGTGACCACCTCCAAGAACGCTTCTACGTGCGTTCATACCCTTCAAGGTGGCCCGAGAGGAACCAGGTCTGGGTCTCGTCGATACCAACACGCACAAAGGTCCCTGCAAGGGTGGCCGGATCGGCACCGTCGGGCACCGGCGCGTGCACGACCTTGTTGCCGGCCGTGCGGCCGGTGAGGACACTGGCGTCCCGTCGGGAACCGCCCTCCACCAGCACTTCTTGTACCGTGCCGATGAGTGCTCTGTTCTTTGCAAGCGCAGAGGCATGCACGAGTTCGACGAGTCGATCGAAGCGCACCTGGGCGACTGCTTTTGAGACGGCGTCCTCGAGCTTCGCGGCGGGAGTCCCCTCGCGCGGCGAGTACAAAAACGTGAACACCTGGTCGTAGCGGGCGGCGCGTACGACGTCCATCGTGGCATCGAAGTCTTCTTCGGTCTCTCCGGGGAACCCGACGATGATGTCGGTCGAGAGCGCGAGGTCGGGCATCGCCGCATAGAGGCGCTCCACGAGGTCGAGATAGTGCCCGGCGGTGTAGCGGCGGTTCATCGCCTGCAGGATGCGGTCGGAGCCGCTTTGTACCGGCAGGTGGAGTGAGTGGCACACAGACGGCGTACTCGCCATGACCGCGATCGTCTCGTCGGATAGATCTTTCGGGTGGCTCGTGACGAAGCGGAGTCGGCGAACGCCCGTGGCAGCGACTGCCGCAAGGGTCTCAGGGAACCGTGACTCACCGTAGAGGTCCCGGCCGTACGAGTTCACGTTCTGGCCAAGCAAGGTGATCTCGGCGACGCCGTCGGCTACGAGGCGTGTTGCCTCCGCAACGATGTCGTCGAGGGCCCTGGATCGCTCCCTCCCGCGTACGTACGGGACGATGCAGTACGTGCAGAAGTTGTCGCAGCCCACGGTTATCGGCAGCCAGGCGTGCCAGGGGGTCTCCCGGTGGCCCGGCAGATCGCTGGCGAAGCCGTCGGTCGACTCAAGCACTTCGATCGACGGTATGCGTGTCTGCTGCGCCGTCTCGATGAGCGACGGCAGATGCGCGATGTTGTGGGTGCCGAAGACAACGTCCACGTGCGGCAGGTACGACAGCATCGACTCGCCGTCCCGTTGCCCGATGCAGCCGCCGACCGCGATGATGATGTCCGGGTTGCCGGACTTGGCCGCCTTGAGCGACGAGACGTGACCGCGCAAGCGCTCCTCGGCACCCTCGCGCACGGCGCACGTGTTGTAGACGACCACGTCCGCGGTCTCGGGGTTCTCGGCCTGGACCAGTGCGAGCTCGTCCTCAAGCATGCCGGCGATTCGCTCGGAGTCGTGCTTATTCATCTGACATCCGAAGGTGCGGACGAAGTACGTCTTCATCAGGGCAGCACCGCACGGTCTGCTCGCTCGCCCGCGGCGAAGATGAGAGCCGCCAGGGCCTCTTCAGGCAGACCGCCATCCCCGAGTTTCGCACGACCCTCGATAGGCGCGTGAAAGTCGGATCCGCCGGTGACGATCAGTCCGAGTTCGCTTGCGGTGCGAGCGTAGTGCTCGCGTTCCTCGGCGCTGTGCTGGGCATGGTATGCCTCGATGCCTTCGAGACCGGCCTCCCGGAGGTCCTCTATGAGATGCCCGGTGCCGCTGACGCCCGGGTGCGCGAGTACTGCGAGTCCTCCGGCTGCACGAATGGTTGCGATGACCGCCTCAGGCTCGGCTACAGGCTTAGGGACATAGAATGGACGCCCCCTGCCGAGAAGCCGCGAGAAGGCCGCTCCCATTGAAGAAACGTGTCCCGCATCGACGAGTGCCATAGCAACATGGGCCCGTCCGACGCTCCCGCCATCGCTGAAGCTCAAAACATCCTCGAGCTTGAGGTTGTATCCCCCACCTGCCAGCGCCTGAACGATCGCGCGAGCACGGTCCAGTCGAATCTCGCGAAGCGTTCCAAGGAGCCGCCCGAGTTCCGCATCGGTGTGGTCAATGAAGTAACCGAGGATGTGGACAGAGATGCCGTCGCTCTCTGCGGACAATTCGACGCCGGGAATGACTCCGATACCAAGGGAACGTCCAGCGTCCAGAGCCTCGGACACTCCGGCAACCGAATCGTGGTCGCACAGGGCGATAGCAGTGAGGCCAGCATCGCGTGCTGCAGCGACGAGCGCCGCGGGCGTCAGTCTGCCGTCCGATGCACTGGAGTGAATGTGGAGGTCGAGGGACACGGCGGTCTTTGTGTCAGTCGTGGCGCATCGGCCGAGGCTCCACGAGAAGCCTGATCGCGGTGCGCTCTTCGCCATTGATTTCGATATCCGCGAACGCAGGGGCGCACACGAGGTCGAACCCGGTTGGAGCAACGAATCCACGGGCGATAGCGATTGCTTTGATGGCCTGATTGAGTGCGCCCGCTCCAACAGTCTGGATCTCAACCGCGCCATCCTCGCGGATGACTCCCGCAAGTGCGCCGGCGACCGAATTCGGGCTGGACTTACTCGAGACCTTGAGGACTTCCACTGGTGCCTCCCGTGCTGCTCCGACGTCACGCTGACGACGCCGATGAGGGCTCGACTGCTGCTGCGATTGTGGTGCGACGGTATTGTTTCGGGAATCTTCACTAGAAGTATAGCGCACGGTGTCTAACGAGGGGATATGGCCGCTATTTTGCCGGTCAGTCTTCCTTCTCGATCGAGAATCGGACTCTGATCTCGTTCGGCCCCACCGTCACCTTTGGTTCCCCCTTGAGGTTGAGGTAGTACCTCTCGGAGAGCAGGTCGAACGCTTTCTCGAGCTCGCGTCGGAACGAAGACAGGTCGCTGTGATGAATGTGCAACGAGCGCCGGTCGCGGTAGATGTCGGGTGTTGGCGCAGGCGTGGGCTCGTCCTCGACAAAGGCCTGAGAAATGGCAGCATCGAGCGGAGCGAGATCGCCGGCCAGAACGCGGTGCGCCGTGCGCTCCGAAATGGCGAGACCAAGCTCCCCCGCTATCTCGACGAGTTCGGCTGCATCGGCGCCAATGGCGGGACGGTGCCACACGAGCATCCGCGTCCGATCCTCGCAGAACATGAGGTCCGACGTGTCGAGAAAGTCGCGCGCGGCCCAGTGAAGCGTCGCGAGGATTTCGGTGGGTGATCCGAGGTAGATGTCGATCTCGGGGTGTTCGCACGCGAACTCGAGGACGCGGCGGACGATGTTGTGGGGGCCGCGAACGACTCGGAGGCGTCCGTCGACCTCACGGTCAACGACCGGCCAGGTCGACTGGTCTGCACGCTCCGGGATCGATGACGCCACGTCGGCGACCACCTGGATTGCCATCCCCCTGTGGAGATCGGAGCAGGTGATTCGCGCGCTCTTCATGTTTGACCGCACCGAGAAGAGCGCCATGCCTCGCCCGTGGACGCCCCACCGGTCCATGACCATGGTCTCGAGCTTACTGGTGACGCGTGGCTCGAAGATCGTGTCGTGAAGCTGCGGGGGCACGCCAATACCGTCATCGATGACGGTCAATGTGCGGAGATCGCCCTCACGGGAGGTTGCGACGAAGATGCGCTGCGCATGAGCATCACGGGAGTTTCGCAGGAGCTCGACGACGACGTCCTCGAAGGTACGTATGTCGTGCTTGGCCTGCCGACGTTCGGCTTCCGAGACCTTGAGGCGGACGTAGCCGTCTCCGAGCGTCTCCTCGACCTTGAGATACGCATCGCCGGAGACCGAGGAGATGAAGTCTATGAGGCGCTCGGCATCGTCTGCCATGCGATTCACTCCCCTGTCGGTCTCCGGCGCGTGTGCTTACTTGGCGTACTCGACCGATCTGCTCTCCCGGATGACCATGACCTTGATCTGTCCCGGGTACTGCAGCTCTTCTTCAATCTGCTTGGCGATATCACGCGCGAGCACCGTTGCCGCGGCGTCGGAGATATCGTCAGGCTTAACCATGACGCGAATCTCGCGACCGGCCTGCATAGCGTAGACCTTCTCGACGCCCTTGTGAGACTGCGCGAGTGCTTCGAGCTTCTCGAGGCGCTTGATGTAGCTCTCAAGGGTCTCTCGGCGTGCACCGGGACGCGAGGCGGAAATCGCGTCGGCAGCCTGGACGAGAACCGCTTCCACGGTCGTGGCTTCCACGTCACCGTGGTGGGCCTCGATGCAGTGGAGGACTTCTTTAGGCTCGCCGAGCCTGCGTGCGAGATCGGCACCGATAACCGCGTGCGGACCTTCGACCTCATGGTCGATAGCCTTGCCAAGGTCGTGCAGGAGACCTGCACGCTTGGCGAGCTTCACGTCGACGTCGAGCTCGGCCGCCATGACGCCGGCAAGGTGAGCGACCTCGAGCGAATGCTTCAGGACGTTCTGGCCGTACGAAGTGCGGAACTTGAGGCGTCCGAGTGTACGGACGATGTCCGTGTGGAGGTTCGGGATGCCCATGTCGAAGGCCGCAGCCTCACCGGCCTCGCGGACCTGCTGCTCAACCAAAGTGGTCGCCTTGTTGAACATCTCTTCGATGCGTGCCGGGTGGATTCGACCGTCTGCGATGAGCGTCTCGAGCGTGATGCGCCCGATTTCGCGGCGGACCGGGTCGAACGACGACAGAATGACTGCCTCGGGCGTGTCGTCGATGATGAGGTTGATGCCGGTGAGCTGTTCGAACGCCCGGATGTTGCGGCCTTCACGGCCGATGATGCGGCCCTTGAGGTCGTCGCTCGGGATGTGAACAACCGAGACGGTCGACTCCGCCGTGTGATCCGCGGCAACGCGCTGGATGGCAATGCCGACGATGTTGCGGGCCTTGCGGTCCGCCTCTTCGCGCGCCCGGGTCTCAGTCTCGCGAATGATGATAGCGGCGTCGTGCTGCACGTCATCACGAACCCGGTCGAGAAGCACCTCGCGGGCCTGGTCGCTACTGAGTCCTGCGAGCGACTCGAGGCGGACCTTCTCCTCTTCGATGGCGAGTTCGAGATCTTTCTCAATCTTCGCGATCTGGCCCTGCTGGCTGGAGAGCTGGTGCTCGCGCTTGTCCTGAGACTCGGCGCGGCGCTCGATTGACTCCTCGCGCTGCATGAGCCGACTCTCCATTGCGGTGAGCTCTTTGCGGCGTTCCTTGGCCTCTTCTTCGGCCTTAGCTTTCATCTGGTAGATCTCGTCCCGCGCTTCGAGCAGGAGTTCCTTCTTCGTCGTCTCGGCTTGCTTCTCCGCATCGGCAAGCATCCGTTCCGCAGACTCGCGCGAGCGGTTGATCTTGTCGGAAACGACGAAGCGGTTGATGAGAAACCCGATGACTGCACCGAGGACGAGGGAGAGGGCGATGTAAACGAAAACCACGGTTTCCCTCCTTCTGTCATGAACACACGCTGTCAGAAGGGCGCCGACGACCCGTTGCGGGTCGTAGCCGTGGTCCGCCTTGCTCGCACGGGAAAGTCCCGTAGGTTTGCGACGTCAAGCCGGACGACACTGCGCCCGGCAACTGCGATAGAACCTGTATGACCGCCCGGAAGTGAGCGCATACACTTCAAGCAGGGCCTGCGCCCTGCGGTAACGTACGTGGACTTCCGGAAACTGCACACATATCGACGGTTCACGTGCGCCCGTCGTCTCGATCACATTTGCCGCGCTTATCGTATCTGCGAACACTACGCGCGTCAAGCGGAGCGAGCGCGTCGCGAGGTGCAAAACCCCACATCAGAGCCGCAAAACGCCAACTCAAGAACCGTCAGGGACGTCTTCATCTGCACGCATCGCGGCGAGAGCTTCCCGAGCGGCGCCGAACGCCTCACCGGGCGCGTACCCCTTGCGTACGAGACGCGCGGCCAGCAAATCAACGCGGTCACCATCGCGCGCGAGGCGGCGGGCGGCCTCGAGAACACGGGCTGGTGCATCATCGAGGTTGAGGTATTCGTTGAGTGCGGCTGCTGCAACCTCGGGTGCGATTCCCTTCTGTTCGAGCTCGCGCACGATCCGGTGCCGACCAAGTCGCTTGCCCACGGCCATGGAGCGGACGAACATCTCGGTGAAGCGGGCATCATCGACGATGCCGGCGCTCTCAAGTGAGGCGACCACGTCATCGACGATGCCCGCAGGATATCCGTCGTCCACTACCTTGGAGCGCAGCTCGGCCACACTGCGCTCCCGGTAGCCAAGTGTCGCGAGTGCGCGTTCGCGTGCCGCAACGCGCTCAGCGGCATCGATCGAGCGCGCGAGGTCGTCGGTGTCGACGATGTCACCCTCGACGATACCAAGCTCGCGAATCACCGGCGCTGCTGTCGTATGCCAGATCTCTTCATCCATGAAGATGACCCGCACCCGACTTCCGATTCTCGGAGTCTCGATCCTGGTGATCGTTGCGATCACGGCCGGGTCACTCCCCGGCGGCTGCAGCGGCTGCGAGTTTGACCGGGTCCGGGAGATTCAACTTCTCCCGAATCTGACTCTCGATGGTATCCCTGATTTCGGTGTGCTCGGCGAGGAATTCTTTTGCGGACTCGCGGCCCTGGCCCAGGCGCTCTTCGCCGTAGTTGTACCAGGCACCCGATTTCGCGACGATGCCTTCTTCCACACCGAGATCGAGGAGACTTCCCTCTTTCGAGATCCCCTGGCCGTACATGATGTCGAACTCAGCCTGGCGGAACGGCGGTGCTACCTTGTTCTTGACGACCTTCGCACGAACGCGGTTGCCGACGATCTCGGTTCCTTGCTTGATCGAGTCGATCCGTCGGATGTCGATGCGGATCGATGCGTAGAACTTGAGCGCGCGACCGCCCGAGGTTGTCTCGGGACTGCCGAACATGACGCCGATCTTCTCTCGGAGTTGGTTGATGAAGATGCAGGTTGTGTTCGACTTGCTGAGCGAGCCGGCGAGCTTGCGCATGGCCTGGCTCATGAGCCGGGCCTGGAGGCCCATGCTGGAGTCGCCCATCTCACCCTCAAGTTCAGCGCGAGGGACGAGCGCGGCGACCGAGTCGACAACCACGACGTCGACGGCACCGGAGCGAATGAGCATGTCCGTGATCTCGAGCGCCTGTTCGCCCGTGTCCGGCTGCGAGATGAGAATCTCATCGATGTCGACTCCGAGCCGTGCAGCGTACGTGGGATCGAGTGCATGCTCGGCGTCGATGAAGGCAGCAACGCCGCCCAGTCTCTGTGCCTCAGCGATGATCTGGAGCGCGAGGGTGGTCTTACCGGATGATTCCGGACCGTAGATCTCAACGACCCGGCCGCGCGGAACGCCACCGATACCCAGGGCCGCGTCGAGCGCGAGTGACCCTGTCGGGATGCTCGTTATGCCGAGTGCTGCGCTGTGGTCTCCGAGTCGCATGAGCGAGCCCTTGCCAAACTTGCGGTCGATCTGTTCGCGCGTCAGATCGAGTACCTTCGATTTGTCAGCATCCATGCCTGTGTTCTCCTTCTCGCCGTGCGGGCGACCCCTGAAAGGCTGTCATAAACGTATACGAACACACGTTCGGTGTCAAATACCCTGCAGCGGTACGAATGAGAGTTCCTCGTAGACCGGACCCTGCGGGGTAAGTGTGCTCGAGAAGAGCGTAACCCCCCGCACTGACATGCGTGTTTCGCGCTCCTCGGCGCCGAAGAGAAGCCGGTTCGCGGCGTCGAGAACCTCGAAGGGCATGACACGCGGTTTGCGAGCTCTAACCAGCGTGATGTGTGCCTTGAACGGCTTGTCGGAACGCTCATAGCCGACGGCGCTCAGTCGGCGCTCGAGTTCGGCCGCCAGGTCCTCAGTCTCCTCGGTGCCCTCGGTGGCAGTGCCCCAGAGCATCGAGGTGGTGCGCAACCGCGGAATCGCTTCGACGGCCCCGAGCGTGAACTGGTACTCCCGCGTCTGTTCGCATGCGCGGGCCACTGCTCTCTCGAGATCCGGGAGCGCCGCCGGGTCCACGGTGCCGAGGAACTTCAGGGTCACGTGGAGGTTCTCCTCGGCGACCCACTTCTCGGCGCGCCACGGAATGGATTCGGTCCTGATCGTATCGCAGCACTGCGCGAGCGTCGTCCGGATGTGCGGCGCGAGTTCGATGCCGAGGAATGCTCGCACCGTGCTCACAGCCCCTCAAGCGCGCGTCGGAGGATGTCGAGGGCCGTCATGGTGGCACGGATTCTGACGCCCGTGCGGTCCCCGATGAAGGTGCGGCTCGACGCGCTCGTACCCGCAGGCGTGGCGAGTCCGAACCACACGAGTCCGACGGGCTTGTCGGGTGAGCCGCCTCCGGGGCCGGCGATACCTGTGGTTGCGATCGCGTATGTGGCGCCGGCGATTCCCGCAGCGCCTTCGGCCATCGCCGAGGCGGTCTCGCCGCTCACCGAGCCGAACTGCGCGAGCAGCGGGGCGGGTACGTCGAGCGCGGCCATCTTGAGGTCGTTCGAGTAGGCGATGATGCCGCCTGCGAAAACGTCGGACGCCCCGGGGATGTCGGTGATCGCCGCACCGATGAGACCTCCCGTGCATGACTCGGCGCACGCGACCTTCGCGCCTGCTGTGCGTGCGAGCCGCACGACGACCTCTGCGAGCGAGGCACCGTCGTTCGAGTAGCAGACGTTGCCGAGCGACTTCTCGATCGCGCACCCCGCTGCCGAGAGCGCGCCCTCGCCTGCCCCCTCGTCGAACAAGACGACTTCGACATCCATCGGCGCTGCAAGAACGGTCAGCCCGATGCCTTCTCGCCCGACGAGCACCCTCTGGGCGGCAAGCTGCACGTCGGACTCGGTCGTTCCTGTGCACCGGAGACGGACCGGAGGCACCCCGGGTCGGTGTTCGCCGAGGAACCCCGCGAGCATCGGACGCATCTCGCGAGGTGGTCCCGGGAGGAGGAGCAGCCAGCCACCGGGGGTCGCGGCGACCTGTCCGGGCGCCGTGCCGGTTGTTGCGGGAATGACGGTTGCACCTTCGAGAACGTCGGCCTGCAGGAGGACCTGTCCGGCCGCATCCGGGTCGCGATGCCGACCGATGACCGCCGAGAGGCCCTCGGCGATGCCGGAATCCCGCACGAGTGGCCGTTTAAGAGCCTGAGAGGCCGCCTCGCGGGTGATATCGTCGTGGGTCGGTCCAAGTCCGCCTGTCACGACAACCAGCTCACAGGCGGCGCAGAGGCGTGCGAGATGTGCCGCGCAGCCCGCGGCGTCATCGCCAAGCGACAGTATCTCGGTGACGACGTAGCCCGACGTGTGGAGTGCGGACGCGATCTCGGCGCCGTTGGTATCGAGACGCTGGCCGGTGACGAGTTCCGTGCCGATCGTGAGAATCGCGGCGCTCGGTTTACCCGGCATCGTCGCGTCTCCCGGACGACCACGGTCCAGTGATGATGTCCCGCGCGTGGTAGAAGTAGTCGATCATCGACAGGAT
>JBBQIR010000056.1:0-16377 GCA_038325105.1 Coriobacteriia bacterium
CGTCGATCCGTCAGCGCCTGCGAGATGCTGTCTCGGAGGTCACGGTCGCCGAACTTGGACCGGCGGGCGTTCGCGAGGCCTGGGTCGTCCTGTCCCATGTCTCAGTCGTCGACGAGGTGCGAGCAATCCTCAACGTCACCCGTTTCGAGGAGGTCTCGTTCCCGGGGCTCGCCGACTATCCCGCCGAAGAACTCGCGTTGGCACAGGCCGAGGTCGAGCATATCGATGCCGAGCGGGAACGGTTGGTCGCGCAGACGACCGAGCTTGCCGCGAGTGAGTACGCGCATGCGACGACGCTCGTCGAGGCCTTCCAGAGCGCCCGCAGTGCGATCTCGCTCCGTGAGCGGCTCGGCGCAACCGAGCGCACGGTGCTCCTGGCCGGATGGGTGCCCGAGCGCTCTCGCGTGGAGCTCGAGCGAGCACTGGAGCCCTTTGGGGGGCTCGTCGACCTCACGCTTGAGGAGCCGACCGCCGAGGATTCGCCGCCGGTGCTACTCGAGAACCCGAAGCTGCTCAAGCCGTTCGAGACACTTACGGACCTCTACGGTCGCCCGCGCTACGGCGAACTCGACCCGACGCCGCTCCTGGCGCCGTTTTTCGCGGTGTTCTTCGCGATCTGTATCGGCGACGTGGGCTACGGGCTCATGCTGATGCTCGGCTTCTACCTCATCAAGACGCGGCTTGACGTCGCCCCCGGCGTGAAGCGCTTCAGTGACCTCATGATCATCGGAGGTGCAGCGGCAATGGTTGCCGGTGTGCTTTTCGGCTCGTACTTCGCGGTCGATTTCGCGGTCATCCAGAAGTACCTGCCGTTCCTGGCGCGACTCCGACTCATCGATCCGCTCAACCAGCTTCAGGAGTTCCTGATATTCACGATCGTGCTTGGCATGATTCAGGTGTTCTTCGGCGTGATCGTGGCCATCTACGACGCCGCCCGCAAGGGCGACCGGTCCACTGCGGTGAACGACCAGGTCTCCACCATCATCCTCGCTGTGATGCTCGCGGTCGCGATCCTGGTTCCGGGGGCGGTGGCATGGGGGCTCGTGTTCGGCCTCGGTGTTGCGATGCTCATGAAGGGCCACGCGATCGAAGCGGCCCTCACCGACAAGAAGCTTCCGGCACGCGAACGTCTGCTCGGCGGTGGGTGGCTCGTGCTCGTGCTCGTGTGGATGATCGCGCTCGCGTTCCGCGGGCCTGCGGCGGCCGGCTGGACGCTTCTGGCCGCGACCGTGCTGGGGGTCGCGTTCTCCAAGGGCGTCCGGAAGACGTTCGTCGGCGTCCTCGGCGGTGCGTACGCGGTCTACGGCATGACGGGATTTCTCAACGACATCCTCTCGTATACCAGGCTCGCCGCGCTTGGCCTCTCGGGAACGCTTGTGGGCATGGTGTTCAACCTGCTCGCTGGCCTTGTGTGGGACGGTTCGGCCGGGTTGTTCGCGAAGGGTGGCTTTTCGATCGCCTTTGGCGTCCTCGTGATTCTGGCCGCCGTGCTCGTATTCGTCGTGGGGCACGTCTTCAACGTGGTGATCAACCTGCTCGGCGCGTTCGTGCATCCCGCGCGCCTGCAGTTCGTGGAGTTCTTCGGCAAGTTCTACGAGGGTGGCGGGCGGCCGTACGCGCCGTTTGGCCACACAACGTCAGCGGTGGTACTGCACGCATCAAGCGTGCAAGGAGAAGGAGGAACAACGTCGTGAAGGAACTGATGTGGGGACTGTCGGGCGTCGACTGGGCGCTCATGGGTGCCGGCTTCGCCGCCATCCTCGGCGGGATCGGCTCTGCGATCGGCATCACGATTGCGAGCGGAACAATTTCGGGAATCCTGTCCGAGGACGGTACGAAGTTCGGTAAACTGCTGCCGCTGGCCGCCATGCCGGGCACCCAGGGCATCTACGGCTTCATCGCCGCCGTGCTCGTGCTCGTGTTCTTCAATCTGCTTGGTGGCACCGCGGAGTCCATGGCCCTCGCCGGTCCGGTGGGCTTCAAGATATTCCTTGCGTGCATGCCGGTCGCGTTCTTGTGCCTCATAAGCGCCATTTACCAGGGGATGACGGCTGCTGCCGCATCGGGTATCGTCGCGGCGGACCAGCCCGCGCCGGCGCTCATCTTCCCGGCGCTCGTTGAGACGTACGCGGTGCTCTCGCTCATCGTCACGATTCTCATGCTGATCATCCTGCAGGGCGCGTACATGTAATGGAGTGGTCCTGTGGCACTTGCTGACATCCTGAATCGGATCAGTGCCGACGCGAACTCCCAGGCGCAGGCGGTCATCGATGCGGCGAAGGCGGAGTCGGATCTCCTGCTGGGCGAAGCGCGAGTACGGGCCGACGAGGCAGCCGGGGCGATTGCCCGTGGCGTCGCCCGCGAGGCGGCACTCGAAGCGGAGACGCTGCTCGCGAACGCACGGCTCGAGGCGAGAGACTCGCTCCTCGGCGCGAAGCGTGAGGTTCTCGACCACGCCCTGCTCCTCCTCGGGGAGCGCATCGTCGAGCTTCCCGACG
Organism: Coriobacteriia bacterium; assembly: GCA_038325105.1. GTDB lineage: Bacteria > Actinomycetota > Coriobacteriia > Anaerosomatales > Anaerosomataceae > WSXY01. The sequence continues at coordinate 2,499 of JBBQIR010000056.1, forward strand.
CGGATTACGCTGCATTTCTCGCCCGGGCGATCGTGGGCACGGCCCGTGGCGGAGAGCGCGTGCTCGTGGCGGCCGCCGACGGGAAGCGCCTCGCCGGGCTTCGTGCCGCCGCCGATGCGATCGCGGGTCACGACCTCGCGCTCGTGTACGACCAAACGCCCGCGGCCGTCGAGCACGGCGTGATGCTCCTCGGCGAACGCGATAGCGTCGACCTTTCTATCGTCGGCATCATCGACGGACAGCGCGAGGAGCTGCTCATGCAGTTTGCGGCGCTCGTCTTCGGCGACGGGGAGGCACGCGCGTGAGGGTGCCCCTCCTCAGAGCGATCGGTGACGCGCAGCGTTACGGATTCGCCGTCGGCAAGGTGCGCGTCTTGCAGCCGCGTGTCTTTGGCGCCGGTACGTACGAGCGACTTCTGGACGCACCCACCTTCTCCGAGCAGACCCGTGTCCTGTCGGACACGATCTACGGGCGCTATCTGGAAGACGCCGAAACCGCCGATGACGTCGAGACCGGACTTGAGACGGCGCTCGACGATTTCTACCGCTTTCTTGACGACGCGAGCCTGCCCGAGGCGGTCGTTCGGTTCTTCCGCGTGCGGTACGACTACGCGAACCTGCGCGCGGTCCTCAAGGCACGTGCGCTTGGCGCGAGCACCGAAGGGATGATCGTCGGTCTCGGCACCGTGGCGCCCGACGTCGTCACCGGGCCGGTAGGCGGTATGCCGGCGTTCCTCGGCGATATCGCCAAGACGTTTGAAGCCGGTCCCGACAAAGAGCCGGCTGGCGTGGATGCGATCGACGAGGTTGTCGAAACCGCGCTCTTCGCCGATCTGGTGCACTCCGCCAAGACCGCGAGGAGCGGTGCGCTCAAGGAACTTGCGACGCTCACCGTCGACGTGGCGAATGCCCGCTCGGCTGTTCGCGCGCATCGCCGGGGTGTTCCGGCGGCGGAACTCACCGGGATGCTGCACCCCGGCGGCTCGATCCGCGTCTCGGACATCGAGGCGTGGTATCCGCTATCCAGCGAGGAGTTCACTGGCGTCCTCGCCGCATCGCGCGCACTCAAGGGCGTGAGCGCGATGGAACTGGCGAGCGACATCGGGCTCGACGTCATGCTCGACAACCTCGTCGCACGATTCGTGCGCCGGGTGCGGGGCGTGCCGTTCGGTCCCGAGCCGGTCATCGCGTACGTCATGGCCCGAGAGGCCGAAGTCGTCGCGGTCCGCACGCTCCTCATCGGCAAGCTCGCCGGCCTCGACCGCGAGTCGCTCCGTCGACGTCTTCGCGACCTGTCTGTGTAGGTGAAGTAGATGGCCCGAATCGCGATAGTGGGAGATTCGACGAGTGTGGCGGGATTCCGTCCCCTCGGCTTCGCGGTCTTCCCCGTGGAGCGTGCCGAGGAGGCCCGCGACCTGTGGCCCGAGCTTGTGGGCGGCGAGTACGGCGTCGTGTTCGTGACGGAGCCCGTGTTCGCGGCAGTCGAGGACCTCGCTGCCGAGGCGATCGACCGGCCGATTCCTGCGGTGACGATCATTCCGGGAGCCGGCAGTGGTGGGGGCGTTGGTGGAGCAAAGATCAATCGCGCGATCGAGCGCGCGCTCGGTACCAGCATGTTGATCCGAGAAGAGGAAGAGTAGATGGAGCAGGGCAAAATCGTGAAGGTCGCCGGCCCCCTCGTTGTCGCTGAGGGCCTCGTCACTTCCAGGATGTACGACCTTGTGCGCGTGGGCAAAGACGGCCTCATGGGCGAGATCATCGAGATGCGTGGCGACCGCGCGTCGATCCAGGTCTACGAGGAGACCGAGGGCCTCGGCCCCGGCGACCCCGTTGAGGCCACCGGAGCACCGCTTTCCGTGGAGCTCGGACCCGGCATGCTCGAAGCCGTCTACGACGGCGTCCAGCGACCACTCGATGCGCTCGAGCGGATGACCGGCGCGTTTCTGACCCGGGGTGTCACCGCACCGGGCCTCGATCGCGACAAGCGGTGGGAGTTCACCGCCACCGTCAGCGCGGGCGATTCGGTCGCCGGCGGCGACATCATCGGTACCGTGCAGGAGAATGCCGTCGTCGAGCACCGCATCATGGTGCCGCCGGGTGTCTCGGGCACGATCGCTGCGATCGGGAGTGGTACGTACACCGTGACGGACCCGGTGGGCACGCTCACCACCGGGGACGGCGCTACCGTGCCGCTCCTCATGATGCAGGTCTGGCCCGTGCGTATGGCGCGCCCGTACACCAAGAAACTCTCGGCATCTGAGCCGCTCACGACCGGCACCCGCGTCATCGACACGTTCTTCCCGATCGTCATGGGCGGCGTGGCGTGCATCCCGGGCCCGTTCGGCGCCGGCAAGACCGTCACTCAGCACCAGATCGCCAAGTGGAGTAACGCGCAGGTCGTCATCTTCATCGGCTGCGGCGAACGCGGCAACGAGATGACCGACGTGCTCATGGAGTTCCCGGAGCTTGTCGACCCATACTCCGGCGAACCGCTCATGAAGCGCACGGTGCTTGTTGCCAACACCTCGAACATGCCGGTCGCCGCGCGTGAAGCGAGCGTGTACACCGGCATCACGATGGCCGAGTACTTCCGCGACATGGGCTACAACGTCGTGCTGCAGGCCGACTCCACCAGCCGTTGGGCCGAGGCGATGCGCGAGATCTCCGGTCGCCTCGAAGAGATGCCCGGCGACGAAGGCTTCCCGGCGTATCTCGGCACGAAGCTCGCCGCGTTCTACGAGCGCGCGGGCAAGGTGGATTGTCTTGGCCAAGACGACCGCATCGGTTCCGTCTCGGTCGTCGGCTCCGTGTCACCTCCCGGCGGCGACCTCTCCGAGCCGGTCGTGCAGAACACGCTCCGCGTTGTGAAGGTCTTCTGGGCGCTCCAGGACCAGCTCGCATTCCAGCGCCACTTCCCGGCGATCGACTGGCTCACGAGCTACTCGCTTTACCTCGACAAGGTGACGCCGTTTTGGGACGCCTCGGTTTCGACCGAGTTCCGCGGCCGCCGCGACCAGTGCATGGCGATCCTCCAGCGCGAGAACGAGCTCGCCGAGATCGTGCGTCTCGTCGGCCTCGAGGCGCTTTCTCCCGACGAGCAGATCCTCATGGAGACGGCCAAGTCCGTCCGCGAGGACTTCTTGCAGCAAAACGCCTTCCGAGAAGACGACCAGTTCAGCTCGCTCGTGGAGCAGGACCTGCTCCTCAAGACGATCCTGCTCTTCCACGCGAAGGCGGTCGAGGCTCACGGCAAGGGCATGACGCTCAAGGACATCTTTGCGGCGCCCGTGCGCGAGCGCGTTACGCGCGCGAAGTACCTCACCGGCGACGCGGCCACCGTGGCCTCCGAGTTCGCGTCGATCGCTTCGGATATCGAGACACAACTGGTCGGCGGTGGTGCCGACGATGGCGCCCGTGCCGTGTACGCGGGAGGTGAGCGTTAGTGCGCGAGTACATGACAACCCGCGATATCGTCGGGCCGCTCTTGCTCATCGACAGCGTCGTCGACGTCACGTACGGCGAGCTCGTCGAGCTTGAGTATCCGGACGGCACACGCAGCCTCGGCAACGTGCTCGAGGTCAACGGCGACGTCGCGCTTGTGCAGGCGTTCGAGGGTACGCGCGGCGCCAACCCGTCCGAGACGAAAGCGAAGTTCCTCGGCCGCTCGCTTGAGCTCGGCGTGTCGCGGGACATGCTCGGACGCGTCTTCGACGGCCTCGGTCGCCCGAACGACGGCGGGCCGGAAATCATCGCCGACAAACGCCTCTCGATTCAGGGATCGCCGATCAACCCGACGGCGCGCGACTTCCCCGATGACTTCATCCAGACGGGCGTCTCGGCCATTGACGGGCTCAACCCCCTCGTGCGCGGTCAGAAGCTGCCGATCTTCTCGGGCAGCGGTCTGCCGCACAACGAACTCGCGGCGCAGATCGCGCGCCAGGCAGCGGTGCTCGCCCGGAGTGCGAAGGCCGACGTGGTCGGCGACAAGCTCGAGGGTGAGTTCGCCGTCGTATTCGCCGCAATGGGCATCACCTTCGAGGACGCCGACTTCTTCACGACCGAGTTCCGCACCACCTCGGCGATCGAGCGCGCGGTGCTCTTCCTCAACCTGGCCGACGACCCGGCCGTCGAGCGTATCGCGACCCCGCGCATGGCGCTCACCGCCGCCGAGTACCTCGCGTACGAGTGCGACATGCACGTGCTCGTCATCCTCACGGACATGACGTACTACTGCGAGGCGCTCCGCGAAGTCTCGGCCGCGCGCAAAGAAGTCCCCGGTCGCCGCGGCTACCCCGGCTACCTCTACACCGACCTCGCGAGCCTTTATGAGCGCGCCGGTCGCGTGAAGGGCCGCGCGGGCTCGATCACCCAGGTGCCGATCCTGTCGATGCCCGACGACGACAAGACGCATCCGATTCCCGACCTCACCGGGTACATCACCGAGGGCCAGATCATTCTCGACCGCAACCTCCACCGTCGCGGCATCTACCCGCCGGTCGCCGTGTTGCCGAGCCTCTCCCGGCTCAAGCAGAAAGGTATCGGCGCGGGCAAGACGCGCGAGGATCACGCCGACTTATCCAACCAGCTCTTCGGCGCGTACGCCCGTGGTCTGCAGGCCAAGGAGCTTGCCGTTATTCTCGGCGAAGCAGCGCTTTCCGACGACGACAAGGCGTTCGTTGCGTTCGCCGACGCATTCGAGGACCGCTTCATCCGTCAGGGTAAGCACGAAGAGCGCTCCGTTGCCGAGACGCTTGCCCTTGGCTGGGAGCTTGTGGCGCTTCTGCCGCGCACCGAGCTCAAGCGCATCAAAGACGAGTACGTAGAGAAGTACCTGGGCACCGTGGAGTCGGAGGCGTAGGTGGTTACCGCATCGCTTCGCCTAGGCCTGGCAATCGTGCTCGCGGTGTTCTTCTGCGTGCTCGCGGGCTTCAATATCTACTCGATGCGCATGTACTCAAAGGTCGGCGGAAAGGTCGCCGGAGCGGCAATGGCGCTGCGTATCATCAATGCTGTGCTGCTCCTCGGCGCGCTGGGTCTTGTCGTGTGGGCACTGGTGCGGAAGTGATGCGATGACGAAGATGCGCGTCAACCCGAACCGTATGGAGCTGCTCAAGCTCAAGCGCAGGGGCGAAGTCGCCAAGCGCGGTCATAAGTTGCTGAAAGACAAGTTCGACGAGCTGCTCAAGGAGTTCATCAAGCGCATCTCCGAGAACCGGAAACTGCGCGCCGAAGTCGAGCGGCGTCTCGTGAGCGCCTACGGGCTTCTCGCCGTAGCACGCGCCGAGGCAGGCAAGGCGAACCTCACGCAGGCACTCCTCGCCGGCGCGCCCGGCGACCTCGTGGGCGCTTCCGAGTTGCGGGTTATGAGCGTGCGGGTACCGGAGTTCGAACTTGGCGAAATCCCCAAACCGGGCGGCTACTCGTTCGCGACGATGCCGGCCGTTCTCGACGACGCACTCGACGGCCTCGCAGCCGTGGCACCGATGATGGTCGAGCTTGCCGGACGCGAGAAAGCGATCGAGTTGCTCGCGGCTGAGATCGAGCGCACGCGTCGTCGCGTGAACGCCCTGGAGTACGTTCTGATGCCGTCGATCGCCGAGACGGTGAAGGATATTCAGATGAAGCTCGACGAGGCCGAGCGGGGTAACCTGACGCGCCTCATGAAGGTCAAGGACATCATTGCGGCGCAGGAGGCGGCAGGCGAACGGTAGCCCGCCCCACCTGCGTTCGCAAATACCCTAAAGTCACACTCTGACCTGCCGATATAGTGGGTGTCAGGACAGAATAAGTTCCGTTCTGGCATGTGCGAACGGTTCGGCAGCGGGACGCCCCTCCTTCTGCCGAACGTAAGACACAAGCGCAAGACTTCGGCGTGAGAAGATCGCCGGGGTCTTGCGGTGTTTCTGGCTCCGGACAGCAAACACGTAAAGGGTGTAACCAACCTCGGCAAGATGTGTTAATAATGACGTTGACAGTGCGCGGGCACGGATGAATCAAAGGATGCACACGAAGAGGGGGACGACGTGTCCGTTTACCACAGGTTGATGGCGGTAGGGTACGCGGTCGGCATGGTTATCCTCATGTCGGGCTGCACCGGCGGCGTGACGGCACAGGTGGATTACACCTTCGACGAGGGAACGGCTTTCACGCAGTCGGTCGACTTCAAGGGCGTCGCGCTTGATGACTCCGCTGTCTCGGCGCTCAAGTCCGCGGGATGGAGCGTCAAGTCACGCTCGACCGGGTTCTCGGCGATGCATTCGTTCAAGAGTGCCGACGAGTATGCGACTCCGGCCGGCACGCTCTATGACTCGCTCGCGAACACCTTCGTGAATTCGGCCGGATACGATCCCGACATCGATACCGAGGTCACCGTCCGCCGGGTCGTGACCGATTACTACATCGCCGAGCGCCACGACGTCGAAGTCGTGATGCCGATGCTCGACTTCGCACCCACCGAGTGTCCCACCTGCGACGGCACGGGCTCCTCGGACTGCGAAGACTGCACCGGAGGAACGACGACGTGCTCGTCGTGCGATGGCACCGGCGGCTACAACGGCTGGTATGGCTGGGAAGAGTGCTCCACGTGTGGCGGCACGGGTGACGTGACGTGCTACACGTGTGACGGCAGCGGATCGGTTGACTGTTCTGACTGCGACGGTACCGGTGACACCCCCGAGTGGATTCTGACCTCGTACGACGAGGGTGTCTCGGCAGCGCGCCTTGATGTGGCTCTGAACATGCCGGGTATCACCGTGAAGGACAGCAGTGCCGGCGCGAACCCCTGGAAGTTCAAGGGCGCCGACATCAAAGATGCGGAGTCGTTCACGGCCACGTCGTTCGTTGTGAACTGGCTATACGCGGGCATCGCCATCGCCGTGTTGCTGCTCATCCTGGCCCTCGCTGTGTGGCTGATTGTGCGGCGTATCAAGAAGGCATTCAGGAAGAAGCCCCCCGCAGCCGTGGCTCCGCAGGTGAACTCCGCACAGCCCGTGGTCGCGCAGGTCGCGTCCGCGCAGCCCGAAGGTCCCGCCTGCGCGAACTGCGGTTCGCCCGTGGCTGCCGACGCGAAGTTCTGCCGCGCGTGCGGCGCGCCGAGATCGAACGGAGACGCCTGATGGGCATCGTCGACAAACTGAACGAGACATTCAACAAGGGCGTCAGCGAGACCGAGCGCATGCTTGAGATCGGCAAACTCAAGACGAAGGTCTCGGCGCTTGGTAAGACACGGAGCGAGCTCTTGACCGCGCTTGGGGCGGTGGCGTACGACCAGTTCCGCCGGAGTGTCGACGACCCTGCGGCCTTCATTGCGCTCGGTGAGAAGGTGCGCGGCGTGGAGCTTGAGATCGCGCAGACACAGGCGCGGCTCGATGAACTCGACTCGGCAACCGATTCGGGTCGATCCGCGTGTCCCGGGTGCGGTGCATCGAACGCGCACGGTGCGGCGTTCTGCGTGAAGTGCGGCGTTGCAATACCGAAGGCCGAGGTGAAGGCCACCTGCGCGTCGTGTGGCGCGGCACTCGTAGGCGGTAGCAAGTTCTGTATGCGGTGTGGAACGCCGGTCGAGTCACCGGCTGAAGAATCTGGCCCGACCGATGAGGCCGGGAACCCGAAGGGAGTACAAGGATGAGCTTCTGTCCATCATGTGGAGCGAGTAACGCCGACGGCGCGAAGTTCTGCGAGAAGTGCGGCGTGACAATCACCGAGGAAATACCGGTTGCTGCCCCTGCCGCCGCACCCGGCACAAGCGTGGTCGACCAGACGAGCCAGGCGATCAGCGGTGGCGCAAAGGCCGCGGGTAAGGCGCTTGGCGGTCTCGATCTGCCGAAGCTGATCCTCACCGGCGTCGTGATCATCGCCCTCATCGTTGGCTACGTGCTGTTCCTGAAGCCGATGAGCGAGGCCGACTACGAGAACAAGGCCGATGACTACGGCATGGACATGATCGACGCCCAGAGCGAGATGGACATGGCGCTGTCGGATTACTACAGCCTCACGGATCTCAACTCCGACGATGATGTCGATGCTACCGACATCGAGGATCTGCGCGCGGTCTACGACGAGTCGCGCAAGGCATCGAAGGACGCCGCGTCCGGGATCAAAGGTCTCCGTCCGCCGAAGGACTACAAGGCTGCCGACGAGCGCCTGAACGAGTGGGCCAAGTACTACTCGGGCGATTACTGGGTTGCCGTTGACGAGCTTCTGAACGAGGCCGAAGGTCGCAACTACGGTCGCTTCTCGGAGAGCATCTCGAAGTACTACGACGACACGTCGCGCGACGCGAGCCGCGCGAACCGCTCCATGAGCCGTGCAGCGGAGGATCTCGGTCTGACCTGGGGCTACGGCGAGTAATCAGGGAACGCTCGGGGCCCGGCAGTTGCCGGACCCCTTCATCTGAGGGGACGTGCGCGATGAAGTACTGCGCTCAGTGTGGCGCGCCCAACGCTGATGAGGCCGCGTTCTGCGAGACGTGCGGGAGTGCATGGGGTTCGGACGCAGCACCGGTCGCCGCGTCGGAATCGGCCGTGTCGAAGAAGTCGAGGAAGGGTCTCGCTATCGCACTGCTCGTTGTCGTGCTCGTGATTGTCGCGGCTCTTGGCGGTTACTGGGCGCTGTTCCTGAGGCCGATGAGTGCTTCGGATTACGAGCGCGAGGTGTCAAGGAGCGCGGCGGCAGCCGTGGAAGCAGTGGGAGTCTGGCAAACCGAGGTCGGTGAGGTTGATGTGTCTTGGGACGACGAGCCCGTCGGCGATGAGAACCTCAATCTGCTCAGGGCGCCGACCAATGAGGCCGTCGCCCGTGTGGAACGAGCGACCGAGGACCTCGCGGCACTGCGACCACCGAAGAAGTACGAGGATGCTCACGCGCAGTTGCTCGACGGTGTCGACAGCCTGAGTGCGGCGATAGGATCCGTCTCCGCGATGCTGAACAAGATGACCGGCGACGACTCCCTCAACTCGGGCGGCGAGCTGGTGCCCTCCGCCGCGAGGTTCCAGGAGAATCTCGGGGCGGGTTGGACGGACGTAGAAGAGGCGCTCACGGATATGGGCATTTCCGAGGGAGTCTTCCCTGATGAGACGGCTCCCGAGTAGGGATTGGAAGGAGCAAGTATGTTCTGTCGCAACTGTGGCAAGCAGCACGATGACGGTGCGGGGTTCTGCGATGGCTGCGGCACGCCGCTGAAGCCTGTAGTAGAGGCACCGGTCGGGACGCCAGCGACGCCCAAGTCGTCGAAAAGAGGCCTCTTCATCGCGCTTGCGGTTGGTATTGTCGTGCTCGTTGGCGTTCTGGTGGCGGTGTTCGTGCTGTTCCCGCGGCCGATGGATGATGCCAAGTATGAGGCTCAGGTTTCGGACAGCCTTGCTGACGTTATGGACATCCCCGAGGACATCTACACGGTGATGGACGACGCCGGCAACACGTACGGCGATCAGGGCATCGGGTCAGAGAACATCGCGGCCTTCCAGGACACGCTTGCCCGGAGCTCCTCGGCGATTGAGAGCGCCAAAGCGGACCTTGATGGCCTGGTGCCGCCGAAGGACTACGAGAAGCAGCACGAGGATCTCCTGGCGAGCCTCGACCAGCTGCTGGAGGTCACCGGCTCGCTCTCGGAGATGGTAAGCAGAATCAAGCCGGAGGACACGGCCGGCGAGATTTCATCCGAGTACGAAGAGCGGTTCTTCGGGGACGTGCGCGATGGCGTTCGCGCGTACGCGGACATGGGAAGCGCGCTCGGAGACCTGGGATTGGGTGACCTGCTGCCCGCAATCCTCGATGAGCTTGGCAATCCCGAGGATTTCTAGATCGATCTGACATAAGAGGGGGTCTCGGATGTTCTGCCGTTCCTGTGGTAAGCAACTGAACGACGACGCACAGTTCTGCAACGGCTGCGGGCTGCAACTGAAGGCGCCCGAGGGTGCCCCTGCGGCCCCCGAGCAGCCATCGGAAACGGTGCCCGAGCAGGTCACCGCACCATTCCCGGCGGTTGGTGCGCCGCCGGTTCCGGACGCTGCTCCGAGGCGCTCGAACGCCGGGCTCATCATCGCGCTCGTGGTCGTCGGCATACTCGTCGTGGGCGCCGCCGTGATGGCGGGTCTTTACTTCACCGGAGTGTTCGAGAAGGTGGGTGTCGTGGCTTCCCGCACCGACGAGGGGACATCATCGAGCACCAAGAAAGGTGCGGTCTCGAAAGAAGACACAGCGTCGGCGGATCCCGATGACGCGTCGGATGACGCGAACGCGCTCAGCGACGAGGAGTCGTATGACCTGATAGTTAAGCACTACGTTGGTCTCGGCAATCTGAGTGCCGAGGTCGGCAAGGCGAACACGAGCGGCGAGTACGGCGGGACCGGGTTCGCGTACGAGGTGTTCAACAAGAAGATCGGCGTGAGCGACGCGTCGATCCGGGAGAAACTCGTTGCCGAGTGCCAGGCCATGCTCGACGCGGTCTCGGGCGCGAAGCAGGGGCTCGACGCCAGCCAGGTCGCGGCGTCGTACGCCCCCCAGAAGTCGACGATTCTCGGCCTCTACGTGCTGCTCGAGAAGCGGATGCAGGCGATGCTCGGCGCCGCTGAAGCGGCCGTGGGTAATCCCAGCGAGTCCGCATGGCGCCCGATCCTGACGCCGGCGAGCACCGAGACCCGCGAGCGGTTCGACAGCGAGTACCCGGGCGCGGAGCCCGTGAGGCAGTAGCGGTGGGCCGCCGCGCGAGGCGGTCGCAGCTTCTGGCGATCGCTGCGGTCACCGCTGTGGTGCTCTCGGCGGTTGCGGCGGCGTTTGTGGGGGTCACGCTCGCACAAGCGCCCGGCGTTGTGCGCGCGTCTGCGGGCGAGCGAGAGACACCGTCTTCGTGCGTCGCTCTCGGCGCGATCTCAGCGAAGGCCGCTGCCGACTACACGCCGCCGGTTCGCCGGCGGATCACGGTCATCGCCTGGCAGCCGTCGCACCAGGCTGACACGGGCGCGGACTGGCAGGAGTACGTCATCTGCGGCGACATCGTCGATCGCGCCATCGCGCTGCTGCCCGAGTTCGCGCACGTCAAAGCGTGGGAGACCGGCATGGGGCTGAGTGGCTCGAACGGCTACCGCCCCCGGCCGAAGAACACACCGGCGTTCGACTCGGAGGTTGCGAAAGCGAACGCCGGCTCGGCGACCGTGTTCGTGTCCATCCACAACGACGGTGGGGCGCCGAGCGGGATCCTCGGCATGTGCATGCCCGGCGACACCGTGAGCCGGACCCTTGCCGAGCGGTTCAAGGCGGCGCTCGTGGCCGTGACGGGGCTGCCGGACCGCGGCATGCGCGAGGAGCGGCTCTACAGCCTCGAATCCGAGCGGAACAAAGCGGGTCTACGCCTACTGCTGGAGATCGGCGACAACAAGGCCGACCGGGCGTTTTTGCTCGACGACGACAACCGACAGGTCATCGCCCAGGCGCTGGCCGACTCCTTCAAGGAGAGTGATCTGCCGTGAAGCTGCGCAAGGGGACAGCCGCTCCCGCGCCCCGGTTCTGCGAGAACTGCGGGCAGCCACTCGAGCGAGGCGCGGTCTTCTGCGCGGGTTGCGGCACGAAGGTCGAAGCGCTGCCCGAGGCACCCGCAGCGTCTGCGGTCGTGGCTGGTGTGCCGGTGGCGCAACCGAAGCCAGTGCGGCCGCCGGGCGCGCGACGTGGCGCGTTGGGGCGCGGCGTACGGATAGCGCTGGCGGTCGTCGTCGCGCTGGTGGTGACCGCGGCGGTGGGGTTGTGGCCGCAGTACTCGGGCATGCTGCCCGCACTCGAGAAGCAGACGGCCGATCGTGCCGAAGCCTCAACGTGGCTCTCCGATGGCCCCGACGAGCCGGTCGTTTTCACACGTCGGCCCGTGTGGGCGACGCCGGATGCCCTCAGAGCGAATCCTGACGCCTACCAACAGCGCATCGTTCTCATCTCGGGCGCGCCGGTTTCGGCGAGTGCCGAGGGCACGCTCTCGGTGGCGACGTTCGAGGGCGACGGCAAGCGCGTCGTCGTCGGCTATCCGGGCGGGCGTGTCGTGTTCTCGTCGGGCAGACCGGTGACAGTCGCCGGCGTGGTATCCCCGACGGGTGACGAGCTGCTCGCGCTTGCGGTCTCCCCGGGCGTGCCCGGAGACCGCAGCCGCAACAGCGATCTCGCGCTGCTCATGCTCGCCGCCGCCGGTGCGTTCGCACTCGCAGCCACCTTCGTGCGCGTGAGGCGCGGCATAAACCGGCGCTCCCTCAATCGACGTGCGCTTGCGGCGGCGGCCGTGGTAGTGAGCCTCATGGCGACGATGTTTCTCGGCGGGTGTGAGATCGTCATTCACACGAGCGTGAACAGGGACGGCTCCGGCACCGTCAACACACGTGTCATCACCGGCACGGACTCCATGGAAGAGCTCATGGGGCTGCCGAACGCGGATGCATTCATCGAGTCGTGGATCGCATCCCAGGAACAGAGCGGACTCACGGTCGATCGCACAGCGAATCAACTCAAAGTCGACCGATCGTTCAGCTCGCTTGAGGAGTTCGGCGCGGGGAGCGACGCGATGCAGGGCAGCTGGTCGCGCCTCGGCTCGGTGGATCTTCCCGATGGACGGCACGTGTTCTTCATGGCGTCGTTCGAGACCTCGACGGTCTACCCCGACTCGCCCGAGGAGGGCGCGGATACGACAGCCTACGACAAGCTCCGAGAGGAGATCGACGCATCGACGCTCCGCTACGAGCTTGAACTCCCCGGCACTGTGCTTGGCGCGAACAGCGACAGCGCGGGCGTATGGGAGATTCCGATGGGCGGTCGTCGGTTCCTGTTTTCCGAGTCGTTGACGGGTACCTCGGATGCCGACAGCCGTCTCGTGGCGGCGCAGCGGGTGTGGGAGGGCGTTGTCCGATGGCTTTTCGCGATAGCAGCCGGACTCGCGGTCTTCGGCCTGTGTGCCTATCCGTGGCGGATGAAAGGTGGTGAGTCCCGTGGCTGAGCGTATGTCGCGTCGCAAGCGGACGTTTTTCGCCGCACTCCTCATACTCTCACTCTTCGCGACGTTCGCGGGTACCTGCGTGGGCGGCGATACGCCCGAGGTACAGAAGCCGGTCAATGAGACGAAGCTCCGCTACGAGGAGTTTCTGCGCCAGATCGGGGTACTCGGCAGCACCGGGCAAATCGCCGCGCCATGGATCGTTGCGCCCGAGGACGGCAGCGATGTGAGCGGCGATATCGAGGTGAAAGGGTGGTCGGTCGTCGCCAAGGACGTGGCCGGCACGCTCCCCGGGAGCACGACGTACGTGCGTCTCTTCGTCGTTCCGCGGGCAATCTACGACAAGACGCCAGGTGCGATCAGTGGATACGAGGTGACCTCGGCAAGCCGGGTTGCCGACGTGTCGCCGGAGACCCGGGAGTGGTCACTCAAACTCACGGACACGGACTTTGCGCCCGGCGAGAACGTCATCGTCGCGCGGACGCATGTGAGCGCGCTCGGCAAGTTGGAGAGCTTCCCGACCAGGGTCGACGTCACGAACGATGCCGGTACCGCACCGGACTCGCGTCTCGGCTCCGGTGCTCCGCCCAAGGAGACCCTGCGTCTCATCTGCGTCTTGGCGCAGCCGAAAGGCTATCCCTTCGCATCGGGCGACGAGCAGAAGGTGCGCAATCTCATCACCGAGACCGAGGACTACTGGCGTCAGGTGAGCCACGGCAACGCGCTCGTCGGCTCGGTGGAATGGGCCACGAACGGAGGCAAAGGCTACCCCGTCACTGCGTGGGAGAGCGATTTCATGAGCTGGAACTACATGCAGGAAGTGATGACGATCCCCGACGTGGCCAAAGCCGTCGATGAAGTCGGCGACGGGCCTCTGAGCGTGATCGTCTTCATCCCGAGCGGTGCCGACAAGAAGACC
>JBBQIR010000057.1:0-15929 GCA_038325105.1 Coriobacteriia bacterium
GCATCGGTGCTCTCGTGGCACGTGGCGCAGGGTAGCGGGGCGTGCTCGTCGATGAGATTCGGCTCGTGGCACGCTGCGCACGCCGGGTCGAGGACCGAGTCGTGGACGGCCGCAAGATCGTGACAGCTGCTACACGCGGTCGAGCCACCACCGATGTTCCTCGCGTACAGATAGCCCTCGTGGCACTTGTTGCACGCGAGCTTCGCGTGCGGACCTGTCAGCGAGAACACGCTCGAGTGAACGAACGTCGAAGGGACAAAACCGGCCGTGGTGTGGCACTTCTGGCAGGCGGTCAGACCGCCGTGCTTCACTCCATGGCAGCCGACGCAGTTGGTAGGCGTTCCGGCGAACCGGTCATTGACGTGGCATTGCCCGCATGCCACCAGTCGATGCCTGCCGGTCAGCTCGTAGAACACCGAGTGATTGAAGCCCGGTATCGGCTCCCAACCTCTGGCGGGATCGTGACAGTCCTCACAGGTTGTCAGTCCGCCGTGCTGCGTGCCGTGACAGTCAACGCACCGTCGATCGGCAGCGTCTTCATCCCTAACCGACGAATGACAGTCAAAGCACGACAGCGGCTCATGGCCGCCCTCCAGCGAGAGGTGTCCGTCGGGCGTACCTTTCAGCATGATCCACGCGATCGCGGTATGACACATGCCACAGTCAATCGCACCGACGCCGTGCGGGGACTTCTCCAGATGGCACGACTCGCACGCGGGAGAGGGATTAGGCTGTCCTTCGGTATGGCACGCCGAACATCCGATCAGCGCGTGGAAGCTCACGTTGAACTCAGTTCGTCCGTGAATGTAGTCAATATCCCGCCACGACGTCGTCGTATGGCAGCGCTCACATGACCCCGTGTACGGCTCGGTGTGCACGTAATCATGCTGGGAGGCCTTGCAGGAGGTACACGTCTGCGACGATTCGATCACGGGATGGCTGTCATCGGCCCCTGCGTCAGGCTCCGCAAGGAACCCCGCCACCACCACCGCGAGAATCGCCAGAAGGACGAGCAGCGCCGCAGCTCCCGCGATCGTGCGCTTTCTCGCTCTTGACTCCATACGTGCCCCAGACAATCAGGTGGTTGGGGCGACCGCGCCAACCATCTTCGACCACCAGTCTAGTCTTTTTTTCACGAAGTTGCTGGTGCACGCGAAACGGCTGGCCTTGAAAGGCCGGTCGTGTTCGTTCGCACGGTGGCCAGAGACCACTCCGGGTGGTCGATCAGCCTGTTGCCGAAGTAACGGAACCTGGCTGGCGCGGAACCCTCAATGTGAATGTGGAGCCAACCCCGCGCTCACTCTCAACATCGAGAGCCGCTCCGATCATGTCGGCAAGACCCGAGGAAATGGCGAGCCCGAGACCGGTTCCCTTCTTGGCCTCGGATACGGGCTCGGCCTGGTAGAAGCGCTCCAGAATGTGGGGCAGGTCGTCGGGGGCAATGCCGCAGCCAGTGTCGACGACGGAGAAGGTCGTGCTCTCGGGGTCGGTATTGACACGCAGCGTGACACTGCCAGAGTCCGTGAACTTGACTGCATTTCCGAGCAGGTTTGTAAGTATCTGGCTCACGAACCTTGGATCGGACCTGAACGAAACGACGTCTCTGTCGCACGCAAGCTCAAGTCCTATGTCCTTGGCGTCCGCAAGCGGGCGGACCATATCCAACACCGAGTTCACCAGCGTTGCCACGGCAATCTCCTCGAAGGTGGCAACGGTCCGACCTGACTCGATCTTTGACAGGTCGAGGATGTCGTCGACGAGCGAGAGCAGGTGTTTGCCGGACGCGTGAATCATCCCGATCTGCTTCGCTTGCTCGGGCTCCAGATCGCCGACCAAACCTCGGCCAAGGAGATCAGAGAATCCGATGATGGAGTTCAATGGAGTTCGCAGTTCGTGACTCATTGATGTCAGAAAGTCGCTCTTTGCGTGAGTGGCAACGTCGAGTTGCTCGTTCGCCTCTACGAGCTCTTCGTTCGCAGCCATCAGTTCTTCAGTGCGTTCCTGGACTCGCTTCTCAAGCTCAGCGTTCAAACGCAGGATCGCATCCTCGGCGAGTTTCCGATCGGTAATATCCCGAATGAAACCCGAGAACTGCCCGCCTTCGCTCGACCGATACGAGACGCTGACCTCGACGTCGTAGAGCGTGCCGTCCTTGCGGCGATGCGTCGACTCGAAGCGATCCCTGCCGTTCGTCATGATCGATTGGTTGTGGGCGAGAATCTTCTGAGGGGACTCCCCTACCTCTAGCTCAGAAACGTGCATGTCCAGAAGCTCCGGCTCTGTGTACCCACTCATCCGACAGTAGGCCTCATTCACGCTCAGGAGACGCCCATCCATGCTGGAGAGCCAGAAGCCATCCATCGCCGTCTGAATCGACGCACGATGCCGCTCCTCACTCTCGCGCAGCGCGGCCTCCACGTGCTTGCGCTCGGTGATGTCCGCGAGGATGCAGTGCGTCTGCCTGAAACTCCCGTCCGGGTTGAATCCGATGCGACCGTCAAATGCAACGTAGTGACGCGTGCCGTCCTTGTGGATCATCTGAAATTCGGAGTGGATCTTTCCTCGCTCCTTGAACAGCGGGAACCGCTCACGGAAGGCATCGACGTATTCCGGAGCAAGAAAGTCCCCGAACCACTCACCGACGACTTCCTCTCGCTCGTAGCCGAGCGTTTCCAACCACGCCAGATTCACATCGATGAAACGACCGTCTTCGTCGAGCGACTGGTAACCGAGCGGTGCCTGCCGGAACAGCGCGGCGAAGCGCTCCTCGCTCTGGCGGTGATCCTCCTGCTCTTTGATGCGCGCCGTGATGTCTCTGGCCATGCCTGTCGCACCGATGACGTTTCCTTCGCCGTCGGCGATCGGGTTGAAGAAGCTCTCGTAGAAGGACGACCCGACGTCGCCGAACTCACGTATGTTGGAATGCGACTCGCCCATCAGCGCGCGGTCGTAGTTCTGCTTCGCCGTCGTCCGGTCTTCTTCGGAGGTGATGTAGTCGAGTATGCATTCGCCAAGCTCAACTTCTTGACCGTACGCGCGTCTCATGGCATCGGCGTGCACCGTGTTGAAATACAGATACCGATACTGTGGGTCGATTGAGAAGAGGACGGTACCCTCCTGGCTCTCCAAGCTGGACCTCAGCAGAATCTCGGTTCTCAGCGCTTCTTCCTCGCGTTCTCTGCGCTCGGTGATATCGAAGAATATCGCTGCAAACTGCCCCCGCTCCGGCGAGTAGGCCACGACTCCGTAGTGCTTGCCAAGACCATCCGAGTAGCTCTCGAAACGAACAGGCTCGCCCGTCAGTGCAACAGCGCCAAACCGTTCGATCCAGATGCGCTCGATACCCGGAAGGACCTCCCGGACGGTTCGTCCCACAACATCCTCAGCCCGGAGGCCCGTCATAGCCTCGAAGGCTGAGTTGATCTCCAGAAACCTGTAGTCACACGGCTCACCTCTATCATCGAGGATGATTTCATGCACCGCCAGACCTTCCGCCATGCTGGCGATCAGCGCCCGGTTCCGCTCGGCGGACTTGGCGCTATCGTGGGAACTGGCGATACGAGCCAGAGTCGAGTAGCAGTGGCGGGCAAACGATTCGATGATACGAACCGGCACGTCGACCTTCGAATCTCGCATGATGATGCGGATACTACCGAGAGCGCTTTGGCCGTCCGCGATACCGACGGTGTACACGTCTTTGAAACCCGAAAGTGAGGCGCCTACCTCCGCGACCGGTCGCGGAATCTCTCGCGCTGCAAGCTCGGCTATCCCGCCGGGAAGCCTTGAGAGGTCGCCACTGAACACCTCATCACGATACTCCGGGAGCATTGTCCAACGAGCGCCAATGAGCTTGACTTCGAACATATCGGCGGCCTTGGACAGCAGCGAATCCTCCAGCCCCACGATTCCCCGCGTTACCAGGCAATCCATCTCTGGAGTGACCTCATTGACGATGATTACCGCGTTCGGACAGACGTGGGCCATGAAGTCGCAGGTGACCGCCCATACATCCGCG
Source organism: Coriobacteriia bacterium (assembly GCA_038325105.1). Lineage (GTDB taxonomy): Bacteria > Actinomycetota > Coriobacteriia > Anaerosomatales > Anaerosomataceae > WSXY01. Next base: position 4,016 of record JBBQIR010000057.1, read on the forward strand.
GCAGTCTCGCAACCGAGCAACTTCATTGCCGCCTCAGCGAGTTGCTGGCTTGCCAATGGCTCAGCAAGGGGCCCCTCGAATCGTGCGGGGTTTGACTTCTCGTGTCTGTCGGCCCGACGTGCTGCCACTGCGCCTCCCATATGTCGCGATCAACCGGTTCGGGTCGAGGACATAGCGGTCGTACTTGGCGATGCCGTCATACACAGAATGCGCGCGCGACCATTCTAGTCCCGAATGCGACGACCTGTCGCGACCGCCTGCGGCCTCGCGCATCCCGTCGCTGCGGGTACGCGGCCAGGCAGTCGAAAGCGAGAGGAGCCGCCCCACCGGGACGGCCCCTCGAAACGCTCTATGGTGGCCAGAGACGGACTTGAACCGCCGACACGGGAATTCTCAGGCCAGGAAGGGCAAGGGTCCGCGCGCTTGTGGACCAGTATTTCTCACGTGAGACCCGTCCACCTGCCCGCAACGGGCAGCGCTTGTCAGGTGAGGAGGAGCTCCCTGGGAGCCAAGCCCCGCAGACGATGTCGGCGCGATCCCATCGCAGCGATTCAGCCCGTCGCCTGCGCCCCGCTCCTCCCACGAAGCAAGAAGGTCAACGCGAAACCCGCCAGGAACCCGCCGATGTGCGCCATGTAGGCGACGCCACCCGTCTGAGCTGTGTTGGCAATGGAACCGATGCCGCTGAACAGCTGCAGTACGATCCACATCCCAATGACTATCAACGCGGGCACTTGAATCACTTGTTGGCCCTGCAGAACCCTGATCTTCCCCTGTGGGAACAGCAGAATGTACGCCCCGAGCACTCCCGCGATCGCTCCCGATGCTCCCAGATTCGGCACGTTCGATCCGACGCTGAACGCCAACTGCGCCAGAGTCGCCGCCAGCCCACACAGCAGGTAGAAGATCGTGAACTTGATGTGCCCGAAACGGTCTTCCACGTTGTCACCGAAGATCCATAGGTAAAGCATGTTGCCGCCCAAGTGGACCCACCCGGCATGCATGAACATGGAAGTGAAGAGCGTCAGAGAATCACCGACGGGATTGGCAAGGAAGCGGCTGGGAACGAAAGCCCACTTCCCGATGAACGCGTCGCCGCCACTCATCTCAACAAGGAAGAACAGGACGTTGAGAGCGATCAAGGCGTACGTGACCAGAGGAACAGTTCTGCGGGCGCTGTCATCATCACCGATTGGGAACAGCATGCGACTGATCTCCTTCTTGTGTATCCGGGTCTCTCACAACGTCACGTCAGGCGCTACCCAGGGCACTGCCAGCGGAATCGTCAGCAGACCGGACGTCGAGACTGGGTCATCGCGATCGATCCTGCGCCGAGCAGCGCCTCTGCGGACTGTGTGCCCCAACGCGGGTCGCCTTACACGCAGACGGACAGACGAGCTGCTCGTCATCGGCCCCGACCGGATCGACAAGATGGGGCAGCACCACCAGACACCTACCTTCCTCCTGTCAGGCTCGCCCCGATGTCCCTCCGTGTATCGCCATACTCATGTCTTCGGCCCAGGTAGCTCAGTTGGTAGAGCACCAGCAGTCGCATCCCTCGCGGTTGCGAATTGGAGCCGCAGGTGGATCAGGGGAGGAAGATTCCCTGATAGATGACACAAAGGACCGATCCAAAGGACCGGTCCTTCGATGACTGTATGGTGGCCAGAGACGGACTTGAACCGCCGACACGGGAATTTTCAGTCCCCTGCTCTACCAACTGAGCTACCTGGCCGTGCCGTGCTGAAAGACTGTACAGAACGCCCGAGGAAATTTCAAGGCGGCCGGACATCGCACCCTGCGCCCGGAAACGAAGAGCGGGCCCCGGTCACCCGGAGCCCGCTCTCGAATCGATGGCACTTCCGGTTAAGGAACCAGGTTGTCGATCGCGGTGTACACGCCGGAACTGACAGCGCTCGAACTACCGAATACCGCAACGCGATCGATTGTTGCGACGTTGTTCGTGATCGCGCCTGAGGTCGAGGCGGAGAGCGTCGTTGGGCTCGTGAGCAGCAACACGCCACCCATGCGACCGCATCCGACACCGCCTGCAAGCGCGTCCGGGAAGTTCGATCCAGTCGCAACGCCAACAAACGAGTAGTCGTTCCAGCCCTGACCAACGCCGAAATCAGCCACCGCCCGCGCGGTCTTGTATCGATCGGCTCCCGCAAGGCGCGTCACGGACGTGCTGCCACTGTTGAGCGCATCGATCGCGGTGGCTACACCGGCTGACACTGCGGGCGTTCCGCCCGCGATGTACACCTTGGCCACGTCGTTATCCTCCAGGAAGGCCTTGATGGCCGGGGGAAGCGCCGTCGGCTTAGTCAGTAGCACCGGCATCGTCTGCGTGTAGGCGAAAGGCGAGACTGCAAGCGCGTCGGCGAAACCGTCGCCCCGGACGACGAACGCGTCGGTTGTGCCGACCATCGACTGCACGCGAGCAGCGCAGGCGGCCGACGTCGCATACCTGTCGGAGCCGGAGATGCGCTCCACGATGAAGCCTCCATCTGTGAGAGCCGAGGACACTGACGCGCTCACGGCGGGGGTGCCGCCGATGATGATGACCCGTTCGACGCCCATCTCGACGAGTTGCACGGCGACCACGTTTGAGAGGCTCGTCGGCGCCGTAAGCAAGAGCGGGGCGTTGTACGCGCCAGCGACACCTGCGGCCGAGAGCGCATCGGCGTACCCCATCCCGCTGGCCAAGATCGCCGTGGTCGCTTCGAATGAAGTGCTGCGCACGATAGCCTGGCCCGTTTCGTAACGGGTCGGCCCATACATGCGCACAACGCTGTTTTGGTTCTTGTTCCAGGTCAACGTGTAGTTGCCGTTGCCGCCCCAGCCTTCTGCCGAGAGGTAATAGGTCCCGGCGCCTCCCGGCGGAACCACGAAACTGAACGCGTCGGGCATGGTTGCGCTGGCAAGGTTCGTCGAAGCGACCCACGCATCCTCGTAGTAAGCAAATCCGTCCGTGTCGACGTTACTCGCGTGCGGCGGATACAGCAGGAGTTCCATGTCCAGATCGCTATCGGTCGTGCTGACGGCTGCGCTCAGTTGATCGCCCTCTGCCAGGTTGACGGCGTAAACGTCGAAGCCGTCAACGAAGTCCCCGGGATATGTTGACGCTCCACCCTCGACGAACGGCGTCACATCCGGGTAGCCCCATAGCCAGGCCGAGGTGGTCCAGCCGGTCACCGGCGAGGCGGGCAGCGCCACAGCCTCGGGAATGTCGTTGTTGTTGTCCTCAGGGATGATGCGCCACGTCACGGTGTAGGTGCCGCTGCCCTGTCCGCAGAACGCGTCCAGGTAGTACGTACCGGCCGAGTAGCCCTGAGCCGTATCGACCTTGAAGTCCATCGTGAACGGGTACACGAAATCGCGGTCAAGAGCATCGGTCGAGTACACGATGTCGGTCTCGTCGAGTAAGGTCGTCGAACCCGGCTGATAGAGGAACAGGTCCATATACGCGGATGCCGGCGCGGTGATGCTCACCGAGAGCGTGTCCCCCGCAGCGAGCGTGACGGCCCACACGTCGTCGGTATCAGTACTTGCGTTGAGCGTGCCCGAGAACGGCGATGCCCAAAGCGCGATGCCGGGGATGTCATCGTCTGCCGCGAGCGTGCGAATGCCGCTCGGCGCTTGGCGGTCGGGCGCGACCACGGTTCTCGGCGGTGTGCCTGCACGGCGGGAGGCCGCGGGCGCCTCGACCGCGAAGACAGGAATCACCTGGAGCATCATCGCCAGAACGACGGCGATCGCCAGCAGCGCCGAGATACGTGTGCGTTTCGTTTCTCTCACGTTCAACACCACCTCATCTCCGACGCGACAGCGCCGGATTCGGCTCGGAATCGGACCCTCGAACCCTGTTTGTACCCGCCATGACTCAGTCGGACACAGTACCAAGGCGCACGAGCAACAGCGCTTGAGGAAGCGAAGCCCGTTCCAACTCGCGTCGCGCCGGAGCGTCGAGGGTGCGCGGTGGAAGGTCCGGACTACGCGTCGATGCCGAGCTTGCCGCCGTCACCGTAGTCGTGCTTGGCCATGTCCTGGATGACGATGTGAACGTTCTCCGGGGCGGTGTTCACCGAGTTCACGATGGCCTCAGTCACGCTGCGCACGAGCTCGCGCTTCTGCTCGACGGTTCGACCCTCGTACAGGTGGATGTGGACGATCGGCATGATTGCCTCCTCGGTCGGTGTGCGTACGAGTGTGCCAGCGTGGCTAAACGAGCGGAGGGCGGCCCCGATGGGACCGCCCTCCTGCAAGTACCTGAAAGCGCCGAAACTAGATGGCGCTGACCTTGGTCGCCTGCTGCTTGCCGTTCTGGCCCGTGGTCTCCTCAAACGACACCTTCTGGCCCTCGTCGAGGGTCTTGAAGCCGTCGCCCTGGATCTCGGAGAAGTGGACGAACAGATCGTCGCCATCCTCACGAGAGATAAAACCGTAGCCCTTGTCAGCGTTGAACCACTTAACTGTTCCTTCAGCCATTTGAAACCGTCCTCTCGCCCCGCAGGGCAAAAACAAACGACGCAGATAACACCAGAAATGCGGTGTCTCCACGTCGCAATCCTCCGAGTCTCTTTGACCCGTCTGCGGACAGTATGGCACGTTGCGCAGAGAATAGCGAATCTAATGTGAAAGAATCCGCTACTACAAATCCTCATCCCGCCATCGGTCACCCGTACGATACGGCTCCTCGCGAGGGTTGCCTGGTGAATCACTCCCGCGGCAGCCAGTGTACGGCAAGCGCGGGCTCAAGCGCCCGGAACTCCAGATCGCCGGTTAAGAGCGGTACGCCGAGGGCCATTGCAAGCGCGGCCGCATAGGCATCGCCGAGCGAGATCGAGTGCTCGAACTTGAGGCTTGCCGCCCGGGAGCTGATCTCCTCGGTGGCGTCGATGACCGCGATAGGGAGGCCACGCATCAGCTCGGCTACATCCTCCGGAGCAACACCGCGCAGTTTGCGTGGTACGCCGTAGAGGACCTCGCACCAGTTGACCGTGCACATGGGGAAGTGAACGTCGGCGCTCGCTGCCTCATAGCAGATGTCGCGCACAGTCTCCCAGCAGGGCTCCCGATTGATCATCGCGATGATGGCCCAGGAGTCGAGGACTAACTTCTCCCCGCCCACTTCTCGTATCGCTTCCACTTGGCCTCCTCCAACTCGAGGTCCTCGCGCCGAAGGTCCTCGAAGTCCTTCATCGTCATGCCGCGACCCGCGTAGGCCCCGCAGGCCGCCGCTATCGGATCATCGGGCAACCGGAAGAGGTAGAGCTTGCCCGCGAACTCCATGAGCTCGAGTTTATCTCCGGCTTTGAAGCCGAACTTCTTGCGAATCTCGGCGGGAATCACGATCTGGCCCTTCGACGACATCGTCACCTGCATCGGGGCCACCTCCTTGTGAGAAAGCGTCTTACATTTCCTCTGAATTGTAAGACGCCGCATGCGTGCGCACAAGTAAAGGCGGCCGACTGAAGTATCGCCGACCGCCCTGAACGGAACCCTGCCAGAACCTCACCGGCTACTTCCCCGTGCGCTCCCGCTCGAGATATCCGGTCCACCGCTCATCGACCCACGACTGGACCTCGGCGATCGACTCGGCGGTCATCGACTTGAACCGTCCCTGGGTCGCGACGTACTCGGCGACCGGCGTGAGCGGCTTGCCTGCCTTCGCAAGCGCGGCGCTGCGCCCGGTGAGGTGGAACACGCCGCCTTCGACTTCGTAGAGCACGACGATCCCGCAGTCCACGGCAAGCTTGCCGAGGCGGACGGTGTCCTTGGGGTCGAAGCTCCAACCGCTTGGACACGGGGTGTTCATGTGGATGTAGCGCAGACCGCGTATGTCGCGCGCCTTGAGCACCTTGTCATAGACGTCCGTCGGATACGCAGCGCTCGTCGAGGCGACATACGGGATGTTGTGCGCTTCCATGATGCGCGGCAGATCCTTCGGGTTCTCGCGCTTGCCCGCCCACGTGGTCGTCGTGCGCGCACCGTGCGGCGTGAGGCCCGAGCGCTGCGTACCGGTGTTCATGTACGCCTCGTTGTCGTAGCACAGGTAGATGAAGTCATCGTTGCGCTCGGCCGCACCGGAGAGCGCCTGGATGCCGATGTCGCCCGTGCCGCCGTCGCCCGCCATAGCAAGCACGGTCATGTCGTCGGCCTTGCCCATCGCGCGCAGGCCGGCGGCAGCGCCTGCTGCCGCTGCTGCCGTGCTCGGGAACGCAACGTTGATCCACGGCACGTTGACCGAGGAGGTCGGATACATGCCGCCGAGAACCGTCAAGCAGCTCGCCGGCACGGTCATGACCATCTTGCCGTCGAGCGCCTTCGTGATTGCGCGGAGCGCGATACCGATACCGCAGCCGGCACACGCGCGGTTGCCCGGCAGGACATACTCGGTCGTGGGCAGCTCGGTGATGCGTGTCATCGGGCGCCTCCTTCCGGCCGCACGTTGATCCAGTCAGGCTTGCGCTCACGCACTCCCGCGTCCGCGTCCGCGATCGCGCGACGCGCCGCGCCCGCGAGATCCTTGGGCGACACGTCACGACCGCCGAGGCCGCAGATGCAGCCGAAGACGACCGGGGGCTTCTCGGCGGAATGGAGCGCGGCCTTGAGGTCGGCGGCGATGGGACCCTCGTAGCCGTAGCTGAGCGCTTTGTCGAAGACGACCGCGAGCCGCTTGCCCGCGAGGCGCGAGCGGAGCTCGGCTGCCGGGAACGGACGGTACGCGCGGATGCCGAGCACGCCCACGCGCACACCCTCGGCGCGCAGCGACTCGACCGCGAGCGTGAGCTGCGTCGTGAGGCTGCCAGCCGCCACCAGCCCGACGTCGGCGTCCCCGAGCTGGTACTCCCACGTGAGGCCGCCGCATGCGCGTCCGACTGCCGAGGCGTACTCGGCGTCGACCTCGGGGATGACCTCGAGCGCCTCGAGCAGCGCGCCGTGGTGCAGCGCCCGGAACTCCATGTAGCCGGGGCGCGCGACGCCGTCGGCGTCCGTGCGCGGGTCAGCGAGCGTTACGGGACCGATGTTGCGGGGGTCGTTCGCGTCCACGAGCTGCAGCGGATCGGTTCTCGGCGGCAGGAAGGCGTCGATCTGCTCGGCCGAGGGGACATCCACCGGCATGACGGTGTGCGAGAGCAGGAAGCCGTCGTAGCAGACCATGACGGGGACGTTCAGGCGCTCAGCGATGCGGTACGCCTGCACGGTGGTGTCGAGGATCTCCTGGTTGTCTCGGCAGTAGAGCTGAACCCAGCCGGCGTCGCGCTCCGACATCGAGTCCTGCTGGTCGTTGAGAACGTTCCACGGCGCGGCCATGGCGCGGTTGGCGATGCACATGACGATCGGGAGCCGTGCTCCGGCCGCCCACCAGACCTGCTCGTTCATGTACGCGAGGCCGTTGGCGGAGGTCGCGGTGAAGACGCGCGCGCCCACGGTCGACGCGGTTATGCAGACCGTGAGCGCTGAGTGCTCGCTCTCGACGGTCACGAACTCGGCGGGCAGCTCGCCCGACTCGACCCACGCCGAGAGCGTCTCGACAACGGGCGACTGCGGCGTGATCGGATACGCAGCGATAACCTGTACGCGCGCGAGCTTCGCAGCGATGGCGGCGGCTTCGTTGCCGGTGATAACCCGTGTCGTCATCGCGCGTCACCTTCCTCTATCGCGCACACGCCGTGCTCGGCCTCGGGACGCATGCCGATGGCATGGTGCGGGCAGACCTCGGCGCAGATGCCGCAGCCTTTACAGTAGGTGAGGTCGATCGTGGGCGGCATGCCCTGCGCGATGCAGGCGTCGGGACAGTGCGCCCAACAGATCTGGCAGGTGATCTTGCCTTGCTTCACCGCGACGCAGGTCTCGGCGACGACGAACGGGAACTCGTTTCGCCAATCGCCGGTGGCCCCGGCTTCGCCGATGCTTGGTCGCGACTGCGATATCTCGTGTCGGATGTCTGAAGACATCGAGACCCCCTGCTGCGGGAATGGACGACTGCCGACCAGCCGTCCGGAAGTACTGAGAGTACAAGAATCGGCGGTTCGTGTCACATGGGAGGAGTAGAGTGACATATATGGTTGACATACATCCGCGCTGCGGCGTAGCGTGAGCCTCATGAAGAAGACGATGATGTACCTCCCCGAGGAGATGCACGGCTACCTCGCGCGCGAAGGTCGCCGACGCGGGCTCTCCATGGCCGAGATTGCCCGAGAGGCGATTGCCGAGTATCGCTCGCTCCACGACATCCCGTCGGCGACTGGCGTGTCCGCACTCATCGGCGTCATCGATGAGGACGGACCGGTCGTCAACGACGCGTCGCGCGTGGACGAGGTCGTCGAGGGATACTTCGCCGAGGGTGGCGCGTGGGACGAGGAGAACGGCCATGCCGACACTCGTCGACTCTAGCGTGCTCATCGGCGCAGCAACGAGGCGCGACTCGCTCCACGAATCGGCGGCTGCTGCCGTATCCGCGCACGCCAGTAACGGCCTGCTCGTCCCGATCACGATCCTTGCCGAGACGATGTCGTTCTTGCGGGCGCGGCATGGGCTCGACGTACAGCGACGCTTCTGGGACGCGTTTAGCCGCTCCGGAATCGAGGTGGCAGCGGCCGACGAGGCGCTGCTCGGCCGAGCGCGAGAGATCGACCTCGCGTACGCGGATGTGGGCTTCGGATTTGCCGACTGCACGCTGCTGGCGTCGTGCGAGGCGCTACGCTGCGCGCGCGTGCTCAGCTTCGACCGGCGGCTCGCGATGTATCGACCGTCGTTTGCCCCGGCGCTCGAAGTGCTGCCTTAGTCGGGAGCCACCGTTGTGCATTCGAACGCCAGCCGGGCCGCCTCGATGTTCTTTGCGCCCGCGCTGCCGGTGAAGACTTCGCCGATAGCGGCTTCAACGGCCTCCATCGTCACGAGTCCCGTCGCCTTGGCGACACTGCCGAGAACCGCAGCGCTCACCATCGGCTGACCGCCGACAATCACGCCAGCCGCCATTGCCGAGCCGGTCACGTCAGCGGTCACGACGCGCACCTCGGCGGGTATCGGGAGTTCGGCGCGAGGTTTCACGGTGTTCACGATCACGAGTCCGCCCGGTTTGAGCCCGGCGGTTGCGTTCGCCACACCGAGGAGCGAGTCGTCGAGCACGACGACGACGTCGGGCGTCGTGACCTGCGAGAGGATGCGAATCGGCTCGCGATCCATGCGCGTGGATGCCGTGATGGGCGCGCCGCGCCGCTCGGCACCGAACGACGGCGCTGCGGTCACACCGCTCCAACCGCTGTGGAACGCGGCCTCGGCAAGAATCTTCGAGGACGTCACGGCACCCTGGCCGCCGCGGCCGTGCCAACGAATCTCTTGCATACGAACCTCCAGTGCTTCAGGCATGCACGACATGGTACCGCAATCGGCGGCCTACTCCTTCTGTCCGGCCTCGCCGGCGAACACACCGATGTCGATGCCGAGCTGCTCCCTGGCCATGTCGCGCAACTTGTACTTCTGGATCTTGCCGCTCGCGGTCTGCGGGAACTCGTCGACGAAGAAGACGTGCTTCGGCGCCTTGTAGCGCGCCATCCGCGCACGGGCGTACTCCTGGACGTCGCCCTCGGTGATGTCGCTGCCCGCCTTGCGGCGGACGAACGCACCGACGATCTCGCCGTACTTGGCGTCCGGGACGCCGATGACCTGCGCGTCTTCGACGCCGGGCATCGTGTAGAGGAACTCCTCGATTTCGCGCGGGTAGATGTTCTCGCCGCCGCGAATGATCATGTCCTTGATGCGACCGGTGATGCGGTAGTAGCCGTGCTCGTCGACGGTGCCCACATCGCCCGAGTGCAGCCAGCCGTCTTTGTCGATAGCCGCTGCGGTCGCCTCGAGCATCTTGTAGTAGCCCTTCATGATGTTGTAGCCGCGGCAGCAGTACTCGCCCGGTACGCCCGGCGGGCAGTCCTCACCGGTCTCCGGGTCGATCACGCGCACCTCGACCTCGTCGTGCTTGCGTCCGACCGTCTCGCACTTGCGCTCGAGGGTGTCATCGGTCGTCGTCTGGGTGAAGACCGGCGAGGCCTCGGTCAAGCCGTAGCAGATGGTCATCTCGGAGGCATGCATCTTGTCGATGACCTGCTTCATCGTCTCGATCGGGCACGGCGAGCCGGCCATGATGCCGGTGCGCAGGCTGGTGAGATCGAACATGTCGAACATCGGGTGTGCGAGCTCCGCGATGAACATCGTCGGCACACCGTAGAGCGCAGTCGCGCGTTCCTTCTGGACCGCAGCAAGCACGATGACCGGGTCGAAGCTCTCGACCATCACGAGCGTGGCGCCGTGGGTGAGCACGGCGAGCACGCCCAGCACACACCCGAAGCAGTGGAAGAGCGGTACCGGTAGGCACACGCGATCCTCGGCGGTGAACTTCTGGCGCTCACCGATGTAGAAACCGTTGTTGAGGATGTTCGTGCTCGTGAGCATGACGCCCTTGGGGAAGCCGGTCGTGCCCGAGGTGTACTGCATGTTGATGACGTCGTCGGCTTTCAGCGACGCCGTGATCGCGCGCAGCGGTTCATCGGGCATGTGCTCGCCGAGGACGAGGAGCTCCGGCACGTTGTAGAAGCCGCGGTGCTTCTCGGGACCCATGTAGATGAGCGACTTGAGCATGGGGAACTCGGTACTGTTGAGATGCCCGCGCTCCTGAGTGGCGGCCTCTGGCACGATCCCGCGGATGATCTCGATGTAGTCGACGTCACGGAACGCGTCGATGATCACAAGCGCTTTCATGTCGGACTGCTGGATGACGTAGGCGAGCTCGTGGCTCTTGTAGACCGGGTTCACGGTCACGAGCACCGCGCCGATCTTGGCGGTCGCGAACATGAACGTAAGCCAGTCGGGCACGTTGCGCGCCCAGATGCCTACGTGGTCGCCCTTACCGATGCCGATGGCGAGCAGGCCCTTGGCTAGACGGTCGACGCGCTCGTTGAACTCGGCGTAGCTCCAGCGGAGGTCGCGGTCGGGGTACACGACGAAGTCGCGTCCCGGGTCGGCGGCCACCTGCCGCTCGAAGTACTGCCCGATGGTGAGGTCGGTGTGCAGCTGCATCTGCTCCCCCTACGCCGGTGCGTACACGACGGCGAGGATGCGGGCCGACACAGACGCCGCGGCGCGCACCTGATGCGGCACGATCGAGTCGTAGTAGATGGTGTCGCCGGCGTCGAGCCCGAAGAGGTCCTTGCCGTATTCGATCTCGATCTGGCCGTCGAGCACGTAGATGAACTCCTCGCCCTCGTGCGACGAGAGGTGATGGTTACCCGGATCGGCAGGATGCACCGAGATAATGAACGGCTCCATGTGGCGCGACGTCTTGCCCTGGGCGAGCGAGAAGAAGTCGAGCACACTCCCGTCCGAGGAGGTCTCCAGGCTCTTGAGGCGCGCGACCTGCTCGGCCTCACCCTTGCGCGTCACGACCGGACCGACGTTCGCGTCATCGTCGAGCAGCGTGCCAAGGCGGACGCCAAGCGCGCGCGTGATCTTGATGAGCGGTGCAAGCGACGGGGCGATGGCGCCGCTCTCAAGCCGGGTGATAGTCGCGGAATCGCAGCTGCTTCGCTCGGCAAGCTCGTCGATCGAAAGGCCGAGCGATTCGCGCAGCGTCGTGAGCTTGGCGCCGATTCGATTGTCGGTCATAAGAGCCCCCTTCTCGTCCCCCTGCTTCGCACGGCCCAGGAGCCGCGTGGTCGCCAGTATACACGGAGGTACGGCGGCCGAGAGGCCATGATAACGCCGGTTATCCGCCCCTGAATTGCCAAAGTTAGTGCAAAGGCTCTTGCACTAAGTCTGGCGGGGTCTCTTTCTTGGTCCTCCTGCTCTTCTGCATCTTCGTCTGCATCCCTTTCCTTGTGTAGTGCTCTATCCTTTTTGCGGCTTGCGTCTCCGG